>JACZKW010000047.1:0-142193 GCA_014859835.1 Thermoplasmata archaeon | reverse complement strand
TATGTCGGAGATGCAGAGGATTCGCTTGTCCAGAAGCTCAAGGATAGGTACCGAAAACTTCTGGAGCGGAACCTGCGAGATCCCAATGTATTTCTGCTCATCGAGGCCTCGAGCCATCTGGACGACATCATGGCATCGGATTCGAAATGCATCTTCAATGGTGCCGACGATCCCGCCTCCCTTGTCGCGGACGAGTTGATCGGAATGTCCATAGCCGAATACATCGGTGGGAAGAAAGCCCTGTTCAACTATGTCCGATATGACCGAGAGAAGCCAGGAGTGATCGGCAGATTACCCCCATTCATGGATGACGCAGTTGGGGCCCTCGTGGCGGCGACCATGACCAGATTGTTCGAGGTTTACGATGACGCTTGAGATGTTCGCCTTGCTCACAAGGATCAGGATACCTGGAGCCACAATGGATCTAAGGAAAGCGGCCAGGCAGCAACAGTTCTTCCCTCTGGTAGGACTCGTGGTCGGTCTCTCGGCAGTCATCGCCGCGATGTTTTTAGATTCAGTATTGGGGCCGAGAATGTTCCTAGTCTCCGGTGGGCTGGTCATCGTACTCCTGTACTACATCAACGGGATTCTGCACACTGAGGGAATGGCGGATTTCGCGGACGGATTGATGACAAGTGGGGATCACGACCGCAAGACGAACGCGATGAAGGACGTCCACTGTGGCGTTGGTGGAGTATTTGCAGTCGTCATCTATCTGGTCCTCATGTTCGCACTCGTCAGCCGATTATGCATGAGTGCTGAAGATACACTCGCTCTGCCCTGGCTACCATGGAGCGTCTCCGTGGTCGTCGGATTCGCGATTGCAGAGATGGGTGGGAAATTGGCGTTGCTCACAGCTATCCGCATCGGTCCAAGCGCGCATCCTGGGATGGGGCAGACTTTCGTGGAGGAGGCCGGTTTGAAACGTCTTTTAGTCGCGATCGTGATCGCGGGATCCGCGGCGTTCTTGATCTCGGGATTATTCTTCCCGATCGTATTCGTTGGAATGTCTGGTGGGCTTTGGGTAGCCCTCAAGGCTAGAAAGAACTTCGGAGGGGTATCTGGAGATGCCTTTGGCGCAGCGAATGAGATAGGCCGGCTCCTGACACTCCTTGCATGGGTGTTGGTGATTTGAAGGGCGTAGTGATGGCCGGTGGCAAGGCGACCAGATTCGGCAGACCGACCGAGAAAGCATTATTGGAAGTCAATGGGAAGACATTGTTGCATCGTGCAGCTGAGGCTCTGCGATGCGAATCACTCGATGGTGTGCTTGTCGCCATCACGAAAGAGAATATTGGAACCAGGGAGTTGGCCGATAGGATCGGGATCGAGATTATCATCACCTCCGGAATCGGATATCACGAAGACACGCTGGAACTCATCGACCGACTCGGGAGGTTTGTGAGCTTGAACGTGGATGTTCCGTTCGCACGCGTCGGGCATACAGAGACATTGATCATGGATGCGATGGAAGGCAGCTGCGCTGCAGTCGTCCCGGTCGAGATTGCCATAGGAGCGATAGATCCCGAATCAGTCTTGGTCTCGCCGGGTGGGAGAAGGATGGTTTGGGCGGGATTGAATGTCGTTTCCAACGAGATTGAGACGAGATTGATTACGATCGAGGATCCCCTTCTCACGATCAACATCAACACAGAAGAGGATCTGGCCAAAGCAAATGGAATAGCCGCAAAGCGAAACCTGTGACCAGTAAGTAGAATGAAATTGGAATGAAGGGAAATGGTTTCGGAATCTCGTCCGATCGAGATGATGCGATTATTTCTTAATCACTTCCTCGAAGCTCTGCTCCAGCAGGTCCATCGCCTGTTCGAGTGTCTCCGGGGGCATCACCATCGAAGGGTGGAGCCTGATGACGTTGTCGTAGGTGCCACAGGTCAACAAGAGGAGGCCGTGTTGGAGCGCAGCAGCTTTGACCGCCTTCGTCTCCTTTGCAGCGGGAGCCTTGGTCTTCGCATCGTCGACCAATTCCACAGCCATCATGGCACCCATTCCACGGACATCTCCGATTATAGGGAATCTCTTCTGTAATTCCAACAACCTGCGGGTCATGTACACGTTGATCTTAGAGACGTTCTTCAGCGCTTTCTCGATGAGGGCCATCTGTGCGAGAGCAGCGACGCACGCGACCGGGTTCCCGCCGAAAGTCCCGCCCAGACCTCCGACCTGCGGAGCATCCATTATCTCTGGTCTGCCCGTGGTCGCTGAGACCGGGAATCCGCCGCCGATGCCCTTTCCGCTGACGAGCATGTCCGGTTCGGTCCCGGGCCAATGCTCCACGCACCACATACGCCCCGTTCTGCCAGCGCCAGTCTGGATCTCGTCGTCGATATAGACGACCCCGTGATTCCTGCATATCTTGGTGATCTTAGGGTAGAACTCCTTCGGCGGAACTATGAATCCACCTTCGCCGGATATCGGTTCACCGATCAGACATGCCACCTTCCCCTCGAACTGTGGGGCGGACCATATCTCATCGATCTTGTCTGCGCATGCGATACCACAGGATGGATAGCTCATCTGTAGAGGACATCTGTAACAATACGCGAAATCGACCTTGTACGTCTCAGGGAGTGGGCCGAAGCCTGCTTTGTAGGGCATCTCCTTCGATGTGAGGGCCATGGCCATCATCGTCCTCCCATGGAACGCGTGGACGAACGAAAACGCTGCTGACTTCTTCGTGAAATGCCTCGAGATCTTGACGGAATTCTCGACGGCTTCGGCGCCAGAGTTGAAGAGAACGGATTTGGTCAGATCCTTACCAGGTGCAATCTTGGCGAGCTTCTCAGCGAGCCTGATGTAGCTCTCGTACGGAGTCACCTGGAAACAGAGGTGCAGGAACTTGTCTGCCTGTTCCTTCACGGCAGCTACAACCTCAGGGGGTCTGTTTCCGACATTATTGACCCCGATTCCACTGCCCATATCGATGAACACGTTCCCGTCCACGTCATTCAACAATGATCCTTCGGCTGTCTCAATGAAGATCGGTGCGACAATCCCGACCCCCTTTGAGAGGTACTCCTCCCTAAGCCTTCCGAGTTCCTTGGACTTCGGTCCGGGGACCTCGGTCTTGATTGAAGCTTTTTGCGCAGTCATGAACATACCTCGAAGTTTGTGCGATAACTAGCGTCTCCATCTGTGCATGGTTGAAACAATAGATATTTCTTTAGGAACAACGGGGGCCGCTCATTTGACACGGGACGCGAACAGGCCAGACGGTGATCTCAAGGATCCGATGCTTGAGGGGGTGGGGTCTTGGTGGTCTCGAACTCTTTGTCCCTTAGCACGAGCACATCGCGGTACTTGAGAGCAAGGAATATCCAGGCGATGCAAAATGGCGCCAGCGTGCTCTTGACCGAGACGAGCAGGAAAACGCTGAGGAACAAGAGGACTCTATCGTTCGACGAGCGCAGGAGCAGGCCTATGAGGACTGCTGCCGCCATCGTTCCCAAGCAGATATAGGAGTAGTATGAATTGCCTCCGATGAGTTCGCTCAGAACCGTCCCTCCGATTGGCATGTCGTCGCGGACCTCACCAGACGAATAGACGAACACCGTGGAATCGAGCACATCGGACATTCCGAACGGTGCTATGACAAGAATGGCAATTATGCAAGCGGCAGCGATCGCGACAGCGGCCTCCGCGATTTTTCTGAGATCGCGATTCTTGATCTCCCTTTGAAGGATGAAGAGTGCGAGAACGATGAATGGGATCACGGCAAAGATCTTGGTTAGACATGCCACGCCCATTGCCATCACAGCGAGTGTTTCGGGGATGACCGGGGACCGTTCTTTTAAATATAAAGCTCCGATTATTAAAAGCATGGTCAGGCTGGTGTTATCGAACGCATAGAATATTACCAGCATTATGGCAAATGGAGAGTACAGATAGGGATTCTTGATATCGAGGAGCCTGTAAAACAGGAAGAGCGCGAAGGATGCGCACATGATATTGGTGATGACGAACCAGACAGGGGATCCGAATTCTCCAAGAGCTGCGTGAGCAGTTGAATAAAACATCAGATCGAATGGCAGGTAATTGTATGGACCGTACGACCACACGGCGATGCTGTCCGAATTATCGCCAAAAATGGCAAAATGCCCCATCTCGCTGAACCTCGGAACGACGAATTCCGTGTAAGGATTGATCCCGCTCGTCCAATTGACGACGGCGGCATCCACTGCATCGTCCACATCGCGACTATCCCCGAAGTAGTCGAATTCCACCACGAATACGACCACGAGGATTGATGCCAATATCCATAGTGAAATGCCCACGACCAGCGCGTTCTTCGATACGAATCTCCTGAGCCTGCCTGGCCTCTTCGTCTTCTTGAAGCTAAGAAGCCAAAAAAGGACCATCAGAATGATGAGGAGATTGTAGAGAACATCTAGCATCGCACCACCTGCCAATCCATTGCAGGTTGCTTATCATGAGCGGTCCCAGTTCCTTCGCGATTAGATGAAATCAAAGAATGCCTGAACTTGGAACCGCTGGCCCGCATCACAGGAAGAATCATCAGTATATCTAATA
Organism: Thermoplasmata archaeon; assembly: GCA_014859835.1. Taxonomy (GTDB): domain Archaea; phylum Thermoplasmatota; class Thermoplasmata; order UBA10834; family UBA10834; genus UBA9653. The sequence continues at coordinate 137,645 of JACZKW010000047.1, read as the reverse complement.
AAGTTTGGTAGCTCGCGCTCTCGGTACTGACAATCGAAAGCACGATGGTTCGCAAGTTCGAACGGTCAATGGTAACCGGCGAGATCCGGCCTCTGACCATCGCTCTTCTTCTCTGCGTCCCTGTGAAGGATCTTCAGCTGGGCTTCTAGGCGTTCGGCCTCCTTGCAGAGTGGTTCGACGTTCAGGTTGAGATGGAGGACCATCTGGTCGATCACAGCGAGTATGAGTGCTGCGGCCCGAGCGTCTGCCACATCTGGACGGGCTTCTGCGAGCAGTGTGATGACATCGACCCCGCGCCTCGTGCCTTCGTTCAATAGAACGCCTGCGGTACCCGAGATCACGCCCTCTATGAACGGTTCGGCATCGGCCGACTTAAGCAGCTCCTGTGCGGCTTCCGTGCTACCGATCCCATAGACCGCGACCTCACCTGAGGAGGCCTCTGGCTCTTCCTCGCCCCGTTCGACGATCAGTCCGCCCGCGGATATCACGAGCCTGCATTTCTGCTCGATTGCGAAATCTATCATCGCTGTCCCGAGAGGCCTCAGCAACGCTCCGGATGGCTGCAGTTCGGTCGAGAAGACGACAATCTGCTGCTCACCCTCCTTCAGGTGCGGACGAGCGTATATCCTAGCAGGACCCAGCGGTTCGGAGTTTTTTATCAAGGAGACGGTGGGGAACATGTCTGAATCCATCACCGCTATGTATTCCATCTTCAGGAGAGCTATCAGGTAACTAGCCACTATCGAACTGACCAGTCCGACACTGGGGAAACCGTCGATGACGACGGCATTTCTGAGATCGGTCTTCTTCAATTCGAATATGTTTATGTTGCCCATGCAAGAGCCCTGAGGGAGGTGCTGTGTTTTTAAATTAACTCATTAAACGCCCCGACCATTGATCGGGAAGGGTAAGGGTGTGCAACAACCAAGGTTTTATACATAGGCGAATTATCTGGACTTTGGCCAGCATGGGCCGGTGGCTTAGTCAGGATATAGCACTGGCCTTCTAAGTCCCCTCATGGGGGACGGAGGGAGCCAGTGGTCTCGGGTTCGAATGGCGTCAAAAACGCCCGAAATTCCCGACCGGCCCGCTTGGCCCGCCAAAAGGCATATTAAAAGGGAGCGATGTACGCCCAAACGACGTAAGGGAGTCTAACTCATGAAACGAAGCTCACGCGCCTGGAAGAAGAAAGGCAAGCAGCGCTGGAAATGGCGCAAGAAGAAGATGAGAAGAAGAAAGCGAGCACAGCGGCTTAGGAAGAAGTAGGCTCGCCTACGTCCCAAACCATACGGGGGTATGGGGTAACCTGGTATCCTTACGGGCTCCAGTTATGGGAATGATTTCCATTGGGTTGCTGACCGGTGATGAGTAACTGGAGCGATGACCCATGATGTCCGTAACACACGGAGTCGCTCTCCGCGTGGTGGAAACCCGTTGATGGGGGTTCAAATCCCTCTGCCCCCACTCCTAAGCATAGCCATCGCATTCATAATTCTGAATCATCAATCAATCGTCCAGGCAAAGTGATATGACCCGCAAACTTAAGATAACGCAATTCAGAGATTATAAGATGTAGATATATGGGCAATGTCAATCAGTGGCACTGTTGATATAGTCAGTGGCCCATTTCCCGTTCGGTGGGGAGCTGTTTTCGAGCGTTCTTACTGAATGCTCTCCAAAGGGGACTAAGAACATGAGGGGACTCAATACTAGAGTGTGCCTTGGGATTCTGATCGCCTCCGTTCTAGTGGCTCCGAGCATCATGCTCGTCGGCCATGCCAGAGCGGAGGGAGAGACCACACCGTGGACTCTCGCCATCTACTACAATGGAGACAACGACCTTGAACGGTATTATGACGAGTACAGCCTACCGGCTCTTCTAAACATACCGTCTAGCGAAGGGCTCAACGTCGTAGTCATGCTCGACAGAATGAGCACTCAGGGAATAGAGCTCATCGAGATCGATGGCGGCACGACGCAAGTGGTCAACACTTACCCCGAAATGAACTTCGGCGATGGAGCCACGTTCGCTTGGTTCCTGCAAGAGGTATCGACCTTGTACCCGAGCGACCACCTGGTGATCACAGCTTCGGACCACGGCTATGCGTGGAGATACTTCAGCAACGACCAGACCTCCGGGGACAAGATCCTGATGCCAGAGTTCCAGGCAGCGCTCGTGAGTGCTGGCGTGTACATCGATGTCATGTCGTTCGACTGCTGCAACATGGCTGCGATAGAGGTCTTGTACCAGATATCCCTCACAGGGATGGTTGACAACGTGGTTGCATCTGAAGAGACCATACCGATGAACGGCTTCCCGTACGACCTGATGTTCACTACGGTGGCCAACGATCCTTCGAGGACGCCTGACCAGCTCGCGTGCGACCTGGTGGACGGATGGGGCGCGTACTACAACCCGCTGAACTGGGCGACCACGGTTGCTCTATCGGCCATTGACGTTGCGAGCATAGGTCAACAGGCACAGGTCTTCGACGACTGGTGCGGATCGATGCACGACAACTTGGCTGTCTACAAGAGGAGCTACAAGAACGCACTCAAGAGCGCGTACTGTGCATGGGCCACATCGGAGCACGTGGACATGGCTGACTTCGGCGAATATTTGCTCGCGGACACGAAGATCAAGGACGCAACGCTCAGAGCCGCGACGTCTGCCATGATCGCAGCCATCGATTCGTCTGTGCTCGCGTTCGTGAACGGTCCTGGAGCAGCGGCATGCCACGGCCTCACTCTTTGGTGGGGCGTAGGCGGAGACTGGGACATGTACAAGGATGCCTACATTGATGTGGCGTTTGCCAACGACATGGGATGGCATGCGTTCCTTGTGGACTACAACGCGTGACCGAAGAAACCGTTAACATGAGCAGGGGGTTTCAGCCCCCGTTCTTTTCTATTTCAGCAATCCGAGAGACGACATCTTGTCCGGCGCTCTCAGCCGTTCCGGTGTACGTATCCGGGGTTTCACCGGATGAGTCAGTTAACAACTAAATATGCCAGATACACTTCACCGACCCAGCCGCCAGCCACAGTCTGCAGCGGTGGGGGGATAATGTCGTGAGGACAGAGTTTAGAAAGCATATTCTGGTGTATTCAGCTATCATCGTGTTTGCAGCGTTCGTAGCTCAGCCCGTGATTGCTGGCAGCGAAATTGTGTCGAACAGTGACAAAGATCAGTTGACCCCGACATGGAGAGTCCTGGTTTATCTGGATGGCGATAATAACCTCGACACGACCCTGGGCGGAGAGGAAGTCGGGGTCGTCGAGACGGACCTGCTAGAGTTGATGGAGGTCGGATCGACCGAGAACGTAGATGTCTTCACGTTGGTAGATCGGTTCGATGGGCCAGCTGTGCTGTACAAGGTGAATACAGGGGAACTCGAAGAGATGACGGATTACGTCTTCCACAATCAAGAGGTCAATATGGGCGACCCGCTCACTTTGACGAGCTTCGTGTCATATGCCTTCGAAAAATCATCTGCGCAATACACGATCATAGTCTTCTGGGATCATGGCACGCCGTACTACATCGCTTGGGATGACCATCCTTCGGATGAGGAAGGTGTCGGGCCTGACAGCTTGACCCATAAGGAGGCGATCAAGGCGCTCGACGGATACCATGTCGACATCATCGGGGCCGATGAGTGCCTCGTCAGCCAAGTCGAAGTCGCCTATGAGTACAGTGCCTTCGCGGAAGTCGACTACCTCGTTGCGAGCGAATGCTACACTGGATGGAGGGGGATCGCTTATGACAGGATCCTCGAGGAGATAGAACTCGACCGTGACATCACACCCAGGGAGCTCTCCATATCAATCACGGAGCATTTCACCGATATGATGGTTGACACTCCGTACAAATCCGAGATGGTCAACTCGAAGGCCGCTATTGACCTGGGGTGCATGGATGCTCTAGCAGGATCGATCGTCAATCTCACTGAATTGCTCATACCGGATATCCAAAACTATTCCGCAGCGATCAAGGCTGCTCGAGTGGACGCACCTATCCTCTACGGAACATATGCAATCACCAGAGTGGACCTGGGGATATTCATGGACAGCCTTGCCCAGAATATCGTCGACAAGAGGATTGTGAAGGCATGCAATGACGTCATCGATGCCTACTCTGATGCCGTGATAGCGATTGGGACGACGAAACTGACAGATGGCATGCATACCGGCATGGGCATATACCTGCCACTCACGCCCAGTCATTCCCTTGAAGAGCTCATGTTGGGCGGGTCAGAGGCCGAGTATCGGTCCTACGCTTTCCCCCAACTTGGCTCGGAATCTGGATTGGGTTGGATGGCATTCATCGATGCATTCTGGGATGCCCGTGACGGGCTCGGAGCGGGACACGACTAGCGCTCCGATGCACATTCCCCGATTTCATCAATGAGTTCCACGGAGCCATGGCGGCATTCGAATCGCTCGAGATCGGCAATCCGTCAAACGCAGACGACTTCTCCCTCATCGATGATATCTCCATCCACCGAGATGAACGCATACTCGTAGCCTGTCTCGCTCAGCACCAAACGCATCGCACCGAAGTGGTCCCCGTCGTAGTACTCAAGGTTCTCCAGGGTCTCGACCGGTATTCCGTGAGGATAGTCCGCCACGCTGTCCAACGGGTTCTCCGGAGGCAATTGCCACAGATAGGCACCACCCGTTCCTGCTACGAACTGTCTAACGCCCTCTGAATCGTAGTTACCGTAAGGATCCTGGGTCGTCCATCTCTGATAGTTGTGATTATGCCCCGACAGAACCATCTCGACATCGTACTCCTGGAACACTTCCCACAGATGCACCTGCGTCGCCAGGTCGAACCAGGCGATCCATTCGCACTTATAGTACAGCTCCCAGTCGTATAACGGGTGATGCATCGTCGCAATCGTGCCCGTGTATCCGTCCTGATGAGCAGCGAGGTCGGCTTTCAACCATTCGTACTGCTGCCAAGCAGTTGATCCCTCAACCGGGAGCAGGTCCTCCGTCAGTTCGCATTGATGCGTAAGATATGAATTCAACGCGACAATGTGCCAAGTTCCGATATCAAAGGAATAGTACCCCAGCGAGTGACCCTCTGCATCCTCCTGTTGCAGAACGAGCTCCGAATTGCCACAATATTCCGGGCTCCCGAAGTAGTCGAAGTATCCCTCGGCATAATCGGTCAAGTAGTAATCGTGGTTCCCTGGCACGGGATAGGTGATGTCCTTCAATTTGTTGAAATATGTGTCGTAGTAGGTCAGATAATCCTCGAGCTCGCCGTCGTTGTGTTGAGCATCCCCCAGCGTGAGGAAAGCGTCAGGTGAATTGTCGAATATCAACTGCGCGACCTTGTCGTATTGGTACCTGTTCGTGTTCGCCCTCGGCAACTGATCGAGCCCTATATCGCCAACTGCGAATACTGTGTATGCCCTCGCTTCGTCCGCAGGAAGCGACTGATTCGCATTCTCCGCGATGCTAAAACCCGACGCCGCCATCGATACGACGAACAGAATTGCAACCAAGACAATCGACGCGCTCTTGCACCGGCCCCCTACCATCGTCACTGTTCAATCCCCCCAAACTCAGAGTGACGTCACGACACCTCGTTGACGCACTGACCTCTCTCGAAACGCCTCGGACCATATAATAAACATGTCGTGCTTTAACTGAGCAAAACTACCACGAATCGGCCCGAGTACTCGGTAATCGGCAGAGAACTCCTGATTCGATCTTTGCGTCATGGTCAGGATTCGTGTCTGAAAGGCAACCGTTGGATCCTTGACGAACTGATTCGTCTTCGCTCACTCAGGGATTCGCACCCAGGCGCAACTAACGTGGTACTCGGTTAGAGAAATCGCCCGAAGATTGATAGTGTCTGGAGTCTTGTCAATCCTTGCCTCAGGCCAGATACACCATCGTGTCCTGAGCATCTGACGAGGGCGTATGTGAATGACCGGCAACGAGAAACAGATGGAGAATATCGAGGCCGAAGACTTCCCAGCGATTCGTGGGCTGACTCTCCGTCGCTATCAAGGGAAGGGGGATATCCCTGCGATGGTCGCAGTGATAAACCATAGCAGAGCAGCCGACGGCGTCGACTTCATCACAACCGAGGGAGACATCGTAGCAGACTTCAGCAATCCTCTCGATTTCGATCCGAAGTCGGACATCCTCATTGCCGAAATCGAGGGGGATATGGTGGGACTGGCGAGAGTCACATGGGAGAAGAGAGCGGATGGCAAGAAGAGTTACCGTCACTCGGCAGAGCTCCTGAAAGAATGGCGCGGTCAAGGCATCAGAGAGGCACTGTTCCTGCACAATGAGAGGCACATTTTGAGAATCGCGAAGATGGACGACGAAGGAGGAGCAGGGCACCTGGAGCTTTGGGCTAACGACACGGACAACGAATGGAGATCCATCATTGTGAATAATGGATATCGAGAGGTCCAGCACGTCATAGATATGGTCAGGAGTCTGGATGATATTCCGAAAATGCCGCTTCCCGACGGCTTCGAGATACGCCCGGTCAGCCCTGAGCACCATCGCAAGATATGGGAGGCGTGCAAGGAATCCAAGCAGAAGGAATGGGATTACTCCGATAATATTTGGGACGACGAGCATTTCGAGGCTTTCAAGAAGACGAGTGGATTCCAGCCAGATTTGTGGCAGGTGGCATGGAAAGGAGACACTCTGGCAGGGATGGTTCTTAATTATATAGTGGACGAGGAGAATAAGCGAGCCGAAAGAAAATGCGGACATACTGAACACGTCTTCGTCCGAGAGCAGTACAGGGGCAAAGGACTGGCACGTGCCCTTCTGGCGAGTAGCTTCCATGTCCTCAAAGACCACGGGATGGACGATGCCACGTTGGGCATGGAAATCGAGAACCCGCACGATCCCATTAGACTGTATGAAGGCATGGGCTTCACAGTCATCAAGCATTACACATGGTACCGCAAACCTATCGCATAGAAGAGTGACCTGCGTCCTATGATTCGGTCTTCCCCTTCTTGCTGCGACGCTTCATGAGGACGACGAACACTAGAAGGGTCACTGTTACGGGAACGAGTGCCTCCCCAAATTCAGGGATTGCAACCGTATCATACCTCTGACAGAAAATACCGAGGCCGTCGCCGTCCTGATCTGCTGACGACCATGCGATTACATAGTTGCCCAAGGAGTCTGCAGATATCACCGCATCCATCTGGTCTCCCGATACGTACGAGTTGACCTTGAACTCAGAACCGATCGGAGAGCCATCAGAATCGAATTGCTGAGCATATACATCGAAACCATTCCCGCCAGGACCCTGGGAGCTCCAAGTCGCCAGGAAGGATCCGTTCGAACCTGGAGAGACACTGGGCTTCACCTGGTCGCCAATGATATGAGTGTTCACTTGAAACTCCGATCCCAAGCGCGTCCCGGCGTCATCGTAGCGTTGTCCGAATATCCCGTAGCCATCGCCGTCTTGACCGTAAGACGACCAGGCGGCCATGAATGTACCAGAGGAATGAATGGCCACTGCAGGAGAATTCTGGTCATCAGAAGTATGAGTGTTCACAAGGAACTCTGAACCTCTTACTGAGCCACCGCTGGAGAAACGTTGCCCGCATATTCCTCCCTCGTCTCCGTCCTGAGCATATGAATTCCACATCACAACGAAATCGCCAGCGTCGCTCATGGCGATCGCAGGCTGGGACTGAGATCCAGTAATGTATGTGTTGGCCTGGAAGTTCAGTATCCTTCCGCCCATCTGATTGAACAGCTTGCCGAATACCCCGTTTCCACTTCCATCCTGTCCGGAGTCGGTCCAGACAGCAACGTGTTTCGAATTGGATGCGACAGCAATGACAGGCTCGAATTGATCCCCAGCCATCTGATCATTAGCCAGCTGCTCTGAGGGGTTCCACGAAGTGCCAGAACTGTCGAATCTGAGGATGTACACGCCCAGCGTGGAATACCCTACGCCGTCCCAATAATCTCCAGGCGACTGCCACACGATCATCAGGTTACTGTCAGAGTCTGTATCCGCGCATGGATATCTCTGATCGCCGGTGGTATTGATGTTGACGCCGAACTCGGTCGCTATTGGCGTTCCAGTGCTGTCATACTGTCGCGCATAGATGTCATAGCCATCCCCGTCCTGGCCATATGATTCCCATACGACCGCGAACTCTCCTCCAGAGGTCATAGCGACTGAAGGAGCGCCCTGGTCAGCGGCTGTGGTGACATTGACCTGCAACTCGCTGCCAATAGGTGAGCCGCCGATAGATAGCGCCAGAACAAGACAAGCAGTGCAGACCAAGACTATCAGGAGCGATAGCGATGGAGATACGGCAAACCTACGGGTCCGGAAGGGGGTCTTCTCACGAGTGATTCTTGGCGGTTCAGCGCGGGAGCTACCAGATTTGGGGATACGGTTTCCATATATGCCACTGCCAGACAGTTCACGCATAAGGGATTCCTTTATAGAAAGTCAAATATATATAACGATGTGATTCACAACGCGAATCCGATTTTGCAGGAATAATCAGTGTTATATAGTACCCACTCCGAAGGCCAATATTGAGCACATACAGGCTATCAATAAGCCGACGGTTGACAACGTGGTGCTCGTACATCTGAAGAGAGTGAAAAGAGAGAACAGGACATGACCATTATCGATATCGATAATCTCGAAGTAACCAATATGAGCCTTCATAAGGGTCTTGAGAGCAGAGTGTGGTCCGCTGAAGTGCCCTCACTGCAGTGCCGATATACCCGAAGTCTCACGATTCTGTCTGAGCTGTGGCAAGATCATCCAGTCTCCAACTGGCGTTGTGACAGGACAGACTGATGATACCGACGACAGCTTTCTCCCAATGATGCTGTTCGGTCTCGCTTTCATGATGCTCTTCTTCGCCCTGGCTCCAATGTTCATGGGTCTCTGGATCGGCGCGTTGCTCATGGTCGTTGCTGGACTTGCCATGGTCGGAGCTGGAGTGTATCTGACAAGGACCAACAAGAAGCACGAAGAAAGATATCACCAACAGATCAACGCGAAGCTCAAGTGCCGCTACTGTGGCACTTTGAACGAACAGACGGACCTGAAATGCGTGTCTTGCGGGGCAACTCTGTGACATCACGGCAAGAATTTCATTTTCGGGGTGCCTGACAAACTCTGGATAGCTGGTTCGAATCAATGCATCAATTACTGGACTGTAAGCTTGATGCAGTTCAGCGTGCGCGGAGTGCGGAACGCACAATTCTGAAGGGGCTGAATTATGCAACCACCATAAAGCGTATCGTGGTGGAGTAACCCTTATTTCATGCAAGGAGCATCTGAGTCAGGGGGAAATGATGGAGCGAAAGAAGGCGCGCCTTTGGGTAATTCTCATTGCGATAGTTGGAATCGGAGTTCCGATGGCGCTCCGATTCATGATCGATGTTCTGTTTGGCCACGATCTTTCAATCAGTGTCTATTCCCTGTTGAACACCTTGGGACCACTCAATTTCCTGATACCAACCGTGGTTGTTCTTTCAATCTGCGTTCTGTTGCGCTTCAAGCTATGCACTATCCCAGATGATCCAGCATCTGTATCCGCGGATCTAGTCCACCGACTTCGCGTTTCAAGGTATAGAGTTACAGAGAAGCAAGATCACATATCCGTGCATGTATCGAGTTTGTCGTCAATTAAGATCAGGATAATCAAGACACCGGAAGGGACTGTTGTGAGTTATAAGGCAGATGCAACACCCGCGGGTTGGAGCATCATACTCATCACGTTCTTCATTGCGGGTATGTTTCCGGTGGCGATCGGATTCGCCTTATCAATATTCTATAAATCAGTGGTGTTTGCAAGCGAGCGGATTTACCCCAGATTATCAAGGTTACCCATTCCAACATCAGAATCGCGCACATCCAACATCAGGGCACTCCTTATTGATAGTCTATCAGAGGGATATCGACTCGCGTCCGAATCATACGAATCCGCCAGATCAAATTACCAGGATCGGTTACTGATTCTAGCAATTCTCAGCATGGTTGCATTTCTGACCGTGCTTGGATTGACCTTGCATACGGTCGAAAATGGAACGATTTCGGCACTCTTGGGCTTGCTAGCAATGGTGGTGTTCCTTCTCGCATCATGGAGAATCAGTGCGAGGAGAATCAAGCCGAAGCTGGACGAGATGCGTGTCTGGGCTGCAAGGCTTGAGAGAGCTCTGTCCAGAGAAGCGAATGAGGAAACGGAACCCTCCAGAGAAATGGATTCATTTGAGTTGATCTCCGAATCGTGCAGACGAGTGCCCGACTGGGTCGGCGTTCTTCACAAGAGTGGCATGTTCCGTTCACCAGGAGATTGGATGGTGATCGTTTTGTTGGGGTATATGGGAGTGATATTCCTCATATGGGGAATCATAGGACTATATGACAATCATTCGATAATCCCGATGATCCTATTGATCCTGGGTGGTGCAACCATAGCCTTGTCCGTATTCGTATATCATAGATGGAGGACTCGGCAGAAGGAGGAGGACAAGAGCACTCTAGCGGTCTGGACAACGCGGTGCAAGACACTCAAGAAGGACATGGAAGACTTCCTCCGGGATGTGTGACCGATGGCGGACCATCATGTCATGGAAAAACCAGACCTCTACGTAGTGTCCAGGCTGCTGGACCGGCTCTGGAGACAGAATGGTCCAATGCTCAAGACAAGGCTTCAAGTGGCTTCGAATATCAATTATGATGTCTTCAAGAAGTACCTGGTCTGGATGACTGAGCATGGCCTGGTGAGGATCGAGGACTCCGATGATGGGCATGAGAGAGTCGTGCTGACTCAGAAAGGCGAGCAGGCATATGCAAAGCTGATAAATTGGATCAACGAAGTCATACACAATAGGGCTCCGACCTGAGGACCATCGTTCATGATTCCAGCGATTGAAGAGGAAAAGGTTTGTTCCGGCATTCTTCTACCATGGATACTTGCCGCAAGATCGCATCGCGTTGATGATATCGTTCCGCATGGCGATCGCTGCATCGGCAGCTGCTAGGCTGTAATCCCCTTCAGCATATCGACCCGCGCATTTGTCGGATCGGTCTGCATAGATTATACCTCTTGAGGAACTCACAATCGCCCCGAAACCATCCTCATCGAAGCAATTCATGACATCCGATGCGGTGCCCCCCTGAGCACCATATCCTGGGACCAGGAAGAAAGAAGCCGGCATCAGCTTGCGGAGCTTTTCGGCCTCGTGCGGAAATGTCGCGCCGACCACGGCTCCAATGCTGCTGTAATTTCTGTCCCCCATGACTTCTTTCCCCCATGAACGGACTCTCTCGGCAACCCCGACATATGCAGGAGCGGCCGCCTGATCCGCAACGATGGTATCGTTATCAGGATGCTCGAATATCGTAGGGATATCTTGGAAGTCAATAGAGGAAGGGTTAGATGTCTTGACAAGTACGAAGATGCCCTTTCCATAGGCCATACAATCATTGATGAACGGATCAATTCCATCTCTACCCAGATAAGGACTCACAGTCAATGCATCAACGTCGAAACATGGAGTCGGTCCAGACCATGAATCCACCTTGCCAAGATATGTTCGGGAATACATCTCAGCTGTGGGGCCGATGTCATTTCTCTTCGCATCGATGATGACAAGCAATCCTTTATTCATAGCGTATTCAACGGTCTCTTGAAGCGCTCCAATCCCAGCAGCTCCATATGCTTCGTAATATGCTGCTTGCGGTTTCACCACAGCAACATGGTCCTTGACAGCGTCGATGATTGCTCGATTGAATTCGAGGAAACACTCTCCAATCGCTTCGAAATTCTCGCCATACTTGGCCTGACATTCTTCTTTCAAGAATCCAGGCATCATGTCAAAGCGCGGGTCGAGTCCTACGCAGGTTGGATTCTGTTTTCCATCAATAGCATCCATAATCCTATCAGCAAACGGTTTCATCCAATCACCCGTCACACCTCAACGCACACGATCAGGAATGGGACAAGAGCATAATCCATGTTTTGATGCAGGTCCATGAAACCGCGAATGGCTCCGAGGACATATTCTAAGAAATCATTGGAATTCCAAGCCACTGGCTTATTAATCCATAATTGCGTAATGGTGGGTTAAGAAGCGGAGGAACTCTGTTCTTTCCGCTCACAACGCACAAGGGTGCGGGGGAAGTGAGAACGTGAGACAGAGCACAGACCGCAAGAGGACATACTCTGTAGAGGAATTGATCCCCGGGGACAAGGCGAAGGGGGACAAGATCACCGTCCTGACGATTGAGGATCTGGACAGCGCGTATAGAGATCTGAACGACGGTAAGGACATCATGGGGGTCCTGACGGGAGTCCTCGAGGAGAACAAGGATCTCAAGTCGGAGGCCGCCAAGATGAAAGTGGTCGCGGACGAGCCGGCACTCGAGCCCGAATCCGTAAACCCCAAGGAGAGGGGCAAGCAGTAGACACTGCGCCTCGATCTTCTCTTTTTTATGATCTCAATCATGGACCGTTTCGATCCAGAATATGCAATGAGGTCTTAGAATTCGGCTATTGTCTGGGCCAAAATATTAAAGCGAAAGCTCGGATTCACGAGCATGCACAAAGTCGTCACCGTGGACATGGAGAAAGATATTCTCGCGGAGAATCGCCGGTTGGCGGACGAGAACCGCTCCCTTCTTGAAGAGCATGACATAAGGGCGTTCGACTTCCTCGGTGCGATAGGTTCTGGGAAGACCCTGATCATCGAGAAGTTGGTCGACCATCTGAAGTCCAAGGGCAAAGAGAGCGCCGCAATCGCGGGAGATGTTTCCGGCGATGACGATTATCAGAGGCTAGTGGCCCACGGCATACCAGCAGCCAACATAAGCACCGGAAAGGAGTGTCACCTGGACGCCCATCTGGTCGACCACGCATTGGAGGATCTGCCACTGGATAAGATAGACTATCTGTTCATCGAGAACGTCGGGAACCTCGTATGCCCGGTGGATTTCCCGCTCGGGTCTCATGTTAGGGTGGTCGTGATCAGCGTCACAGAAGGTGACGATATGGTCAGGAAGCATCCTGCGATATTCGCGTTCTCGGATGTCATAGTGATCAATAAGATCGACCTGGCCGAAGCCATGCAGGTCGATCCGAGGATACTCGAGAGGGATGCCCGAAGAATAAACCCAGGCGCGAAGATCGTCAAGATGGACGCAAGGCACGGGAACGGGTTGGATGACCTGGTCACCGCGTTGGGACTCTAGAGGATAACTGATGAAGATAACGGTCTATGGCATAGTCCAGGGCGTCGGTTTCAGGCCGACGGTGTACAGGGTCGCGAAAGCGATGGGGCTTCGCGGCTACGTCCTGAACAATGGCTCCAATGTCGTGATCCATGTGGATAGGGACGCAGATGAGTTCCTGAAGAGGCTCGAAGAGGCTTTGCCATCTCTTGCCAGAATAGATAGAGCTGATATCTCCGAATCCGACGAGGTGCTTGGAGAGTTCGCGATATCCCAGAGCACAGATGGTGTCAGAGTCTCCTTGATACCAACGGACACGGCCATTTGCGCACAGTGTATGGATGATTTTTCAATTAGAGGGAACAAAAGGCACATGTTCCCATTCACGAACTGCACGGAATGCGGAGCGAGGTTCACGGTCATCGCGGACTTGCCATTCGACCGCGCCAGAACGAGCATGTCGGATTTCCCTATGTGCCCCTCGTGCAACAATGAATACGCTTCTCCGGAAGATAGACGATTCCATGCACAGACGATCTCATGCCCAGAATGTGGTCCGAAATATCGCCTGTTCGAAAGAGAAGGGAAGGAAATAGGCGGTGATCCCTTCGCTGAATTCGCCAAGAGGATAGATGAGGATTCCGTCGGCATTCTCAAAGGCTGGGGCGGGATGCACATTGTCTGTTCCTTCGAGAACGCGCCGAAACTTCGGAGCATCTACAGACGGGGGGAGAAACCCTACGCGGTCATGATGCGTGACCTAGAAACGACCATGAAATACGTGTCGATGGATGATGACGAAAGGGAACTCCTGACATCACCTCAGAGACCAATCGTTCTGATGAAAAAGGTTGAGAGGCATTTCGAAGAACTCGAAGGAGTGTCGCCCGGTCTGAACAATCTTGGAGTCATGCTTCCATATTCAGCAGCTCACTTGCTTCTATTCAGACATCTCAAGCAAGATGGCGTGATCATGACCTCCGCGAACCCACCGGGTGAGCCGATGGTCATCGACAGCGAAAAGGCGTTCGACCTTGGGCTCGACGTGTATCTGATGCACAACAGGAGGATAATCCATCGATGCGATGATAGTGTGGTCAAGATCAACTCGGACGGGATGAACTTCCTGAGAAAATCAAGAGGGTTCGTCCCTGTACCAGTCGAAGCGAACCACACGCACGCAGTGATAGGTGTCGGCGCCCAATGGGACGTCACTGGATCGGTCACGAGGAACGGCGAGATATTCCTCACGCAGTATGTTGGAGAATCGCAACAGCACCCGACCTTGCAGTACCTAGATGAGACCATACACCATCTCGCAAGACTGCTCGGAGTGAAAGAGATCGACGCGATAGGATTAGACAGACATCCGAGATATTCGACCAGGATCGTGGCGAAGAGGTTGGCGAACGAGTTCGATTGCGAGATGATCGAAACACAGCACTATCACGCCCACGCTGCCTCGTTGATGATAGATAGGAAGATCGATGGGCCGCTCGTATGCCTGACATGGGACGGGACCGGTTTCGGCGATGATGGCACTTCGTGGGGAGGTGAGACGCTTCTCGCGGATTACTCGGGATACGAAAGGATCGGGACGATGGAAGGCATACCGCTTCTAGGAGGAGACAAGGCGGTCGTCGATCCGAAGAGGGTCGTATCCGCCATACAGCTCATGCTGGAGAGGGAGACGACCATGGTAGACAGCAAGACCAGCGATTTATTCTCCAAGATGATGGCTAAGAGCGTGAAGGCGTCCAGCATGGGACGGGTGCTGGATGCGGTGTCGTGCATACTCGGCATAAGCTGCAGAAGGACCTACGAAGGAGAGCCCGCGATAAAACTTGAGAGATGGCTCGATGTAGGCGAGCCTCGGTTAGAGTTCGACTTGGGGTTCGAGCGATCTGGAAAGTTGGAGATTGCCAAGACCGCACCCATGTTCGATACACTCCTGGACATGAAACTCGTATCCGATCAGGAAAAGGCAGATGCCGCCTCGTCCTTCGTCAAGACCCTGGTGGTCGGTCTGACGGAGAGGGCGTGCGAGATGGCCGAGAAGAAGGGGTTGAAACAGCTTGGCCTCACTGGAGGGGTCTCGTACAATGGCCCGATAACCGCATGGGTCAGGGAGACCGTGACGTCGAAAGGATTGACATTCGTTGGTCACAGACGCATCTGCAACGGAGACGGGGGCATATCGACCGGGCAGAACGCGATCGTCGGAGCCAGGCTTGGCTAAAACTTTATCAACGGACCCCGCATACTGACCGCCAGATGTGCTTAGCAGTTCCAGCCGAGGTCAAGTCGATCGACGGGATGATGGCCACCGTCGATTTCGGAGGAGTCTCCAGGACCGCTAACATCAGTCTTGTCGACGCAAAGATAGGAGACTATGTCATCGTCCATGCTGGTTATGCCATCCAACTCCTCGACAAAGAAGAGGCCGAGAAGACCCTCGAACTCTTCCGCGAGATGCTAGAGCAGGAGAATGCAGGGGCATAGACCATGCACGAATTCTCCGTGATGAGTCAGATCATCGATGGGCTTATCGAGGAATCCAAGAAATGGAATGCCGTCAAGGTGGAGGAAGTGTTCCTGGATCTCGGCGATTTCACGATGCTCGGTGAGGAGCAATTGAAGTTCTCCTACGAGATCCTCTCGAAGGACACAATTCTTCAGGGTTCCACTCTGACAATAAACCATGTCAAGGGCACGATCGAGTGTGATTGCGGATTCAAGGGAGAGATGTCACCGTCCGAGGATTCCCCACATAGGATCGTGCCGATTCTAGAGTGCCCCAAGTGCAGAGGGCCTGCCAGGATCGTCAATGGTCGAGAATGCACTATCAAGAACTTGCGGTTGGTGGTCCCGGATGTTTAGATTGAGAGACAGGGAGATGTCGAGGAAGATAATCGATAAACTCGAACGCATGAGCCTCGACCTCACATTGATGCATGTCTGCGGGACCCATCAGGATACCCTCGTCAGGTTCGGCTTGGACAGCGAGTTCAAAAGGATCGGGATAGACATACGGCAGGGACCTGGATGCCCGGTATGTGTCACACCACCAGGAGAGATCGAGGAGATATTGGCCATCGCGCGTGCAGGCGTGACCGTGGCTGTTTTCGGGGATATGATGAAGGTCCCAGGTGAGAAAGGTTCCCTGAACGACGCGAAGGCGGATGGAGCGGATGTCAGAATCGTCCTCGGGGTCGATGATGCCGTGGCCCTCGCCCAGAACAATCAGAAGGAGGTCGTATTCATGGGTATAGGCTTCGAGACGACATCTCCCACTATAGCAGCTGCGATCCGGAACGACCCGCCCGCCAACTTCAGTGTCCTCAGCTGCCATAGGATGGTACCTCCAGCACTGGCAGCCATAGCAGAGATGGGCGAGATCCGTCTCCATGGGATGATACAGCCGGGCCATGTTAGCACCATGATTGGGACCAGACCGTACGAGTTCCTCTCTGAGAAGTACAAGATGCCGCAGGTCGTGGCTGGATTCGAACCTCTCGACCTGATGATGGGAGTGTACATGCTGGCGAATCAAGTGAGGGATGGAAGAGCCGAGGTGGAGAACGAATACTCCAGAGTCGTCCACAGGGAGGGCAACCTGACCGCCATGAAGGTGCTTGAGGATGTGTTCGAACCATCCGACGTGTTATGGAGAGGTTTCCCTGTGATCAATGGAAGCGGACTCTCCATCAGAAAGAGATTTGAAACTCACGACGCGAGAAGCAGATATTCTGACCTCCTCGCCCCTGTGCATGAGAAGGAGTTCTCCGAGGTCGAGGGATGCAGATGTGGGGAGATGTTGAGAGGCATCCTGACCAGCGAGGAATGCCCCTTGTTCTCAACCGGATGCACACCTGCGAACCCTCTCGGTCCATGCATGGTCTCAAGAGAGGGTAGTTGCCACATATCATATAGATACAGAAAGAAGCAAGCAGCTAAGTGAATATGCGCAGGGTCACCTCATTCATGGCCGTGTTCTCAAGCACCAAAATGATGAGGACACACTGCAAATAGGACCAAGACGATGAGGGGATGCGATGGACTTCGAGACGAGACGTCCTCGTGACGGTATGTTCGTCGAGATTTCGACTTTACGGGCCTTCGGTTCGGACAGGAATCTGCTGGTTCGTAGCCACCTATAGTATCGAGAACCATCAATTAAACGATTTTCGAATTTGTGACCCCATTTATGAAATAGAAACTGCAACCCCTGGGACACGCTTTAACGATTATCGCCTCGACACCTGCGTTTTTCGAAATGGGTCCGTCGAAACCTATATTAACCACTTGTCAGTTATCCAAATCCGTCAGACACTTAGGCCGAGTGGAAGCGCCAGTCTGCAGGAAATGGTGCATTCGCGGGGTCATTCGGCCGGATAACTTCGACACGCTCAGGTCGAGGAGGGGGGACGATGGGCTCGCCCGAACCTCTGGAAAAGGACTCTGTTGAAAGAACGCCGTCACAAGGGACAAGCGACGCGACCGAACCACGTATAGGAGTTTTCGTATGCCACTGCGGTAGCAATATCGCGGGCGTGGTCGATTGCGTCAAAGTGAGAGATGCAGCTGAAGAGCTGCCGGGCGTTGTGGTCGCTCGGGACAATAAATACACTTGCTCCGACGTTGGTCAGGAAGAGATCCTGAAGGCGATCAAGGAATGGAATGTCAACAGAGTGGTCATAGCTTCGTGTTCTCCGAGACTGCATGAACCGACATTCAGGACATGCATACAGAGGGCGGGGCTGAATCCGTACGTATTACACATGGTCAACATCCGCGAGCAGTGCTCGTGGGTCCATTCACATGAGAAGGATAACGCGACTCAGAAGGCGATCGACCTCGTGAGGATGGGGGTCTCCAAGGTGGCCAGGCTGGAACCGTTGGAGGCAAGGGAGGTCCCAGTCGAAAGAGCTGCGCTCGTGGTCGGAGGAGGGGTCACCGGGATACAGTCATCACTCGACCTCGCCAACATGGGATTCAAAGTGTACTTGGTCGAGAGCAAACCGAGCATCGGCGGAGTGATGGCACAGCTTGACAAGACATTCCCGACAGGGGACTGTGCGATATGCATACTCGCGCCGAAGATGGTCGAGCTATCGCGTAACCCAAACATCGAGCTGCTGTCATACTCAGAGGTCGAGGAAGTCAAGGGGTACATCGGCAATTATGATGTGAAGGTAAGGCGGAAGGCGCGGTTCGTCCACGAGGACAAGTGCGTAGGATGCGGTGTATGTGCCGATGTCTGTCCAGTCAAGGTGGATAACGAGTTCGACATGGGCTTTGGGAAGAGGAAGGCGATATACGTCCCGTTCCCGCAGGCCGTCCCGCTGAAATACACTGTAGACAAGGAGAACTGTCTGCATTTCAAGAGCGGGAAGTGCCAGCTCTGCGTCAAGGCGTGCACGAACAACGCGATCGACCATAAGATGGAGGACGAGGTGCTCGATTTCAAGGTCGGGACGATAATCATCGCGACTGGATCCGAGACCTATGTGCCCATGAGGAAGGGCGTCTACAAGTACTGGGAATATGAGAACGTGATATCGGCCCTCGAACTCGAGAGGCTGTTGAACGCTTCGGGTCCGACCGGCGGGCATCTGATAAGGCCTTCGGACAAAGTCACACCGAAACGCGTGGCATTCATCCAATGTGTCGGTTCCAGAAACAAGAAGATCGGCAACAACTATTGCTCACGCGTCTGCTGCATGTACGCGATAAAGAATGCGCAGATAATCAAGGAACATGAGCCGGACACCGAAATCGCGGTGTATTACAATGACATACGAGCTTTCGGGAAAGGGTTCGAAGAACTCTATCACCGTGTCAGAGAAGAGTACGGAGTCGAATTCTTCAGGGGCAGGCCAGCCAAGCTGAGCGAGGACCCTGAGACAAAGGTCATCACGATCAGGGCTGAGGAGACGCTGCTCAACAAGATCACCGAGAGGGAATTCGATCTTGTGGTTCTGTCGACAGGCCTGGTGCCATCCGAGGGGAGCAAGCGCATAGGGAAGATACTGAGCATCACGACGAGCCCCGACGGGTTCTTCATGGAAGCGCATCCGAAGCTGAGACCAGTCGACACGGCTGCCGACGGGATCTTTGTCGCGGGTTGCGCGCAGGCTCCTAAGGATATCCCGGACTCCGTCGCCCAGGCCAAGGCAGCGGCCTCGTCCGCTGCAGTGCTCATGCTGACTGGAAAGGTGAGGATAGAACCGCTCACGGTATCGATCGACGAAGACCTATGCGTCGGCTGTGGCCTTTGCGCAGAACTTTGCCCATATGGTGCTCCCGAGCTCTACGAATCCGAGAAGGGAGGCACGAAAGTGCGCATCATAGAGGCCCTATGCCATGGATGCGGTACTTGTGCTGCATCGTGTCCACAGAAGGCCATAACCGCAAAGCAGTTCACTGACGATCAGATAAATTCGGAGATCATGGCGGCATGGACGCCAATATGTGGGACGCATAAACCACCTCAGAAGAAGAACGCTGAGACGGAGGTGTGATCATCGGAGAAGTCGAGAAGACCTTCATTAGTGGACTCAAGGAGAAACTCGTCGAGGAGAAGGTCATCGACGAGAGCCAGCTGGATCGAAATTTCGCGAAGGAAATCAAGAAGTACGGCGGAAAGGACGTCATGACCTGCCTCCAATGCGGAAACTGCACTGGTGTATGCCCGATAAGCCTGAAGATAGATTACAAGACAAGGAGCATCATCAAGTACTGCCAGTTCGGACTCAAGAGCTACACCCTCAGCACCCGATGGGTATGCGCGACCTGTTACAGATGCTACGAGCATTGCCCGGCCGACATCAATCCGGCCGAGGTGATGATCGCACTTAGACACATAGCAGTCAGGGAAGGAGTCATACCTCCGTTCATCAAGGTAGCCGCAACGAACCTCGTGAGGTATGGCCAGAGCGTCAAACCGGACGAGGAGATCAACAAGATCCGAAGCGAGCTTGGCCTGGAGCAGGTGCATTCGAACGATCCGAGTTACAAGAAGGTATTGCGGGAGATCAATGTCCTGATACACGCGTCGAAGTACGACAAACTCATAGGCATCGAAGAGGAGGTCAAGGCATGACCCCTTACGCGTACTTCTTCGGTTGCGTCATACCGAACAGATATCCTGGCATCGAATATGCAGTGAGGTGGGTCTGTGGAAAAGAGGGCTTCGACCTCGACGTGATGGACATGCCAGAGTTCTCTTGCTGCCCGGTCCCAGGGATATTCTACTCCACCGACAAGAACACATGGCTTCTGCTGGCCGCGAGGAACCTCGTACTTGCCCAGGAGGAGCGAAGGGACATCATGACCGTATGCAACGGCTGCCTCACCTCCCTCCTCAAAGCCACGGAGTACCTCCAGGATCCGAAGGCCATGGGCAGGGTGAACCGTGTGCTCGCCCAGATAGGTAAGAAATATACTGGCGTGCCCAGGAAGACCGAGGGAAGGAGGAAGATTTTCGAACCAGTCAAGGTACGCCACTATATCGATGTGATGGCCAGAGACATAGGTCTGGAGGCCATAGCCAGCAAGGTCAAGAAACCCCTGAATAACATCACCGTGGCCGTGCATTATGGATGTCATTACCTGCGACCGACGGAGAATCAAACGATAGATGATCCGAACAACCCCGTGCTCCTCGACCAGATCGTCGAGGCGTGCGGCGCGACATCCGTGGATTACGAGGACAAGTTGGATTGCTGCGGCGCGGGAGGTGGTGTGAGATCCCACGTCGTCGATCTCGCCAACTCGCTCACGGAGGACAAGTGCAAGAACATTTCGGCAGTCGGCGCAGACTGCATCGTCACTGGATGCCCGTTCTGCCTCCTTCAGTTCGACAACGCGCAGAAGACCTTCACGAAGGATGGCATCCCGGTCATGCATGTATCACAGCTCCAGGCACTCTCGATGGGCATAGACCCGATCTCGCTGGGCTTCGATACGCATCACGTGTCCGCCCATTCACTGCTGAGGAAGCTCAGGGGGGCGTGAACATGAGCGGACCAGTCACCAAGGATGCTCAGAGCACAGAGAAGACTCACGAGCCCAAGATCATCGCATTCTGCTGCAACTGGTGCTCGTATGCAGGAGCTGACCTGGCGGGCGTGAGCAGATTGCAGTATCCGTCAAATGTCAGGATAATCAGAGTCATGTGCTCGGGAAGAGTCGATCCGGCCTTCGTGCTGAAGGCATTCGAGCTGGGTGCGGACGGTGTGATCGTCGCAGGATGCCATCCAGCGGATTGCCATTACATAAACGGCAACGAGAAGGCGGCGATGAGAGGAGACTTCCTGTCAGAATTCCTCGAAGACGCGGGCATAGAGGACCAGAGATTCCGAATAGAATGGATCGCTGGCTCAGAGGGACAGAAGTTCGCAGACGTCGTAAAGAAGATGGTGGCAGAGCTGGAGAGGCTCGGACCGTTGTGCGAGGAGGACGTTTGACATGGCAGATAGAAAAGTTGGGGCCGTGCTCGTGGTCGGAGGCGGTCCCGCAGGGATGCAGGCGGCGCTGGATCTGGCCGATTCCGGGTTCAAGGTGTACATACTCGAATCCGGGCTCAGCATAGGCGGCACGATGGCACAGTTGGACAAGACCTTCCCCACGAACGATTGCTCGATGTGCATCATCTCCCCGAAGCTGGTCGCGACAGGGAGGCATGAGAACATCACGATGATCACCAACGCGGAGCTCAAGGGCATCGAGGGCAAAACGGGTGATTTCAAGGTCAAGCTATCGCGTAGGTCCAGGTTCATAATCGAAGAGAAGTGCACTGGCTGCGGAGTGTGCGCCGAACACTGCCCGATCGAAGGGGCCAACGCCTTTGATAGGGACTTGGCACCGGCAAAGGCGATCTATGTCCCGTTCCCGCAGGCTGTGCCCTTAGTATACACTATAGACAAGGGACTGTGCATCGGATGCGGGGTCTGTGACAGATTCTGCGAGGCGAAGGCGATCAATTACTCCGATGAGCTGGACAAGGAAGAGATGATCGAGGTGGGCGCCATCATCCTGAGCCCCGGATACGACGTCTACGATTCGTCGAAGAAGATCGAGTACGGGCACGGCGTATTCCATAATGTGCTCTCGAACATAGAGTTCGAGAGGATGCTCAGCGCGTCTGGTCCGACGGAGGGACACGTGATCCGGCCTTCGGATGGGGATGTGCCCAAGAAGATCGCGTTCATACAGTGTGTCGGCTCGAGGGACGCGCAGACATCCAATACCTATTGTTCATCATACTGTTGCATGGCCGCCCTGAAGCAGGCGGTCATAGGCAAGGAGCATGTCCAGGGGCTGGACACTGCGATATTCTTCATGGACACTCGGGCTTTCGGCAAGGAGTTCGAGGAATACCTGATGAGAGCGGAGAACGAATACGGCGTGAGGGTCCTGAGGAACAACCGTATATCAAAGGTCCAGGAGGACCCGGAGACGAACAACCTCATGCTCAGCTATCTCGAGGGTCCGGACATTCGAGAGGAGGTGTTCGACCTGGTCGTGCTCTCTGCGGGCGCGAGGCCCCCGGAATCCACTGGCAATATGGCAAAGATATTCGGACTCAACCTGAACAAGTTCGGGTTCTGCGAGACTGACGATCTGACCCCTGTGTCGACATCCGTCCCCGGGATATTCGTGTGCGGCGCGTTCTCTGGCCCGAAGGACATTCCAGACTCGATCGCTCAAGCCAGCGGCGCTGCGGGGAAGGTGGCAGCGTTACTGTCGGATGAGCGGGGCAAGCTGGTCACCAAGAAGGAGTATCCACAGGAGAGGGATGTCTCCGGCAAGGAACCCAGGATAGGCGTGTTCGTCTGCCATTGCGGCATAAACATCGGTTCTGTGGTGAACGTGCCGGAGGTAGTCGAATATGCAGCGACCTTGCCTGGCGTGGTCTACGTCGAACGTAACCTTTACACATGCTCACAGGACACTCAGAAGAAGATCAAGGAGGTCGTCGAGAAACACGACCTGAACAGGGTGGTCGTCGCGAGCTGTACGCCGAGGACTCACGAGCCGCTGTTCCAGAACACGGTCAAGGAGGCGGGGCTGAACAAGTACCTTTTCGAGATGGCCAACATCAGGGACCAGTGCTCTTGGGTGCACCGGTTGGAACCGGTGAAAGCGACCGCGAAAGCGAAGGACCTTGTGCGCATGGCGGTAGCGAAAGCGGCGATGCTTGAGCCTCTACCTCAACCCAAGATACCCGTCACACCGTCAGCGCTGGTCATCGGCGGAGGTCTGAGCGGCATGACCGCGACCCTAGAGATAGCGAATTCCGGCTTCGAGGTGCACCTGGTGGAAAAGGAGAAGCAGCTGGGTGGGCATCTGAGACGGATACATCATACACTCTCGGGAGTCGACCCCCAGAAGACTTTCGAACAGCTCGAGAAGGAAATAGCAGAACACAAGAACATCAAGACCTACCTCAACGAGACCGCCTCGGAGATAAAGGGATATATCGGCAATTTCGAGACCACTCTCAAGAGCGGAGAGAAGTTCAAGCACGGCGCCATCGTCGTGGCCACCGGTGGTGTGGAGTACGAGCCGGTGGAGTACATGTTCGGGAAGAACCCGAAGGTCATCAGGCAGACGGATCTGGGAGAGCTGCTTGCCGAGAAAGATTTCAAGGCGGACAATGTCGTGATAATCCAGTGCGTCGGTTCGAGGAACGACGAGTATCCGAACTGCTCCAGGATATGCTGTTCGACCGCCATGGCGAACGCGATGAAGATCAAGAAGGAGCACCCCGAGACGAATGTCTTCGTGCTCTACAGAGACATCAGGACCTACGGTTTCGCAGAGGAGAATTACAACGAAGCGGCCAGGCTTGGCGTCATCTTCCTCCGATACGATCCCGAATCTCCACCCAGAGTCGTTGCGACGAATGGGGACATCGTCGTGGAGATCGACGAACAGTTCATAGAGCAGACCGTGACGATCAAAACGGACTATCTCGTTCTAAACGCCGCGGTCCGGCCGAACCCGGACAACAAGGACCTTGCCCAGCTGCTGAAGGTGCCGCTGACCAAGGAGGGGTTCTTCCTGGAGGCACACATGAAGCTGAGACCGGTCGATTTCGCGACGGACGGGATCTTCCTCTGCGGGCTCGCGCATTCACCGAGATTGATCGACGAGAGCATATCGCAGGCGCTGGCCGCAGCTGCAAGGGTGAACACCGTCCTGTCCAAACCGTTCATAGAGGCCGAAGGGGTCGTGAGCGTCGTCAACGAGGAGAGGTGCATAGCCTGCGGCAGATGCGAGGATGTGTGCGAGTACGGCGCCCCGAGACTCGAGGAGATATCCCCAGGAGTGATCAAATCCAGGATTAACGAGGCGCTCTGCAAGGGCTGTGGCTCCTGCGCGGTCGCATGCTGTGCGCGGGCGATCAGTCCCAAGCACTTCAAGTCCGAACAGATAATGACCATGCTCGAGGCCCTCTTGACTGACAAGGACGAGGAGGTGAAGGTTTGAGCAGCAAGGAGTTCGAGCCGAACATAGTGGCCTTCTGCTGCAACTGGTGCTCGTACGCAGGAGCGGACCTGGCAGGCGTGAGCAGGATGCAGTATCCCCCCAACGCCAGGATCATCAGGGTCATGTGCTCAGGGAGGGTTGAACCATACTTCATACTCAGGGCACTGGAACTGGGCGCGGATGGTATCCTGATTGCGGGATGCCACATCGGCGATTGTCATTACATCTCCGGGAACGTCGAGGCCGAGAAGCGCATGGAATCGGTCAAGGAACTCCTCGACAGGCTCGGGATCGGCAAGGACAGGATGCGATTGGAATGGATATCCGCATCAGAGGGGCAGAAGTTCGCTGCGACCATGAAGGAGTTCACAGAACAGATCAGGAAGCTCGGGCCGAACCCGATGCCGAAGGCCCCTAAGGCAACCAAGGACCCGATCACCCTGAAGCAGAGGATAGATGCTCTGATCGAGGATACGGGCGCGTTCGACTGTGTAGAGTGCGGCAAGTGTACGACCGTATGCCCGGTCGCCAAGTACAATACGGAGTTCGCGCCCAGGACCATAGTCCTTAAGGCTACGGAGGGGCAGATGCAGACGCTCTCGACGGACAAGGACATCTGGACCTGCGTCACCTGTGAGCAATGCAATTCGATGTGCCCGTACAAGGTCGATTATTCGGGATTCATCAGGGGCTTGAGGACCGAGGCGAGCTCGCTGGATAACGTGCCTGTATGCTCCCAGGGCGGATTGATGCAAGGGGTCATGCGGGTCATGGCCCACGGAGACTTCAAGCAGAACCGGCTGGGATGGGTCACGGATGATATCAAGATCGCCGAGAAGGGTGACGTGTTCTTCTTCACGGGGTGCGCGGTATACTTCGACTCGATATTCAAGGACCGGGAATTGGACCTCTCTGGCATACCCCAGGCTGCAGTAAAGATAATGAATAAGGGGGGTATTATCCCGGTCGTCAGTAACGATGAGGTCTGCTGCGGGCACGACCTCAACTGGACCGGGGACGAGGCGGCCATGCAGAAGCTGATGAAGAAGAACCTCGAGGTCATAAAGGCCTCTGGGGCCAAGAAGGTCGTTTTCTCGTGCCCGGAATGCCTGCGCACCTTCGACCTCGACTATCAAGAGCTGATGGGGGATGCGGACTTCGAGATGGTGCACATCTCGCAGCTGATAGACGACCTGATCAAGGAAGGCAAGCTCAAACTGAAGAAGAACGCCCAGAAGCTGACCTTCCAGGATTCGTGTAGGCTCGGAAGGCACATGGACATCTACGACCAGCCCAGGAACGCCCTGAAAGCCTCGGAGGGTACCGAGATTGTCGAGATGGAGAACACCCGCGACAAAGCATTATGCTGTGGTGTGAGCGCGTGGGCCACCTGCGACGAGACTTCGCGTAGGTTGCAGGTAGAGAGGCTGAAGGAGGCGAAGAAGACGGGGGCCGAGTGCCTCGTGACCGGCTGCTACAAGTGCCTCATCCATCTGAAGTGCGCCCAGGAGAACAAGACCCTGGTACCCAAGGAGCAGATAGATATAAAGATAAAGGACCTGACTGTCGCGATCGCTGACTCGCTCGAGTAGCGGTTTTAATCTCAAGGGATGTTAAGATGATTCCAAAAACCACGACCAAGAAGGCAGATACGAAGGGGGGCAAGGGAGAGAACTCGCCGAAGAACGTAGGCGACAGGTTCGTGCTGATAGAACTGTCCTGCAAGGACACCAAGTGTTCTCCGTGTACGTACCCGAACTGTCAGAGGTTCGCCAGGTACGAACCCAAGAAGAAGCCATATGAGACGAAGATGTCCAAGATGTTCGAGATCCGGAAGCCCGTTACGAAGCCGGAGGACACCAGAGAGAGGATGCTGCTCGTGGAACTCTCGTGCAAGGATGAGAAGTGCTCCCCGTGCACGTATCCGAACTGCCAGAGGTTCGCCAGAGCCGACGCACAGGCGAAGAAGAAAGTCCCATTCAAGGTCAAGGTGACCGAGATCGAGAAGGGCGCTGACGTCAAGAAGGTGATTGCGAAGTAGCGCACATCGGCGAGTGCGGGACGAAAAAGGGACGAATGCAAGAGTAGTATGGCCTACAATCGTCGCGCATTCAACGAAACAGATAAGATTGAGAAGGGAGTACGGATGAAAGCCCGGATACCGAAATCAGGTTCAGGAGCATAAGAATCGCCGAAGATGGGTGGAACCCGTTGACGGAAATTTGTATTAGAAAACTCTCGGAGGTCTTTGAATGGAAAAGGCTGTTATGGTGATTGGAGGAGGAGTCGCTGGAATACAGGCGGCTCTGGACCTCGCGGACAAGGGAATAATTGTCCATCTGGTTGAGAAGACGCCCAGCATAGGCGGAAGAATGGCACAACTGGACAAAACATTCCCGACGAACGACTGCTCGATCTGCATCCTTGCACCGAAGATGGCTGACTGCTTCAGCCACCCGAACACCAACGTGATAACTTACGCTGAAGTGATCGGGGTGGAAGGAAGCGTGGGCGACTTCAAGGTGAAGGTGCTCAAGAAGGCCAGGTTCGTGGACGAGTCCAAGTGTACTGGCTGTGGAGAATGCCTCGAGAAGTGCCCGAGCAAGGTCGTGAGCGACTGGGAGATGGGACTGACGAAGAGGAAGGCGATATACGTCCCCTTCATGCAGGCCGTGCCCAGAGTGATGACCATCGACAAGGACAACTGTCTCATGCTGACCAAGGGCAAGTGCGGTAACTGCATGAAGGCCTGCAAGAGAGAGGCCATCAACTATGAGATGAAGGACCAGATACTCGAGTTCGAGGTCGGTTCGATAATAGTCGCGACCGGTTTCGATGTCTGGGACCCGACACCGTCCTCCGAGTACGGGTATGGCCGATACCCCAACGTGTTCACCGCGATGGAATATGAGAGGATGATCAACGCGGCCGGCCCGACACATGGACATATACAGAGGCGGTCTGACGGAGAGAGGCCGAAGAAGATCGGATTCATACAGTGCGTCGGCTCACGCAACCCGCAGGTAGGGCATCCCTACTGCTGCTCCGTGTGTTGCATGCACTCCACCAAGGAGGCCATGCTCGCCAAGGAGCATTATGACGATATCGAATCCACGATATTCTACAAGGATATGAGGGCCTGCTCGAAGGGATTCTACGAATACGTCGAGCGGGCGAAGAGGGACTACAGCGTCAGATACATCAACTCGGACGCCACGGTCCAGGAGAACCCTGACACCCATAACCCATTGGTGGTGTACGATGTCGGTGGGAGGCAGCAGTCCGAGGAGTTCGACCTAGTCGTCCTCGCGACCACCCTCGTGCCGAAGAAGGAGACCGCCGAGCTCGCCAAGATACTGGGCCTGAAGCAGGACGAATTCGGGTTCCTGGAATCCTCTGACAGGATCCTCGGACCCGGCAGAACCGTGGTCTCTGGGATATACCTGGCAGGATACTGCGCCGGCCCGGCGGACATACCCGAGTCGGTCGCTCAGGGCTCGAGCGCGGCGGCGAAGGCGGTCGAAGCGCTCATGCAGGCAGGAGGGGGATGATTCAGATGGCCGAGAACAAGGAAGCGATCCAGAGTGATAAGCCGAGGATAGGCGTGTTCGTCTGCCACTGCGGTTCGAACATAGGCGGGTTCGTCGATGTTCCGACCGTCGCGGAGTACGCGAAGACCTTGCCCGATGTGGTCTACGCGAATGACAACCTGTACACCTGTGCCGAGGACGGCCTCAGCAGCATAAGGGAGGCCATCAGGAAGCACAACCTGAACAGGGTCATAGTGGCGAGCTGCACTCCGAGGACGCACGCGCCGCTGTTCCAGGCGACCTGCGAGTCCGCTGGATTGAACAAGTACCTGTTTACATTCGTGAACATACGTGAACACTGTTCCTGGGTCCACATGAAGGAGAAGGACAAGGCGACGGTCAAGGCCAAGGACCTCATAAGGATGGGCGTTTCCCGGGCAAGGTTGCTCGTGCCCCAGGAAGAGGTCAGGGTCGATGTGGAGTCGGTCGCCCTGGTCGTGGGTGGCGGAGTCAGCGGGATGTCCGCTGCCCTGTCCATGGCGGACATGGGATTCCCCGTGCACCTCGTCGAGAGGGACGGCGAACTCGGAGGGTTCGTCAAGCTCCTGAACAACCTTTATGTCACAGACAAGGGAGCCGAGGAGACGATCGTCCCATTGATCAAGAAGGTCAGCGAACACAAGAACATAACAGTATACACCAACTCGATGCTGAAGAGCGTTGAAGGATTCATAGGGAACTACGAGGTCGTGATTGGCCACAAGGGCGCCGAGGACAAGAAGATCAAGGTCGGCACGATCATAGTGGCGACGGGCGCGCTCGAGTACGTCCCCGAGGGATTGTACGGCTACAACCAGTTCCCGAACGTGGTCACCCTGACTGAGTTCGAGATACTGTGCAAGAAGAAGACCCTCCCGAAACTGAAGAGCGTCGCGTTCGTACAATGTGTCGGGTCAAGGGGACAGAAGCTCAGCTACTGCTCCAGGATCTGCTGCAATGTGGCGATCAAGAACGCGATCAATATCGTCGACAACTACGAGAACATGCTAGGACTGGCCGAGAAGCAGGGCACCGTAGTCGACAAGATCCCGGTCGAGAAGAAGGCGACGGACGAGATCCTCGAGCGCAGGCGCAGGAGACGCAGCCGAGGAACCGAGGGCGAGAGCGATGCCGAAGAGGTGAAGCTAGGCCCGTCCGAGAAGATCGAGGTCACCGTGTTCAACAGGGACGTCATGGCATACGGAGTTGAGCATGAGCTCAACTACAACAAGGCCAGGGAGAAGAGGGTCAAGTTCGTGAGATACACGACCGAGAACCTCCCCAAGGTGTTCATGGAAGACAACCAGTTGAAGGTGACTTACTTCCATGAGACGCTCAAGCTTGAGAGGACCATGCCGGTCGACATGGTCATATTGTCGACCCCGTTGGTCGCTCAGCCCGATGCTGGAGACCTGTCGAAGCTGCTCAAGGTCCCGCTGGGCCAGGAAGGGTTCTTCCTGGAAGCGCATGTCAAGCTCAGGCCGGTGGACTTCGCGACCGATGGCATATATGTCTGCGGGACCTGCAAGGGCCCGGCAGACATCTCAGAATGCGCCATACAGGGTGCCGCGGCGGCATCCAGGGCAGCCATACCGATGGCGAAAGGGTATGTGCAGGCCGAGGCGCTGACATCAGTCGTGGACGAGACCAAGTGCACTGGCTGTGGTACTTGTATCGCTGTCTGCCCGTATGGCGCGTTGAGAAAGAACGACAAAGGCCTGGTTGAGGCCATAGCCGCAGCGTGCAAGGGTTGCGGTGCATGCGGCGCCACCTGCCCGGAGGGTGCGATAACGATGACGAATTACACTGATGCTCAGCTGCTCGCTGAAGCCAGAGCTGCTCTCGATGAGGAGGTGTGAGAGATGACGGAAAAGCATCACACTACTCATCACGAGACGCACGCACTAGAGAAGAAGCATGACAGCGAGTGGGAACCGAAGATTATCGGGTTCCTCTGCAACTGGTGCTCGTATGCAGGAGCGGACCTGTGTGGAGTGAGCAGGTACCAGTACCCGACCAACATACGCCCGGTCAGGGTGATGTGCTCTACGAGGATCAGTCCGCATCTGGTGTTGGACATCTTCAAGGCTGGTGCCGATGGCATCCTGCTCGGCGGCTGCCACATAGGAGACTGCCATTACATCAGCGGGAACTACTACACGGAGAAGCGCGTGAACCTCATGAAGAAGCTGCTCAAAGAATGTGGCATAGCGCCCGAGAGACTCAGGCTCGAATGGGTGTCCGCATCAGAAGGAGAGAAGTTCTCGAAGGTCGTGACGGAGTTCACGGAGACCGTGAAGGCCTTGGGACCGAACAAGGTCAAGAAGGATGAACGGTTGATGTCAAGGGTCGCGGCCGCGGACATGGCGTCCGAGACATTCAGATTGAAGGCGCTTGTGGGCAAGGAACTGAACCTTGTCGGCAAGGGCAATGTCTACGACAACAAGCTGGACCCGGAGGAGATAGAGAAGATAATCACAGAGGCCACCTCCGATGAGTTCGAGAGGAGCCTCATACTCGAGCTGTCCAGGACCAAAGCGAGGTCCGTTAAGGAGCTCGGGGAGATGATGGAGGTCCCTACGGACAAGGTGCTCAGACACATAGTCCTGCTCAGGCAAAACAGTCTGATCGCCATGGAACACCCGGAGGGATTCACCCCCACATACAAGACCATAGAGATCGGAGGTGAGCAGTGATGGCTACTACTGACAAGGTCGGCGCGGTCATGGTTGTAGGAGGAGGCATATCAGGTCTCCAGTCCGCATTGGACCTTGCCGATTCCGGATACAGAGTATATCTGGTTGAGAAGAAGGCGAGCATAGGCGGCACCATGGCCCAGCTCGATAAGACCTTCCCGACGAACGACTGCGCCATGTGTATAATGGCGCCCAAGCTGGTCGCCGCGGGCAGGCACCACAACATACAGTTGATCACGAACGCGGACATCGCCATCGTGGATGGCCAGGCGGGCAACTTCACCGTCACGGTGAGGCAGAGGGCTTTCAGGGTCGATCCTACGAAGTGTACTGGCTGCGGAAGCTGCGCCCAGAAATGTCCGATCGAGGCCGTGGACGAGTACAACGAGGGAACGAAGATCAGGAAGGCGATCTATGTCGCATACCCGCAGGCCGTACCTCTGATCTACTCGATAGACCCCGAGAAGTGCATAGGTTGCGGGATCTGCGCAGAGGAGTGCAAGGCCAAGGCAGTCGATTACGATCAGAAGGAGAAGGTCTTCGAGATCAAGGTCGGGTCGATCATCGTATCTCCCGGCTTCGACGAGTTCAACGCGCGCCTGAAGCCAGAGTATGGTTATGGCGTGTACCCGAACGTCGTCACGAGCATAGAGTTCGAGAGGATGCTGAGCGCGACCGGCCCGTACTTCGGGACCGTGCTCAGGCCATCGGACGGTGACATACCCGAGAAGATCGCGTTCATACAGTGCGTCGGCTCCAGGGACGAGCACTGCGGGAACGAGTACTGCTCCAGCGTATGTTGCATGTACTCGATCAAGGAGGCGATCATAGCCAAGGAACACGGAGGGAACATCAAGCCCTCGATATTCTTCATGGACATGAGGGCCTTCGGAAAGGAGTTCGATGATTACTACAACCGCGCCAAGAACGAATACGGCATAAGATTCGTCCGATCCAGGGCAGCGGCGGTCGTCGAGAACCCGAAGACGAAGAATCTGATGATCAAGTACGTCGAGAACGGCGAACCGAAGGAAGAGGAGTTCGGCCTGGTCGTGCTGGCTGTCGGTCTGACACCGCCCGCGGACGCGGAGAATCTGAGCCGTGTCATGAAGTTCAGGCTGAACGACGACGGGTTCTGCCAGACAGGCGCGTTCTCACCTGTCGAGACATCCAGACCGGGCATATTCGTCAGCGGCGCGTTCTCGTCACCGAAGGATATCCCGATGACCGTGGCCGAAGCGAGCGGTGCCGCGGCCAAGGCGGGCACAGAGATAACGGCCTCAAGGAACACCTTGATCACCAAAAAGGTGTACCCGAAGGAGATCGATGTGGTCGGCAAGGAGCCCAGGGTAGGTGTGTTCATCTGCCACTGTGGCATCAACATCGGCGGCGTCGTCAATGTGCCAGAGGTCATGGAATACGCGAAGACCCTGCCCAACGTGGTGTACGCCGAACAGAACTTGTACACGTGTTCCGCCGATGCTCAGGAGAAGATCAAGGAGAAGGTCAAGGAGCACGACCTGAACAGAGTGGTCGTCGCGAGCTGCACTCCGAGGACGCATGAACCACTATTCCAGAACACCATCAGGGAGGCTGGCCTCAACGCGTACCTTTTCGAGATGGCGAACATCAGGGACCAGTGCTCTTGGATACACATGCACGAGCCTAAGGCCGCCACGAAGAAGGCCAAGGCCCTTGTGCGGATGGCTCTTGCGAAGTCGAGGTTGCTGGAACCGCTCGAGAACCTCATAATTAACGTGAACCAGGACGCTCTCGTCATAGGTGGTGGAGTGAGCGGCATGGTATCCGCTCTAGAACTCGCCAAGCAGGGCATCAAGGTGCACCTGGTGGAGAGGGAGAAGGAACTCGGAGGAAACCTGAGGAAGCTTCATTATCTCCCGTCCGGGGACGACCCTGACGAGTACCTCAAGAAGGTCGATCAGGAGATCAGGGCGAACAAGAACATCACGCTACACCTTGGAACGACCGTAAAGACCATCGACGGATATGTCGGCAACTTCAAGACGCAGCTCACGGACGGCTCCGAGATGGAGCATGGAGTCGTCGTAGTCGCCGTCGGCGGACGGGAGTACAAGCCCGAGGGAGAGTACCTATATGGCAAGAACGCCAACGTGATGACGCTCCTCGAGTTCAAGGGCAAGATGAAGAAGGGAGAGGTCAAGGGCGATTCCTATGTGTTCATACAGTGCGTCGGGTCCAGGGAGGACAAGTTCCCGAACTGTTCCCGCGTCTGTTGCACGGGCACTATGACCGCGGCCAATAAGATCAAGGACAAGGACCCGAACGCGAAGGTGTACGTGCTCTACAGGGACATCAGGACCTATGGCTTCAGAGAGAAGTACTACAAGGAGGCCGCGCAGAAGGGCGTGACCTTCATACGGTTCGACGATGAGAAGAAGCCCGTCGTAGAGGACAAGGGCGGCAAGATCGAAGTGAGATTGATAGACGAGGACACCGGCAAGGAGGTCGTTCTGAGGCCAGACTGCCTTGTCCTCGCATCTGGGACCAGGCCAGAGGAAGGCTCCGAGGAACTCGCGCCCATGCTGAAGGTCCCTATAACCAAGGAAGGTTTCTTCCTGGAGGCGCACATGAAGCTGAGGCCGATCGACTTCGCCACCGAAGGCGTCTATCTCGCCGGTATAGCTCATTCGCCGAAGTTCGTGGATGAGAGCATCGCCCAAGCACTTGGCGCAGTCGCCAGGGCCATGACGATCTTATCCAAGACCACGCTGGAAGCCGAGGGGATAGTCGCGAGCGTCGACGAGCAATATTGCGACGGTTGCGGCATCTGCGTGCCCACATGCGAGTACAAGGCGCTCGAGATCATCGATAACAAGAAGATCAAGGACAAGAAGATCGTCGATGTCAATGTCGGTCTGTGCAAGGGTTGCGGCGCCTGTGTGGGAGCATGTCCCGCTGGCGCACTCACCCAGAAGGGTTTCAGGGATGAGCAGATCCTCGCTATGATCGATGCTGCGCTTGTTGAGGAACCGAAGAAGCAGGAGGTGAAGCAATGAGTTCAGATGCTCACAACCACCAGAAGACCGGGACGGACCACGGATTCGAGCCGAAGATCATAGTGTTCTGCTGCAACTGGTGCTCGTACGCAGGAGCGGACCTGGCAGGAGTCAGCAGGCTCCAGATGCCACCTCATTTCAGGGTCATCAGGGTCATGTGCTCCGCCAGGGTCGACCCCGAGTTCGTCCTCAGGGCGTTCGAGAGGGGCGCGGACGGCATCCTGGTCGCAGGCTGTCACCCAGCGGACTGCCACTACATAGGTGGAAATTACAGGACCCGCAGGAGGATAGCCTTGCTGAAGATGCTCATACAGCAGTTCGGTTATGACACGGACAGACTGCAGTTGGAATGGATCTCGGCCGGTGAGGGCGAGAAGTTCCAGAAGACCATGACCGAATTCACGAACACGATAAACGAGCTTGGACCATCTCCGATCAGAGGTGGTGAATGACGATGACTGGAAGAAAGGCCAGGATCGAGGCGGCTAGAAGGACCGTCGAGGGCGAGCGCATAAGGTGGCTCCTTGGGAAGAAGGGGCAGCTCACGACGGTAGGAAATGTGTTCGGCGAGAAGATCACGGATGCGAGGTACAGCTTCATCGTGCAGAAGGCTGCGGCGGTGGAGCTGGAGAGGAACCTGCTCCTGTCACAGATGGAGAAGGGGCCCAGGACCGTGCACGAGCTGCACGACTTCACGGGCATAGCGAAGCCGGAGATCGTCAGGCACATAATCGCCCTGAAGAAGTGGAGGCTGGTCGAACAGACCGGCATGAAAGGGCAGGCGCCTCAGTACTCGGCAGTTCCCAGTAAGCAATCGGACATAGGAGAGGTGAGCTGAAATGGCTGAGAAGATCAAGATCGCGCAGTACTGGGGAGCAGGCTGCGGCGGATGTGACGTAGCACTCCTGGACATAGATGCGAAGATACTGGACATACATGCGATAGCCGAGGTCGTGTTCTGGCCCATCGGGTTCGATGGCAAGCTGGAAGATATCGAGAAAATGCCTGACAAGTCTATCACGGTATCGTTCTACAACGGGGCCATAAGGAACTCCGAGAACGAGCATGTGGCCAAGCTGCTCAGGGCGAAATCGGTGATAATGATAAGCTTCGGATCCTGCGCCTGCTTCGGTGGGACGCCTGGCCTGGGCAATGTGACCAACAGGGAAGAGGTCTTCGAGACCGTCTACAAGAAGACGCAGTCCACGGACAACCCCAACGGGATCTACCCACAGGAGATAACCAAGGTCCCCGAGGGTGAGCTGGAACTGCCGAAGTTCTACAACGATGTGAAGACGCTCGACGAAGTGATAGACGTCGACTACTTCATGCCCGGCTGCCCACCGACGGTCAACCTGATCGCATTGGCAGTCGATGCCGTCGTCCAGCATGTGACGAAGGGCGCGCCGTTGCCCCCGAAGGGCACTGTAATCGCCAGTGACAAGACTCTGTGTGACGAGTGTAAGAAGGAGAGGGTCGAGAAGAACAGGAGGATAGACAAGATCTATCAGGCCTACGAGATCAAGCCAGACCCCAAGAAGTGCCTGCTTGACCAAGGCATAATCTGCATAGGACCTGCCACCAGGGCCGGTTGCGGCGCGATGTGCCCCAACGCGAACATGCCCTGCAGGGGATGCATGGGCCCGACCAAGGCGGTCATCGACCAGGGCGCGAGCATGTTGAGTGCCGTGTCCTCGCTCCTGAACATCACAGATTCGGAGTCAACCTTAAGTGAGGAGCAGATAATGGAAATGATGATGCAGGTCAAGGACCCGCTCGGCACGTTCTACGCGTTCACGCTGCCGAAGTCCCCGCTTAGAAGGATTGTCAAGGAGCGCAACAAGAAGGGGTGATTGCAATGACAGGACCTATCATCAACGATGCAACGGTGAAGACGAAGGAGAAGAAAATCACGATAGACCCTATCACGAGACTGGAGGGGCATGGCAAGATCGAGATATTCCTGGACGATGCCGGGAACGTCGCGAACGCATACCTCCAGGTCCCGGAACTCAGAGGATTCGAGAGATTCTGCATCGGCCGCCACGTGCAGGAGCTGCCCGTGCTGACGAACAGGCTCTGCGGTGTCTGTCCAGCTGCGCACCACATAGCATCGACGAAGGCTTTGGACGCAGTGTTCAATGCCGAGCCGACCGAGACCGCCAAGAAGCTCAGGGAGCTGTTCTACATGGGACAGTACACCCACAGCCACATAGCGCACTTCTACGCCCTCGCGGCCCCGGACTTCGTCCTTGGACCATCGGCCCCGGCCAGCAAGAGGAACGTGCTGGGGGTAGTGGACGCGGTAGGCGTCCCGATCGGTGCCGAAGTGATAAAGCACAGGTCTTACGGTCAGAAGGTCCAGGAGATAATCGGCGGAAGGGCGACGCACCCAGTATTCGGCCTCCCCGGCGGGGTCTCCAAGCAAATCAGTGAGGAGGAGCGCCTGCAGATGGTGGAGATGGCGAAGTCGTGTGTCGAGTTCGGCAAGTTCACGATAAAGCTGTTTCACGATGTCGTGCTCGCCAACAAGGACTACCTCGGCCTCATCCTGAACCAGGACGCATACTACCTCGAGACCTACTATATGGGTATGGTCGACAAGAACAACAAGAGCAACTTCTACGATGGTGACATCCGTGTAGTCGACCAGACCGGCAAACAGGTCGTCAAGTTCAAGCCTAGCGAGTACCTGGACATAATCGCCGAGCATGTCGAACCATGGACCTACATGAAGATGCCCTACCTGAAGAGCGTCGGATGGAAGGGCTTCGAGGTCGGTCCATCGAGCGGCATCTACCGTGTCGGTCCTCTGGGCAGGATAAACGTGTGCGAAGGATACACCACACCTCTGGCTCAGGCCGAGTACGAAGTGCTCGCGAAGACCATGAAGGACCTCGGGGTGAAAGGTCCGGTACACCACACGCTCGCGTATCACTGGGCAAGGGTGATCGAGCTGCAGTACGCCGGGGAACGGATGCTCGAGCTCGCGAATGACAAGAGCATCACAAGCGACGATATCAGAGGAGCGTTCAACCCGCCGACGGAGGGTGTCGGTATCTGCGAGGCCCCAAGAGGCACGCTCATACACCACTACGCCTCGGACAAGGACGGCATCTGCACTAAGATCAACATGATAGTCGCGACGACCAACAACTACGCTGCGATCAACACGAGCGTGAAGCAGGCGGCCAAGGCCCTGATCAAGAACGGCGAGGTCTCGCCAGGACTGCTCAACAAAGTTGAGATGGCATTCAGATGCTATGACCCCTGCAACTCGTGCGGGACACATGCTCTGAACGGCGGCCCTGCGCTCGAAGTGAAGGTCCACAGAAAGGACGGTTCCATCGTCGAGACGGTAAGAAACTTTTGAGAAACTCTGGAGGGGAAACCCTCCGAATTCCAGTTTTTCATTCATTCAGAGATTAGTGTGGACAGGATAAATATGGCGGAAACCGTTGCGGATGGCATGAGAACCTTGGTGATAGGTCTGGGCAACCCTATATTGTCGGATGACGGCGTTGGCATACATGTCGCCAGGAAGCTAAGGGAGATGTCCATGCCATCGATAGATGTGGAGGAGCTCGCCGCGAGTGGACTGGAACTCCTCGACATGATCATCGGCTATGACCAAGTGATAGTCGTGGACGCGATCAAGACCGAGGGCGGTCGCCCTGGAGAATTCTATGCACTCCGTGAAGAGGACTTCGAGAATACGGTACACGGGGCTTCCCCGCACGGAATAAATGTCGCCACTGCATTCGCGCTGGGAAGGAAGGTAGTGCCCGATAAGATGCCTAAGGAGGTCATCTTCATCGCAATCGAAGCGGACGACCTCGTAAATGTGAGCGAGGAGCTGACTGATACGGTCTCCAAGGCCCTACCGAGCATCGTCAAGTTCGTCGTTGAGACCGCGAATGGGCTAGCGACAAGATCGACTGAAGCGTGACACGTCAGCATATTCGAGGTACAGGGTCGCCAACGGGGGGTTCTATGACCCGTTTGCCACCCGTGTGCGTCTCCATCATGACGCCCGAGAACTCTTTTGACACCTCACCGATTATGGCGGCGTTCCTTCCCTCGGGTCTGGAGCGTATGGTGGAGAGGACTTCGTTAGCCATGGATGGCACGACCGCCATCAAGACCTTTCCCTCGTTCCCTATCTCAAGGGGATCGATGCCAAGCATCTCGCATGCCGCCAAGACCTCGTCATCTATGGGAAGGGCCTCCTCGGAGATCTTGATACCCACATGAGATTTCTCGGCCCACTCGTTAAGAAGGTTCGCCACTCCACCCCTTGTGGGGTCTTTCATTGCGGTGATGCCACCGATCTTGAGCGCATCTTCGATCAGAGAATTCAGAGGTTTGGCGTCGCTGTGTACGACCGTATCGAAACCGTATCCTTCCCTGAACGAGAGCAGCGCGATCCCATGGTTTCCGATTGATCCGGACGCGATGATCGTATCTCCAGGGCCCACCGATGAATCGTTCGGCCAATTAGGTTTGAACTCCCTGGATCGGCGCACCATCTGGATATTATGATCGAGATGGTCGGACCGCCTCCCGATGCCGCTGGTGTTGATGAATAATCCATCGGCTGCGCCATTCTCGACCACTTTCGTATCACCCGTGACAATCCTGACATCTGCCGATTTCGCTGTCAAGCTGATACTCTTGACGATCCTCTGAAGATCCGCCTCAGAGAAACCCTCCTCGATAATCATGGCGCATGAAAGGGCAAGTGGCTTTGCGCCCATGACACAGATATCATTCACGGTGCCTGCAACGGAGAGAACACCGATATCTCCCCCTGGAAAGAAGAGTGGTTTGACCGTGTAGGAGTCCGTCGTGAATGCAATCCCATCCACTATGGCCGCGTCATCCAACGCGGATAGAGGTATCTCGCCGAAGTCGTGGTCCAATTCCTCAATAACGAATTTGCGGATGAATTCCTGCATCCGCTCCCCTCCGGCTCCATGTGCCATCGTGATCTTGACCATACAATACTCACAATGATTGTTCGAAGAGTCATCCCGGTAATAATGCTTTCGGCATACTGGCATAGACACCATTGCAGGAATAGATTGATAACAGGCGTACTGGTTCAGGTGTTAGGATGCTGACAGGGATACTTCTCACAGGGGGGCACAGCACGAGGATGGGCAGAGACAAGGGACTCCTCAAGCTCGGACAGAAGCCCATGGTACTCCATGTCCTGGAAGAGATGTCTGGAATCGTGGATGAGATGGTTGTCTCGGTCGGTGTGGGCAGAAAGGGTGATTACGAACCTATTTTCGCTGGAAAAGCGCGCATAACAGAGGATTCGAAAGACGATTTTGGTCCGCTAGAAGGAATCAGAGCGGCAGTGTCTTCGTCCAACAGCGATCTTGTGGCAATCTGTCCTTGTGACACGCCTTTCGTGCGCGCCAAGATATACAAACTCCTCCTCGAGGAATCCGAGGACACAGAGGGCGCGGTTCCCATCATTAGGGGTTTCCCTGAACCGCTCCATGCGATCTATAACAGGAACGCCGTCGAGAGAGCATGCACGAAGGTCGTCGAACGAGGAGGATTCCGAGTATCAGAGATGTTCCAATCGATGGACCTAAGATTCGTTCAGGAGAAACGCATACGCGAGGTCGATCGAGAATTGTCCAGCTTCTGGAATCTCAACTCTCCAGATGATTTCCGGAAGGCGGAGATGATATTGGCAGAGAGCGACCTCGAAAAGTCGTCATTTTCTCTGGCGCACACTACCTAGGATCTGGTCCATCTTCTCCTTGGCCTGGTCTATCTGCATGGCATCGATAAAATGCTCTTTACTCGTATATGTCAGGTAATATGCACCGACGATTGCGACTATCAGCCCTGCCAAGGCATCGAAGAACAAATCCACCATAGTATCCGAAAGTGAGTATTGGAGGTGGCTCCCCGACAGCTTATCATTTGCATATTCCATGAGTTCCCATACGACGCCGATTGCCATGGTGAACATCGAGATGAACATGGCTAAGAATGGCCTGGGCAAGAAGATGCGATCACTGTATTTATCCAACGCGACGACAACCACGAAAGCCAACGCAGCTATCAGGGAAGAGGACATAGCATGAGTCAGGTGATCCCAACCAGGAACGGAATCGTAGAAGCCTGAGAATCCTCCGGCAACGTGCAGGAACAGAGCTATTACTATCCAGAAGTTCAGCTCTAATGGTAGGACTAGCCGCAAATCCTTTCGCAGGATCGCGGGGATTGTGCTGATCGCGAGGGAGATGAGTGCCGCAGGAACCCAGGTATAGTTAGCAGTTATAATACCTACCAAGGCAATGGCAACCATGCCCGTCTGCATGATTCTGGATAAGAATTTCAATCTTTCCTCCAGAGCCTCACCTCCCATAGATGGATCATGCCAAGAGCTTGGCGCCTCTCCTTCGACATCGTTTTCGTGTAAGCGCCATAGACGATACCCATCAGAACACCGCCGATCATCGTCCAGAGCAGCCCATCCATGACAGCATCATTGGTGGTCAGGTTGTCTGTCCCGAACAACGAATCACCGATGAATTCCCCTAGATACCAGAAGCCAGATATGGCTAGGGTGAACATGAAGACGAAAAAAATCGATAATGGTCTGTTCATCCTGACCTCGGTGAACATCTCCAATTCTATTGTCAACAGGAGGCCGAGCGTGGAGAGCGAGAACGCCATGGCGAGTGAGGTCATATCATCCCACCATGCGATGTTTTCGCTGAAGATCTCTGAACCATCGGATATGTGCAACAGCATCGGTATGGATAGAAGCAGGGTCATCTCCCACGGGACTGCCCTGAAAGGATCCCTCGTCATGATTATCGGGAGTACGTACAATGAAAGAGCGAATATCCCGAATGCCGCCCAGAGGAGGTCCAGTCTTACTACGGAATAGACGGTCGCAAAGAACAAGAGCAGACACGATATCCAAGAAATCTCGGCTTCTATGATCCGCCGTGAATTCTCCAGGAGTGTCTTCACTCCGTCATTCTGTCCATCATCGTTCACGGTTATCTACACTCTGCATGATGCGCCAACGGGTGTGCTGCTTCACATGGCATCAACGAACCTCACGGGTCTCTAACCTATATGCACCCTTTGGCACGTGGATCTCGAATCTCGCACCCTCGCCGTGCTTTCCAGTCTCATTTATATTTATTCCAGTGATGCTGAGGATTTCACGAGCGATTCCATCATCTTCTTGGTTTCAGTCAACTCAGAAGCGACAATCAATGCGCCGAGATGCTTGCCTCCGGAATCAATGATCGAGGATGCACCCAACAGAACCTGCAGCCGTGAGCCATCGGATCTCAGGAACTCGGATTCCTGTTGCTCTCCGGAAGACCGTCGCCTTTGAAGATCGGCTCTGACCATTTCTGACCAGGGTGAATCCAGGAAGGAGTACAACGACAGCCCATCGAGCTTCTCCCCTGGACGCCCTAGCATGTGGGCGATTCGCGGGTTCGCGAAGGTAATCTCGCCGCTTCCATCCACCATCATGATGCCGATGTTCGCGAGTTCGACCAACTGACGGTACCTCTCTTCGCTCTCTAGTAATGCCACGCGAGCGCGCTCGTTATCGCTGATGTCCCGCACATATTCGATAACCCGTTCAACCTCGCCCGTATCCCTATTGCTCATGGGGAAACTGTAGAGTTCGAACCATCCAACTGTTGCCCCGGATTTGTCTGTCTTTGGCACAACTTCCCTGTGGGCGACTCCATGAGCCAGTGTATGATTGGTTGGACAAATCTCGCAGGGGAT
This sequence comes from Thermoplasmata archaeon, assembly GCA_014859835.1. Classification (GTDB taxonomy): domain Archaea; phylum Thermoplasmatota; class Thermoplasmata; order UBA10834; family UBA10834; genus UBA9653. Next base: position 95,836 of record JACZKW010000047.1, on the reverse strand, counting down.
GGATCGTCCGTGGTACGCCTCGTAGCACTTCTTGCCCACCAAAGGCAGAGAGTGAGGGTACCATCGTTCCATGGCCCCGTTCACCCGAATGATGTTGTAATTGGCATCGAGCACGCTTATTCCATCCTGAATGCTGTCGAATATGCTCGACAGGAATCTCTCGCTCTCAAATACTTCGCGCTCGGAACGCTTCTGTTTGATGCTCTTGGTCAGCATATTCGATAGCTCGGGATATTGTGTCTTTGGGTCGCCACCCTTAGCGATGTAAAAATCCGCTCCGCCGTTCAATGCATGGATAGCGACATCTTCCCTGCCACGGCCAGTCAACATGATGAAAGGGATCATGATCCCCTGAGCCCGGAGTATCTTAAGGAATTCGAGGCCATCAATATCAGGCATCATGAAATCGGATACGACTGCTTCGTGCTCTCTGCTCTTCGCAAGGATATCAAGAGCTTTCCTCGCAGAAGTCGCCACATCCGCAACGAAGACTCCATCTCGCTCAAGGAAGAACTTCAAGACTTCAAGATAAGCTGGGTCGTCATCGACGAGTAGAATCTTCATCTGCAAGGTACCACCCACCTCGAGATTGCGAACCAGTCGCGAACTCACTCATTGTCATTGAGCGTATTTAGTTTCTGCCGTTCTGCAGACGTTGCCTATACAATGAAACCTGGAGAGATGAAAAGGAAGGCAAAAGGAATATGAGCGCTGAGGGGGAGATTTGAACTCCCGAGGCGCGAACGCCACGAGCTAACCGGCCGCTTATAGCGGAGTTTCCAGACTCGCGCCTTACCGGGCTGGGCCACCTCAGCTTTCTAACCACCAAAAAGGTGGCCATATTTAAGAATATGCGCAATCAACGGGTGCAGCCATTAAGGGCCGACGCACATTCGACGGATAAGAGCCCTATTCATTCCTTCGTGTTTCCCCGGAGTATCGTCCCTATTCGATCGAATAGCTCCGGCCGACTGTCCCTGAGAAGTGGTCTGAATCTGCGAGCAGCGTCCAGATCCTCGAAGTCAATCTCATGCGTGACGATATCCTCCTCGAGTTCCTTGGCCTTGATGATCTCGTCCCCCCGAGGACCATAAAGTACACTTCCGCCTCCGAACACTAGGGAACCGTGTACCCCAACAAGGTTCGTATAGGCCAGAAATACGCTATTCTCAGCAGCTCGAGCAGGCATGACCTTCTCGAAACTCGGCCTAGAGGTCGTCGGGGCGGCGGATATGTTTATGAGCAGCTGGGCGCCCATGAGCGATTCGAGCTTGGCGAGTTCTGGGAAAAACATGTCATAGCATACCATCAGACCGATTCTTGCGTGCATGCCCTGTGCTACGACCGCGTCATTGCCAGGAGTGAAAAATACTCGTTCCTCGAATGGCCCGAATGTCGGGAGGTACATCTTGTCATATCTGAACAGCTTGCCATGGCCAGTCGCGAGGATGCTTGAGTTGTAAATCAAACCATGTATTCGCTCGTCCCTTATGGGCGCTCCAAAGACGATATCTTTCTTAGTTTCCTTTGCGAGAGAAGCCATCGCTCTTATGCTGGGACCGTCCATTGGCTCTGCTTGCTTGAAGAGATCGTCCCTCGGAAGATAGCCAGTCAGAGAAGTCTCAGGAAATATGACGACTCGCCCCTTCGTCCTCCGAACGACGGAACTCATACGCTTGAGGTTAGCCGATTTGTCGTGCAGTTGACATGTGATCTGAGCGAGAGTCACGGTTGTGCGAGTCATACTGTTCGGCATCGAGATACCCATAGATTAGATTTTACGGCTGACAATCGTCATTTCCGAACCATAACGGCTATATCCGAACCATGCCATCAGAGCGGTGATGAAGACCCCACAGCTCAAGGAAGGAACTGAGAGGATCATCGAACGGTTCCTGGCAGAAAAGCTAAGGAAGATAGGAGCAAAAGGCTTCGCAGTAGGAGTCAGTGGAGGCATTGATTCAGCAGTCGTTCTCAAACTCGCCGTGAGAGCGGTTGGAAAAGAGAAGGTTCTTGGGATTCTGATGCCGGAGCGTGATTCCTCCAAGGACGATGTCAGAGATGCCGAGGATCTGTGCAAAGCTGAGGGTGTGAAGCACAGGACCATCGATATCACGAAGATCGTCGATGAATACGCATCTGTGCTAGAGAAGGCAGATAAGAAGGCCCTCGCCAATGTCAAGGCGAGGTGCAGGATGACCATCCTGTACCATTATGCGAGAGCAGAATCAAGGCTGGTCCTAGGGACCAGCAACAAAAGCGAGCTGCTTGTCGGATACTTCACCAAGTTCGGGGATGGTGGTGCGGACCTCGAACCCATCGGAGACCTGTACAAGACCGAGGTGCGTCAGCTCGCCGAGAAACTGGGCGTGCCAGAAGGGGTCAGAAAGAAGGCGCCCTCTGCGGGTCTATGGAAAGGACAAACAGATGAGAAAGAGATGGGAATTACCTATGAACGGCTCGACTCGATACTCCACGGAATCGAATTGGGGCAGAGTGATAAGACTATAGCCGAGAACGCCGAGACCACTGTGAAAGAGGTGCTCCGCATAGAAAGGACAATCAGGCTCTCATCCCACAAACGGAAGTTACCGCCCGTCGTGAAGGTGGGCATTAGGACTCCTGGCCTAGACTGGCGAGAGGGCGATGAGGACATCTGACTTAGCGCTACCGTCCTATATGAATCGGATGTGCCGCTTCGGAATGGCCATCTTTGTCTCCAATCTATCCAGCCTGCGAATTCCTGCATTGGAGAATTTCGAGCATGATGCATTCATCACACCCATACTATCGATAGGATTCGATAAGCAAACAGATAGTGAAGGGGGTTGTGGGGATAGACGATGGAATCTTGCTAGCCAGTGAGTTTTGAAGGCCTGAATAGAGGGTCCCAAACGTTTATGTAAGACTTTAGGTTTGCTTGGACCTACTGAGCTCCTGTAGTGTAGTGGCCAATCATTCGAGCCTCTCGTGGTCATCCGCAAGGATGGCCGGCGATAGTTCGATACCCGGGTTCAAATCCCGGCGGGAGCGCCATTTTTCGTTCTTTCATATATAGTGAATCCCAGGTAATCACTCATTCCGCCGATCAAATGAGACATGCGCCGTGTCCTGAGAAGCTATTTTGTACTGCCACCCACATTCCTGGCTGAAGCCTGATTGGGGGATTTAGAGGCTTCAATAGGGGGAAAGAGATGAGAATGCGCAGCTTTAGTCTTCTGGTTAGCATTGTGCTTGCAGGCACCTTGATGGTCCCTGGAATCACAGTCGCGAAACAGCAGGAAAAACCAGTATTGTCTGAAGGGACATGGACCCTTGCGATTTACGTTGATGCGGATAACAACCTCGAGATGTATTGGGACAGCCCCAGCCTCGAGTATCTGCTCCAAATTCCAGCGAGCGATGGGCTGAAGATAGTCGCGATGGTCGACAGATTGAGCACCGAAGGGACCGAGAGAATAGAGATATCGGGCGATTTGTGGCAGGTGGTCGAAACCTACCCGGAGATGAATTTCGGTGACGGCGAAACCTTCGGCTGGTTCCTGTCCGAGGTCGATGAACACTATCAATCTGACCATCTTGTTGTGATACCGTGGGATCATGGCAGCGCGTGGAAAGGGTTCTGCACAGATCAGACATCTGGCGGTGACAAGATATCCCTTGAAGAGATGGAGAATGCAATCATTGAAGCGGGTGTATATATCGACATCCTTGCCTTCGACGCCTGTGCTTGCTCCAGCATGGAGCTGGCATATCAGGCTGCGAGGACTGGTCTCGTGGAACTCTTGGTCGCATCGGAAGACCTGGTTGCTGGAGATGGTTTCCCATATGATCTGATGTTCACACCGGTCGCTTTGGATTCCATCAGGACGCCGCAGCAGGTAGCGACGGATATGTTGGCAGGCTGGAAGGAATCATACGAGCCGATCAGCTGGGCATGGTACTGCACACTCGGCATCGTGGACTTGAAGGTCGTATCACAATCAATCATCGCGATGTCCGCATGGACCGACGCGATGACCGAAGGACTGGCGGATTATGCGAGCAATTACAGAGCCGCTGTCAGAGACAGCTACTATGTATCGTGTGGATCGCATTATCAGGTCGATCTGATTGATCTCGGAAGACACCTAATGGCGGATCCCGTACTATCTGCTGATGCCACCATGATGGTTGCCCTGCAAACGATGGTGGACGCGATGGAGCTCGCGGTCATAGATGTCTACAATCCAGATCGGTCTGCAGCGGCAGGCGGAATATCCGTTTGGTGGGGTTCACACAATGATGCATGGAGAACTCAGTACGAACTCTACAGTACGCTCGCATTCGCACAGGACAGTGGTTGGGGGAATTTCCTCATCCTGTACAACGAGATGACCTGTGGCTGGGTGGCCGCCTAAGGCAGTATCGCGTTGATATGCCAGACAGACATGTTGCGTAGCGCTAGCGTGAGCTGGGTTCGTCTATGAGACAGGTGGCATCACTCGGTCCCACTCGATGTCGAGATGAACCGTATCGATCTGACACCTTTGATACTGCGAATCCTACGAAGGATTTCCCTCAGGGCTGCATTCTGTCCGCGAGCGATGAAGACCTCCATGCATTGGCCCTTCTCGAGATGCAAGTGAAGCATCATCTGTATCTCTTCGAACCTATGCTGAAGTACTGAGAGTTCACCCCTCGGACCCATCTCGTCATAGACTAGGGTAATGACTATCTGGTTCTCCCCCGTTTGATTGTCCCACTCAGCTTCATCCACGAACGAGCGCATCGCCTCTCGCATGGCGTCCGAACGGGACCTGAACCCTTTGACTCCAGATATCTGGTCGAATTTCTCGATGAGGCCATCATCCACAGACATGCTGATTATTGTCATGCGACTACCGATACTGAATCGCCGATTGTCTATATGGGCTTTATTAAGAACGACTGCTCAAATTAATACGAATAGCGTAATGATCAAAGCCGACCCAGCTTTCGAAGCAGATCCTCAGGGTTGGTAACGAGGGCGCGTATCGCCTCATCTGACCCCAATCCCGCCCCCAGCGCAACCGTCCTGGCGAATTCCATCGAACTGAGATCACTTGGAGAGTGGGTATCGGTATTGACCAAGAGCTTGGCTTTGGCTGTTCTCGCCAAAGCGACAACATGACCGTTGGTGAGAGAGTGCCCCCGCCTACATGTCACTTCGACGAATATTCCGTTCTTGGCGGCCAGCTCTATGTCGTCGAGGGAGATCATCCCAGGATGGGCGAGTATGTCCACCTCTGGGTTGAGTACGGCCACATGGTTCGTCCCCGGTTCCACTGGTTCGACGGGCGTCTCCCCGTGAACGACGATTATCTCCGCGCCTGCCTTGCGCGAACGACGGATGGCATCGTCGAGATATCTGACGGGCACATGAGTGAGTTCGACCCCAGGTATGGCTTGGATACCCCAGGCATCCGCCTTCTCGCAATCCCTTGCAACGCTCTCGATTGTGCTCTCGATGTTTGAGAAGGATGCATGATCTGTCAATGCGATGGCCCTGTGTTCCGTTGCCGCGGCCCGGCGGATCAACTCCATAGGAAGGAGTTCGCCATCGCTCAATATCGTGTGCGTGTGAAAATCACAGCGTTTCCCATTATTCATTTTCTCCTCTCCCCGAGTTCCTTCTTGATATCGTCCAGAGTGATACCTTCGTCATAGAGCAGAACCATCAGATGATAGATGAGATCAGCGGCCTCGTATACGACTTCCCCTTTCTGCTTGTCCTTGGCTGCTATGATGACCTCTGAACTCTCCTCGCCGATCTTCTTCAGCAGTAGATTCCTGTTCTTAAGCAACTTGCAGGTGTATGATGACTCACAGCCGGTCGTCTTTCGCTCCTCGAACACCTGCCAGAGTTGGGAGAAGATATCGTTCTGCGGCAGCGGTTCCTTGCAGAAGCACGAATAGGTCCCGGTATGGCATGCGACTCCCGTCTGCTCCACCCGGGCCAGCATGGCGTCGTTGTCGCAATCCATCAGCAGCTCGATTACCTTCTGGACGTTGCCAGAGGTCTCTCCCTTCTTCCAGATCGCGTTTCTGGATCTGCTCCAATAATGCATGAATCCAGTCTTTCGAGTGAGCTCCATCGCCTCGTCGTTCATGTATGCCAACATCAGGACATTGTTATTGCATATATCCTGGACAACGACCGGAATCAGTTCTCCTTTCTTATCCTCGCTCAAGAGCCCCACCTCACTGGGACGCCTTTCGACTCCAAGGCGTGTTTGACCTCCGCGACAGTGTGTTGGCCAAAGTGGAATATGGAGGCTGCCAGGGCCGCATCTGCCTCTCCGGCAGTCAGTACTTCGACCATGTGCTCGATCGTGCCACAACCACCGGATGCGATGACGGGCACATTGACCGCCCTCACAACTGCTCTGGTGAGTTCGATGTCGTAACCTTTCTTTGTGCCGTCCGCATCCATGCTCGTCAGCAATATCTCGCCGGCACCGCGCTCGCAAGCCTCCTTCGCCCACTCTATGGCGTCAAGGCCGGTGGCATTCGTCCCCGAATGCGTGTAGACCTCCCAAGAGTCGTCCACCCTCTTGGCATCCAATGCCAGCACGATGCATTGGCTTCCAAAAGACTTGGCGCATTTGTTGATCAGCGTAGGATCGATGACCGCCGCAGAGTTGATTGATGTCTTGTCGGCGCCTACTTCAAGAGTCTTCCTGACATCGCTGAACGACCGTATCCCGCCCCCAACGGTCAGAGGAACGAACAGCTGCTCCGCGGTCTTCCTCACTGCATCATGAAGTGTCTTCGTCCCGGATACCGAGGCGTTGACGTCTAGGAACACGATCTCATCGGCTCCCTGGAGTTGATATTCGACTGCGAGTGTGGGAGGGTCGCCGACCTCCTTGAGGTTCTTGAAACAGACACCTTTGACAACATATCCGTTTCGGACATCCAGACAGGGGATTATCCTCTTGGTCAATGTCGTGGTTCATTCCCCCCAGACGACGGAGGACTTGGTCGACAGAGCTGAAGATACGGGGGTCATCGCTGTCCTCAGCGCAATCCCCAACGCCTTGAATGTCGCCTCGATTATGTGATGCTCGTCCTTCCCCCTGATGACGACAGAGTGGATCGTCGCCCTTAGTTCCATCGCGAAAGAGCGAATGAAGTGTTCGTACATGATATCGGGCATTTCCAAGTGCACATATGGCCTGTCGATCAGATCGACCGAGACCTGAACCAGCGCCTCATCCATGGGAACCGTCGAGCTGGCTATGCGCTTCACCGCACCTTCGCCAATGGCCTTCCTATATGCTTTCCCAATGGTGATTGCCACATCCTCCACGAGGTGGTGCTCCATGTCGCCCTCAGCGGTCATGTCCATGTCGACCCCGGAATACTTGGTCAAAGTCTCCACCATGTGTCGCAGGAATTCGTCTGGAATGATGCACTTACACTCCCCCGAACCATCTATGCTGAGCTTCACGAAGATTGTTGTCTCCCTGGTCTTTCGGGATATCTCGGCAATCCTCTGCCTTTCCTCCGTCTTCACCTGAACTCCCTCACGACTTTCTTGAAATCGATCGTGCCAGTGTATATGGACATGCCCAGGACCACGGAATCGACACCCATGTTCCGGAGGGTATCCAAATCGCTTCTGGTCGTGATACCCCCCGATACGATGACATGCTTCTTCGTAGCCTCTATCAGACTCCTGATCGGGAGCGGATCTATACCCTGGAGCTTCCCCTCTACATCCACGTTGGTGTAGAGGAATCCCCAGAACGGCAGATCCTCGAGGTCCTTCGCAACATCGCGCATGACCTTTCCTGAACCCTCCTGCCAACCTCTGACAAGTATCTCCTTAGAGGAGGAGTCCAGAGCCACCACGATTCCGTCAGTATATTTGCTCGCCAGGCGTTCCACGAACTGTCGGTCTTCGACGGCTCTTGTTCCGATGATCACGCGCTCGCAACCGATTTCGAATAGCCGATACACCTTCTCATCGGTCCTTATGCCTCCACCGACTTGGACAGGGATGGCGAGATCCGCGACTATCATCTCGATCAGGCTCTCATTGTTGCCTGTTCCGAGTGCGGAGTCCAGATCGATAACATGGAGCATCTCGGCTCCCTGCTCCTGCCACTTCCTCGCGACGCCGACGACGTCTTCTATGCTCACTCTCTCCGTACCTGGCTTTCCACCTACCAGTTGCACGCATTTGCCACCCTTGATATCAACCGCAGGCACTATGATCATGCCGATTCCTCCGCAATCCTGACGAAATTCGAAAGCAATTTCAGACCTATCGATCCGCTCTTCTCAGGGTGGAACTGCACCCCGCACAGTGTCCCCTTCCTGACCGCGGATACGAACGTCTCACCGTAGTGCGTCTCGGATATTCCGATTTTTCCCATGGGATGGCAGACAAAGGAGTTCGCATAATAAAATTTACTTCCCTGAGGAACGCCATCGAATAGAGGGTCGCCAGAGTGCTGGACATCGTTCCAGCCCATGTGGGGTATTCTATCACCCTTCAGCCTCCGAACATCGCCTCTTAGGATGGAGAGACCGGGGCCAGCGGACTCATCGCTCCTATCGAACAGAATCTGCATGCCCAGACACACACCCAGCGTAGGGGTTCCAGATAATATGGCACCTCTCACCTCGTCGCTGACCGGACGAAGCTGCTCCATTGCGGCCCCGAACGCACCAACTCCCGGGAACACTATGCATTCCGCCTCTGGAAGCTTGGAGAAATCACGGATAACCTCTACTCTCGCGCCTGCTCTCTCAATCCCTTTGGAGATGCTGTGAAGGTTGCCTACACCATAATCCACTATGCTGACTCTCATTCGATCCTCACCGTAATCAGTTGATCGAGCGCTTCAAGGAATCGATCCAAAAGAGCCCTGGGCCCTACGGTCACCCTGATGTGATCCTTCATCATCGGGAACGAACTGCAGTCCCTGATCGCTATCCCTAGATCCCCCAGGGCCGAGACCAAAGGGGTGCCCTCGACCGGGCATTTTGCTATGACGAAATTGCATACGGAGGGGTATGTCTCGAAACCCATCGCTCTGAGCTTACCGTCAAGGTAAGCCCTCTGAGACTTCATCTCATCGACCATCGATCTCACCCAATCACTATTGTCTATGGCCTTGATGGCGACAGCCTCGGTGAATGAATTGAGGCCGAACGGTGTCCGAACCCGTCTCAACTCGTTGATCGTCTCCTCACGTGCGAGCGCGAAACCCGCCCTCAACCCGGCCAGGCCATATGCCTTCGAGAATGTGCGGATGTCGAGCGCTGATGGACTCGTCATGATATCTTCGACCATGCTGGTCCCGCTGAAATCGCTATACGCCTCGTCCACCATGACCACGCCCTTGGATTCGGTCAATATCCTCCTGATGGCATCTGTTTCGAAGAGGTTGGCAGTGGGATTGTTCGGCTGACATATCGCCGTCAGTTTCGCATTCTGAGCGAGAATCCGGTCAACATCCATTGAAAAATCAGGTCGGAGGGGCACCTCGCATATTGTGGCAAGATTGACTCGTGCATAGAATCTGTACATCCCGAAAGTCGGCGATGGCGAGCAGAACCTGTCCCCAGGGTTGATGAAAGTCTTTGAGACGATATCCAGCAATTCATCGGACCCGTTACCGACTATCACTTCCTTAGGGGATAGACCGTATTCGGATGCGATACGATCCCGAAGAGCGTCCGAGTTCTCGCTGGGATATGCCCATAACCTGGAAAAGTCGAATTCTTCTGCCACATCCATCACGGCGGGGTTCACGCCAAACAGGTTGGCATTGTCGTTCAGAAGGACCATGTCCTTCTTAGCAATCGAATAGGACGGCCTGGAGAGTGTCTCCAGGGTCCTCCGTCTGAGTTCTCCGACCGATGTCATCTCCTCACCCTCCCCGCACGTGCGCACGCCGCGTCGGCGTGCGCGGGCAGTCCCTCGGATAGAGCCATCAGTCGAACCGTCTCAGATAGCTTGGACGCTCCCTTCCGGGTCAACATCTGGTACGGGACTATCTTGACGAAATCATAGGTCGACAAGGAGGACTTCATCGCCGCGACACCTTTCGTTGGCAATATGTGATTCGTCCCTGTGCAGTAATCACCGAATGCGACTGATGAATAAGGGCCCAGGAATACTGATCCTGCGTTGTATATGGATTTCAGAACCTTCTTTGGATTCCGGACATCTATCACCAAGTGTTCGGGAGCGTAACTGTTGGAGAATTCAACCGCGGAATTCACACTCTTGACCTTGATGAAGATGGCTCCACATGACGATGACCGATCCACGATCTCTTTCCGAGCAGCGGTCGATATCAGGTCGCCAAGGATCCTCGACGATGACTCGATCATCTTTTTCGAGTCGGTCACCAGCACCGCCCTAGCCAGAGGGTCGTGCTCGAGCTGTGCCAGCATCTCCATTGCGATGAATCTTGGGTCGGCATGATCGTCTGCGATCAGCAGCACTTCAGAGGGCCCCGCAAGGAAATCAATCTCGCAATCATTTCTCACGAGCAACTTCGCTGCTGTGACAAATGCGCCGCCAGGTCCAACGATCTTCTGCACCCGTCGTATCGTTTCAGTGCCGTAGGCCATGGCGGCCACCGCTTGTGCTCCACCGACAGAATATACTTCGTTTATACCGCATATTCCAGCAGCTGCCAGGATCGAATCGGCCACCTTCCCGCTTCTACCAGGAGTACACACTGCTATCTCCTTGACACCGGAGATCTTTGCAGGGATACACGCCATCAGCACGGAAGAGGCGTAGCTTGCGGTTCCGCCTGGAACATAAACACCGACCCGCTCGAGAGGGACCACACGCTGTCCAATGATGCCGCAATCATCCTCGTATTCGAACGGCCGGATTGTCTGTTTGGAATGGAACTTCTCAATCCTAGCCTTCGATCTCTTAATAGCCTGAAGAAGGAGTTTGGGAAGTCTCCTCTGAGCTGAGACCAACTCGGATTCAGGAATTCGCATCGCATTGCTTCGAAACCCCTCGAATTGTTCTGAGAACCTCAAAAGCGCCTCGTCTCCATTCGCACGGACTTGATCTATTATGTCCATGGCGGATGAAAGGGCTGATGTCAGGTCCACATCCTCTCTCTCTAAGACCGACCGCAACTCCTTGGAGGTCATCCGGGACAATGTGTATTTCAGCATATCACAGTACCATCCTGTCTATCGGCATCACTAGGATCCCCGTCGCTCCGATGCCCTTCAGCATCGCGATGACTCCATTGACCTCATCCTCGTTCGCAACCGCGTGTATCGCCACGACGTCATCCCGACCTATGATGTTCATGACCGTCGGTCCGGAGACGCCTGGCAGAAGCGTGTCGAGGCTGGTCAGCTTGTCCTTTGGGACATTGGCCATCAGGTAGCGCTTCCTCGAAGCGTTCATGACACTCGCCATAGCGCTTGTGATCTCATCCATCCTGATCTTCTTCTCCTCGATGGCTTTCGGGTTCGCTATGAGGACTGCGACCGACTCCAATACGACGCCTATCTCCTTCAGGTGATTCAACTTCAAGGTCGACCCGGTCTCTGTCAGATCCGTTATTATCTCCGCCAGGCCTATCCTGGGCGCGACTTCCGTTGCCCCCGAGACCTCAGCGGTCTCGACCTTCTTCCCGAGTCCCTGGAAGAATTCCTTTGTCAGGTTTGGGAAGGATGTTGCTACGGTGGCTCCATCCTTGACATCAGACACGTTCTGAATAGATGATTCGTCAGGAACCGCGACGACCAATCGGCATCTCCCGAAGTCGAGGTCCATCATCCGCTCCACACTCCTCTTCGTCTCAAGAAGGATATCGAGACCGGTGATACCAAGGTCGGCAGCTCCCATCTCGACGAATTCGGGAATATCCAGGGCGCGTGCCATCAGAACCTGATACCTACCCTTGCTAAACTCGGCCAGCAGTGTCCTGCTGCTCGAGTCGGGGACCGAGAAACCGATCCTGTTCATCAATCTGACTGCGCTGCCGTTCAATCTTCCCTTGTTCGGGAGGGCGATCCTGAGTGCACTCATGCCAAATCCACCTCGGGTCCATGATTTCGTCGATCGGAAGGAAAGCTCAAACTGGGCCATATATTCATGTAAAAACCATGTCTTGAGTTCTGGCTGGGGCGTGTGTCATCACGCGTGAAGACTACCATACACGACTCTTGATGTGGCCATGTCCTTTCGCCTCGAGCAGATTCTCGAAGACTGCAACGATATTTATGTGTTCCGTCGAGAATGAGACTCGGGCTGCACATGAATGTACATAGAGAATGGAACTGGTTCATTGGTCTGGCGCCGTGTCCCCTCAATATGGAGAGTATTCTCGTTCGACACAGAAAATCATGTCGGATATAGCGCCCCGAACACCAGGACTATGGCGGATGCAGCTATGCAGAGGGCCACTACAAGCCAAGGATGTACCTTGAGCGCCTTGTCATCCTCGGAATCGAAATATCTGATCAGACCGGCCGCGGAGTGAAACCCCTCGCCTTTCTTGTTCTTTGCCATAGGCCTCGTCAAGGCCTATTGAAAGGTTCACTATATAAGAGTTTACCGGCATCGGATGATGCCATTCGGATGACTTTCGAGGGTTCTCGCCGTAACGAAAAGCATTATATAACGTGCAAGATAATTGACACAACCCCATCTGGCTTGATACTCTTCGGACCTGATGATAGGGCAAGTGCGCATCTCGAAGTGCGATTGATGCCACGGAGTCGGAGGTTGTAATATAGTTACAGTATTCCTCGTCGATGATGAGAAGTTCATCGTCGACCTGTACCGAGACATCCTTGAAGCGAACGGACATTCCGTCGTCGCCGTCGCTTCGGACGGCGAGGAGGCCGTCAGGAAATACAAGGAGATGGCAGAGAAACCTGTGGTCATAATCATGGACCAGAGGATGCCCATAAAGGATGGGGTCAGTGCGACACAAGAGATCCTCAAGATGGACCCCAGCGCGACAATATTCTTCGGGAGCGCGGACCTTCATATAGAGAAGGAAGCTCTCGCTGCAGGAGCCAAAGGATTCCTTCTCAAACCATTCCGGATAGAGGAGCTTCTGGTGGCAATCGCAGAGGCGGAAAAAGGCAAGAAGCAGTAGCGGAGCGCGCTTTACTTATTGCGGGCTTCGACCGAGGTGAATTGCATGAGAGCGAGTGGGAACAAGAGCGGGAGAATGGCCCTGACTGGGAGTCGCTTACTTTTAAGTACGACCTTCGGCTATGAGAACGCACCCTTGGAGAGGGATGCCTGATGGCGGAACAGGAGAGCGATTTGAGGGCTCAGATGAGGAGCAAGCTCGAAGTCCTGAAGAGTAAGGGGCTTGATCCGTACCAGAAGTACAGGTTCATTCGCACCCATAGCAGCGAGGGTGTGAAGCGGGAGTTCGGGGATATTGGCGCGGAGAAAAGCTCCGTGGAGGTATCGACTGCTGGTAGAGCCATGGCTGTCCGTGTCCATGGAAAGGCGGGCTTTGCCGATCTCGTGGACAGAGATGGCAAGATACAGCTCTATTTCAAACTGAACGACATTGGCCAAGATGTCTGGGACATTTTCACATCGCTAGATCGCGGCGACATAATCGGAGTAAAAGGTAAGGTCTTCAGGACCAAGATGGGTGAGGTGACCATCGCGGTCAGCACCCTTGAAGTCCTATCGAAAGCGCTAATACCATTCCCAGAGAAATTTCATGGGCTGCAGGATGTGCAGACAAGGTATAGACAGAGGTACCTCGACCTCGCAATCAACGATGATGTCAGAAAGAGATTCATAAACAGGAGCAAGATGGTCGCCTACTTCAGGGAGTGGTTGAACAAGAGAGACTTTCTGGAAATCGAGACACCGATACTACAACCCCTTTACGGAGGCGCTCTGGCGAAGCCTTTCGTGACACACCACAACTACCTAGACATGGATCTATACCTCAGGATAGCCCCTGAGCTCTATCACAAGAGATGCATAGTCGGCAACCTGGAGAAAGTCTACGAGATTGGCAAGAACTTCAGGAACGAGGACATAGATGCGCAGCATTATCCAGAATACACGTCGATTGAGCTCTATCAGGCATATGCAGACTATGAGGACATAATGGACCTGACAGAATCACTCATCTGCGACACTGCGATGCATATAACGGGGACGAACAAGATTCCATACGGAGATAAAGTGCTGGATTTCTCGAAACCCTGGCTCCGGATAACGATGCACGATGCAGTCAAGGAGCACACGGGAATCGACATATCATCATTCGGATCGGTCGAAGAGGCTCGAGATGTCGCCATGAAGATCGGCGTGAGGGACATAGCTGACTGTCAGAACATAGGCAAGATCGTCGCCGAAATATTCGACCAGAAGGCACAGCCACATCTGATGAACCCGACATTCGTAATAGATCATCCTGTGGAAGTATCCCCGTTGGCAAAGCGGAAGCGCGGGAATCCTGACCTCGTCGAGAGGTTCGAACTCTTCATAAACGGATGGGAATTCGCCAACGCATTCTCAGAACTCAACGATCCAGAGGAACAGGAACAGAGATTCATGGAACAGGACAGGCGTCGTAAGGAAGGGGACGAGGAGGCACATCCGATCGACTCAGATTACATCCGGGCGCTAGAATACGGTCTCCCGCCGACAGGAGGTCTCGGCATAGGCGTCGATCGACTCGCAATGATATTGACGAATGCCCCCTCGATAAAGGAAGTCATACTGTTCCCGCACATGAAACCAGAAACCATGTAGAAGTGACACGAATGGCTTTGCAGGGTACATTGATTAGACACATGGACAGAACAGAGCTGGACGAACTGATCGACGCGCAGAACGAGATATTCGCGGACTACATCGTCCCCATGAAGTCGAGCAAGGAGTTCTGGATGGATTTCATCAGGTCCGTCGGAGGAGACTCTGCGAATGTATTGGTTGCCGTCGACAAGGGCAGCATAATAGGATATGTCAACCCGGTGATCGACGGAGAGGAAGCATGGGTCGGTGGAGTTGGGGTTGTCCCAGAATTCAGACGCAGGGGTCTCGGCCGGAAACTGATGCTCGCAGCTGAGGAATTCTCCCGCAAGAGGGGAGCCAAGGAGATCAGCCTGGAAGTGATCCAGGGAAATGAGAAGGCAGAGGAGCTCTACAGGTCGATGGGATACCAGCAGAGCAATGTCTATCTATGCGCCGATGGCAAACCCCAGCAGTCCTCGGGTTTCGGGATAGCGCCCGAGAAGGCAACGCTTCAGGACCTCATGGACCTCCACGAGAGATCATATGAGAATAGTTGCTGGCAGAGGAGAAAAATCCACGGTCTCATGATGACTGCCAGAAATTCCGAATGCTACAAGGTCAAGGGCGGATTCGTCATTGTCCGAAGAGTCGAGAACAGCGGATTCATCCCGTACCTCGGTGTCGTCCCGGAAAAACGCGGTCAAGGAATAGGGACAGGGCTGATGAAGTTCGCTCTGAACAGGCTCTTCGAGATGGGCGTGTTCACGACTGGCCTATACAACGTCAATGACGAGCTGCCAGTGCAACGATTGCTGGACAAGTTCGATTTCCATGTGACCCTGAAACAGGCCGAGATGTGCAAGGGTCTTTGAAAAATCACCCTACCCGATCAGGGGCGGGAAAACGAAACACAAATGGTTTTGATGAAGAAAACGAAGGGATAGTGAGGGTGCTCGAGATCCTCACTGTTTGCACTGAGCGTACTTCTCGTCGGCCGCCCATTTCTTATTGACCCAATCCTGAATCTTCTTGATGTCGTCCTCGGTCAGGTGTCTGAACCTTCCCTGTGGCTTTAGGTATTCGGTCACCGGAGTCATCTTCGGCTTCCGGTTTATGGTGACCTTGCCGTTCTCCGACTCGTAGAGCGTCCACATGCCCGTATCGACTGCGAGCTTGCATATCTCGATCGTCTTTGCAGTGTCGTGCCTCCATCCTGTGGGGCACGGGGTAAAGATCTGGATGTACCTGAATCCCTTGATCTTCTTGGCCTTCTCGAACTTGTTGATGAAGTCCTGGATATGACCTATGGACGCGGTCGCGACATATGGCACGTTGTGTGCCATCATTATCTGCGGCATGTCCTTCTTGAAGTTCTCCTTCCCAGACTTGACAGATCCGACCGGCGTCGTGGTCGTCCATGCACCATAAGGTGTGGAACTGGACCTCTGGATACCAGTGTTCATGTACGCTTCGTTATCGTACATCACATAGAGTATGTCCTCGTTCCTCTCGGCCGCACCGGACAACGCCTGCATCCCGATATCCGCAGTTCCGCCGTCACCGGCGATACCCATCACGAGGGTGTCATCCATTCCACGCACTTTCAGGGCGCGCTTTATGCCTGTCGCGCATGCCGCTGTGTTCTCGAATGCGACATGGTGGAACGGAACCTTCCAGGCGATGTTGGGGTATGTTGCTCCGAATATGAGCAGACAACATGCAGGGTTGACCACTACGGTGTTCTTTCCGAGTATCTTCATCAGATTCCTGACAGCCACTGCCCCTCCGCAACCAGCGCATGCGGTATGTCCCCGGGTGAACAGTTCTTCATCTGGGAGTTCCTTGAGTTTCATCACTCCACCCCCCTTGTGTTGAGCCAGACTATCTCCCTCTTGACCACTCCGGTCTTTGCGATCTCCAGCAGTTTATCGAATATCGAACGGATATCCGCCAGAGAGACATCGTTGCCACCGAGACCGCCGATGACGTTCATCGTTGGCACATCGAGACCATATGCAGCGTTTCTGAACTCAATGAAGGATGGCCCAGCGACCCCGTACGAAACCGCACGGTCGAAGACCCCGACGGCTTTCACCTTCTCCGCGATCTTTCGCAACTGCGCCGCAGGATATGGTCTCCAGAACCTGAGCTTGACCATGCCCACTTTCTTGCCCTCTGCTCGCATAACATCTACGACCTCATGAGTCGTGGACCCAACAGTGCCCAGAGTGATCAGAACCACATCGGCATCATCACACATGTACGGGTCTATCATCCCGCCATAATCCCTGCCGAACTCCTTGGCGAACGCCTTGTTGACCTCTTCGATCACCTTGGGTGCCTGGCGCATCGCATTGTCCATCTGCCACCGGCACTCCATCATATATTCCGGTGGAACGAATACACCGACGGCCGTCGGATTATTGGGGTCGAGTATCGGGCTTGGCGGGCTGTATTTCGGGAGGAACCTATCGGCATCCTCCTGGCACATCAGATCAACTGGCTCGACCGTATGCGATAGGATGAACGCGTCCAGACAGACAGCCACCGGTAGCGCGACGCGCTTGTCCTCGGCAATCCTGAATGCTTGCAGGATCATGTCCTGGACTTCCTGATTGTGGTCGCAGAAGACCTGCAGCCAGCCGGAATCCCGCTCGGGCATGATATCGTTGTGCTCCACCCAGATGTTTATCGGGGCAGCGATCGCACGGTTGACGACTGACATCACGATAGGCAATCTCAGCCCGCTCGCGATGGGCAGAATCTCGTGCATCAATGCCAATCCTTGGGAAGAAGTTGCAGTGAATGTGCGCACGCCAGTCGCGCTCGCAGAGACGCATGCACTCATGGCCGAGTGTTCGCTCTCCACTTCGATGTATTCTGAGTCCAACTCACCGTTGTTGATGAACTCGGACAAGTGCTCGACTATGAACGTCTGAGGAGTGATCGGATATGCTGCCACCGTTCTGACTCTGCTCCTCATAGCGCCGTACGCGGCTGCATAGTTACCCGTGACAATCTTGTGAGCCATGCCTCTTCACCTCACCATCTTTATGGCTTCAACGGGGCACTCGTTGGCGCATATCCCGCAGCCCTTGCAGTAATCCATGTCGAATTCCATCTTCTCGCCCTTTCTGTATATGCATCCCTCGGGGCAGTAGAACCAGCAGAAGTTGCACATAGTGCACTTTTCGATATCATACTCTGGCCTGAAAACCTTCCAGCTACCAGTCTTGTTCTCTGTGAACGAACCTGGACCTACCATGCCCGCTTCGGTCTTCTTCACGATGCCAGCGGCGCCCAGTGGCAGTTCATTGACATCGGGGAGCCACTTCTTAGCGGCCTTCAGAGGTCTGTGACCGTGCGATTCGCCCACGATAGTGCGCTCATAGGCGACCCTGGCCGCCTTAGCGTTCTTCTCACCGATCTTCGGGCCGAGCCTGTCACCGAACACCTCCATGATCCCCTTCTCGATGGATTCGATCGAGACAAGACCTGTCGCTTTCGACAAAGCACCCAGGATCGATGAGTTCGTCGCGGGTTGTTTCAATACTTCCAACGCGACAGAGGTGGCATCGATAGTGGCCATCTTGACATCGATACCCACATCGACCTCTTCAGGCTTCCTAGCAGTGTTAACTATCACGATGCCGCCCTTCTTCAGACCGTCGACCACGTTGACCGAATCGATCAGAGATTCGTCGAGAACGACGACGAAGTCGGGTTCGTGTACCTGCGTCTTCCTGTAAATCCGCGTCTTATCAATTCTCGTAAACGCGAGCACCGGGGCACCCCTTCTTTCAGCCCCGAAAAATGGGAAGGCGGTTGCATACCCGCTTTCCTGGTGAGCGGCGCTCGCGAGTGCTTGCGCAGCCATGACAGCGCCCTGGCCGCCACGGCCATGGAATCGTACCTCGTACATCCTTGAGCCTCGCACCTGTTTGAATGATTGGACCTATTTTAAGGCTTTCTGAGCAACCCCTAATGGCTCTGAAAAGCGTCCATAAACGCTGGTTTATGAGCAAAACACAGATGTCAGAGAATGCCATCGTTCAAATGTCGAAAATCGAGTTTATCGAGAAGCGCGCCGGCGAAAACGCATTAAGTCGCTTGGAACCCAAACCTTTTTTGAGCTAGGAGGGGATTTGCCGGTAGATGGTGAAGAAGAAAGCGGATGGGATCACCCTTCGGGTCGCGAGAGCGCATCACCAATCCGAAGTGGGCCTCGGAAGAGCTCGAATAGACACCTCGACAAGGAAGGATCTCTCAGTCGATGTTGGTGAAATCATCGAGATCGTTGGCAAGAAGAGGACGGCGGCGAAGGTGTTCAGGGCAGCTCATGAGGACGAGGGCAAAGGGATCATCAGAATCGATGGCATGATACGAGGGAACGCTGCGGTATCCATAGGCGAGAACGTCGTTGTGCAGAAAGCCGATGCTCAGCCGGCCCAGAAGATAGTGGTCGCTCCCAAGATACCTCACGGAAAGCGCGTCAGATTCGGTCAAGGTGTCGAGGGATTGTTCAAGAAGGGATTGCTCAACAGGGCCGTGATCAAGGGTGACGAAATCATCATCCCCAACATCGCTCTGATGGGGGGGTTTCTTCCTTTCATGGTCGCATCTACGGCACCCAATGGGATAGTCCAAGTGACCGAGCAGACGGAACTGTCTGTGAAAACCGAGCCGATAGAGATCACCGACCTTGCCCGCCCCTCCGTCACCTATGAGGACATAGGAGGGTTGGAAGGGGAATTGGAGAGGATCCGGGAGATGATCGAGCTCCCGCTGAAACACCCAGAGATATTCACGAGGCTGGGCATCGACCCGCCGAAAGGAGTGCTCCTCTATGGACCGCCAGGCACTGGCAAGACATTAATCGCAAGAGCCGTAGCGAATGAGGCGGGGGCCAACTTCTTCTCGATACAGGGACCGGAGATAATGTCCAAATTCTATGGCCAGAGCGAAGAGAAACTCAGAGAGATATTCGCTGAGGCGGAGAAGAACGCCCCATCCGTGATCTTCATCGACGAGCTGGATTCGATCGCCCCTAGGAGGGACGAGGTCCAAGGAGAGGTCGAGAGGAGAGTCGTCGCTCAGCTCCTCACCTTGATGGATGGGCTCACGAGCAGGGGTAATGTCATAGTTATCGCAGCGACAAACAGGGAGGAAGCTATCGATCCTGCCCTGAGAAGGCCTGGAAGGTTCGATAGAGAGATTGAGATTGGGGTACCTTCCACCGCTGGACGCCAGGAGATAATGCAGATCCATACAAGAGGAATGCCAATCGATGAGACTGTCAATCTGGATCACATCGGAGAGATAACCCATGGCTTTGCAGGCGCGGACCTGGCCGCACTTGCTCGCGAAGCTGCAATGCGATCTCTGCGGAGATACCTGCCCGATATCGATCTGGGAAAGCCTATTCCCGCAGACATACTAGAGAAGATGAAGGTAACGGGACAGGATTTCGCGGATGCTAAACGAGACATCGAGCCCAGTGCCATGCGCGAAGTGTTGATCGAGGTACCGAACGTCACTTGGGAGGATGTCGGGGGACTAGATGATGTGAAGAAGGAGCTGCACGAGGCCATCGAGCTGCCCATCGAAGATCCTGAGTCATTCAAGAGATTGGGCATCAGACCACCGAAAGGGGTGCTGCTGTTCGGTGCTCCAGGAACCGGAAAGACTCTGATCGCACGTGCGATCGCGAACATGTCTAACACGAATTTCATATCCATAAAAGGTCCAGAGGTCATGTCCAAATGGGTCGGTGAGAGCGAAAAGGCCGTGAGGATGATATTCAAGAAGGCGAAGCAGGTCTCGCCGAGCATCGTATTCTTCGACGAGATCGATGCGATCGCTCCGAGGAGAGGAAGCCATAACGATTCAGGAGCCACTGAGAGAATCGTGAACCAATTGCTCACATCCATGGACGGGCTGGAGGATATGGAGAACGTCTTCGTCATAGGAGCGACCAACCGGCCGGACATGATTGACCCCGCGCTCCTGAGGCCGGGCAGGTTCGACAAACTGCTCCTGATCCCGATACCGGATGAAAAGGCCCGGAGAAAGATCCTCGATGTCCATACGAAGAAGATGCCTCTCGAGGGCGTCGACCTGGCCCCTCTCGCGAAGCGTTTGGAAGGTTTCGTAGGCGCGGATATCGAGAACCTCTGCAGGGAAGCGGCACTCATTGCGCTCCGGGAGAACAAGAAAGCGGACAAGGTCCGCTTCGAACACTTCGAGAAGGCGTTGAGCATAGTTAGGGCGTCGACCGGCCCAGAGACGGTCAAGTTCTATGAGTCGCAGGTCCTGGAAATAAAGACCGCAATCTCTAAGAAGCGCAAAGATGATAATGGGCTTGGCTACTACAGATAGTCGGAGATGGGATGCAGATGCGCAAATTCATAACCGAGCTTAAGGGCAAAACGGTAATGACAAACGACGGCCAGATACTCGGCATGATTGAGAACTTCATGATAGACACGAAGACTGGTGAGCTTCAGAATGTTCTCGTGATCCCTGCTGAAGAGATCGAACCGAGATTGTTCAAGACCGATGCCCAGGGAAGACTCGTGCTTCCGTTCAGCGAGATGAAAGCTGTCCGCGATGTCGTCGTGATGAACATCGCGTGAGCGATTTCTGATCGGAGGAGTCGACTGAGAGGATCTTGAAGGCTCAGCGGAGGCGCTGAAGTCACTTCTTCGAAGCCTGCCTCTTCGAGCGCAAGATACGCGATATCAGTTCGGACTTGGTCCCTCTGGAGCTTACCCCGAACGCGTCGCATATGGCCTCCAATTCGGCTTTGCGCTTCTTTCGGAGGTTCTTCGGTGTCAGCTCGTCCATGTCCAGAGAAGATGCATCGTTACCTCCGACAACTTCCAGTCGCGGAGATCGAGTTAGATCCTCGGTCGCGGTCGATGTGTTGCCCAGCCCAGGTGGTGCCGACTCAGCTCTCTTGAGGTTCGAGGATGCGTCTCCGAACTTTGGAGCCAACCTCAACGCGTCCTTCAGGGAGACCCGGGCGTCGTCCATCTTGGACATGCGCATGAGCACGATACCTTTGTTGTTGTATCCCTCAGGAGTCTCGGCCAATCTGATCGATTGCTCGAACGAGCTGAGGGCCTCCGGAAGCATGTCCAATGTCAACTGCACGAACCCTTTGTTCGTCATCGCGACAGTAGAAGGGGCTATGAGCAATGATTCGTCGAAGCATGCGATCGCCTCCCTCATCCTGTCCCTCTTGTAGAGTATGCAACCCCTGTTGTTCCAAGCAGCCGGGTTGCTCTTCCTGTGCCTTATGGCCCGGTCAACCTCTAGGCTCGCCTTCTCGAACTCGCCCTTCTTCAATATGACGACTCCCAGGTTGTTGCACGCCTCCGACCTATCCAAAGGCAACGCGACGGCGCGCTCGAACGCTTCGGCAGCGCCGTCCAGATCATCACATTCTAGTTTGGTCAGGCCGCGATAGTTGAGCAGCATCGCGAGGTTCTCAGTGGCAAGGGCATCATCGATTTCCTCTGTCGCTCCTGCAGGGTCGCCCCTGTGACGGGCTTCGATGGCCGCCAATGCATGGCCCTGCCACCCGGCGGAAGAGTCCCGAAGCGCCTCACCGAGTCCGTGGGCCTTCTCCCATTCGCCCATCTCCATCAGCGCGTTGTGCAGATTCATCAAGGCAGGGACGTGTGACCCGTCGATCGATAAGGCGTGTTCGTAGGATCTTATCGCCGCCTCGATCTTCCCCTGTCGGAAGAGGACGTTCCCAGCGGCGGTGAGCAGGCTCGGATCCTCGCCCTCCAACCTTAGGGACTTGCCCAGGAATTCGAACGCCTCATCATGCCTGCCAAGAAGCAGGAGGAGCTGGGCACGGTCGCCGTAGAGCTCGCCCGCAAGCTGTTCGACCGTTGGTTCCTGGACACGAACGACCACATCCTCGGCCATGACGGGTGTAGGCGTCTCGGGTTCGGCCTTGGCAGGGGCATCTGGAGCAGTCAAGAAGATGTCTTCAACGATCCTGGGCACTTCGACGAACTGCTCAGCGATCATCTGCTTCACTTCCCCGAGTGCCTTCCTTGCATCGACATAGTCCGGATCGAGCTGAAGGGCCTGCTCGAATACAGAGTTGGCCTGTGTGACCTTGCCGAGCTTCTTGGAGACCATCCCTCGGAGATACCAGCCCTTGGGGTACTCCGGCCGGAATCTCGTGACTTGGGTGAATGATTCGAGGGCTTCCTCGTATCGTCCTATCATGTACAGCAGGTTGCCTTTGTTGATCCATGCCTCGACATAATCATGTTTGAGCTCTATCGCACGATCGTAAGATTCCAGCGCTTCCATCTGCCTGTTGAGTGCGTGAAGAGTGGCCCCCTTATTGTTATGGACCTTCTCCAGGCGATAGTTGATCTTGAGCACCTTGTCGTATGTGAGCAGTGCCTCCTGGTATCGTCCCAGTCTGTGCAGGGTGGATCCTTTATTGATCAAGGCCTTCTGCATCATAGGGTTGTAGAACAGGGCCTTGTCATAGCACATTATCTCCTCGGTGTATCTGGAAAGTGCGAAGAAACAGTTGCCGAGAGCGAACCATGTATCATCGCTCTCTGGCAGGAGTTCGAGAGCGTGCTTATAACACTCGAGCGCCTGCTCGTGGTATCCCATCTCATCCAGGACCACTCCCTTGAGTCGCCAGGGCACATCGTAGTTCTCATCAACCAATATGGCGAGGTCGAACGCCTCAAGAGCGCGCATGAAATCCTTGCTCGCAAGGGCGTCGTATCCCGCCTTCATCGCATCCTCGAGCCTTTCTCCGGAGATAGCTGGGTGTTCGGCCACGACCACTTCGGGCATCATGGACGTGATCTGTAAGACCTCCTTGTCCAGGTCGAATCTGCGGAGGATGGCGATGAGTTTCTTTCCGTCCGCGAAGCCGATTGAATGCTCACACATGAGTTCGACAGCCTCGTCAAGAATGGGAGCAGTTGTAAACACTAGGGCGGATGACGCCCCTGTCTTCTCCATGTATGAGATCAAACTCTCGACATCGCCTCTTCCCAACGGCTGCTCCCGCCTCGAGAACAGGATGGCATATCTGGTGTCATCGGATCGGTGGATGCAATCTGCGATCACGAAAGTCTCCCTGAGTCGACTCCTGGACATCTTCAGCTCCAGATATCCAAGGACCTTCTCCACCAAGTTGCTGAACTCCGGGTCAGGGAGGTTGAGGACCGCGCCGATGATCCGGTCATCTGAGCGCTCGTCAAGGATCTTATCTAGTTCGACCATCACTCATCCCCTCCGTCCAGGGTTTTCAGCCACTTCGCAGCGTCCCTGTTAGTCGAATCCAGCCTCACGGCCTCCTCGAGACACTTGCGTGCCTCGTCCTGCATACCGATGGCGTTCAATGCAATCCCTTTTCTGCCGAGAGCGTGGGAATCGTCTTGGTCAAGTTCCAGGAACCTGTCGTATGCCTCCACCGCCCTGCGATGCTTTTCCTTCTCGAACAGGATGTCTGCTTTCAACAGCCATGAATCCTTATCGCGCGGCTCCAGCATGTTATACTTATCCAGGCATTGGATCGCGGCCCCCCAACGGCCCAGCTCGCGCATCGCCTTGGCCTTTCCGAGCCATGCTCGGGGATAGTTGCCATTGATCTGCAGGGCTCTGGAGTAGCTCTCGTCGGCACCGCTGACCTTGCCGTTCTTGAGCAGCGCGTCACCCATCAACACCCATGCGTCGATTTGCCTCGGATCGAGTGATACAGCCTTGCTGAAGTACTGAACAGAAGCTCCCCATTTACCCTCATTTTCAGCCAATACGCCCCGCCAATACCAGGAACGAGGATCGCTCCTGTTGTTCTCGTAGAAGGTGTGTGCGACATGGTCTGCTCGGGCCAGGTCATTTGTCTTCACAAGAGATTCGATCAGTGTCAATTGTGCATCCACAGAACCGGGCTCCTCCCGAAGAATGTGCTCGGCCATCTGTATCGCCGAATCGTAGTTCCCCGATCTGAGCGCTTCCCGAGCAAGCTCGGCAGGATAGGATTCGACTTGGACCTCCACTTTGGGTTCCTCAGCGATGTGTATGAAATGTCTCGGAGGCGCTCCTACCGTTGTCTCGGCGGATGCCTTCTTCAATTCGCTGATCAGATCCGTCACTTTCTGGTCCAGGTCCGGCGTCCTCGCCATGGCCCTCTGACGCTCGGCCACTGAGGCGTCCTCGGTCCTGCCCAGCTCGTGCAGAACGACGATGATGTGATCGTAAGCTTCGATGAATCTTGAGTCCAGAGAAAGCGACCTGCTGAAGCAATCGAGCGCCTCCTGGGGCTTGTTCAGGTCTCTAAGGACCCGGCCTTTAAGGACCCATAGTCTCTGAGTCTCCTCCAGCGCCAAAGCGTCGTCTATCCGTGCCATGGCATCCATCGGGTTCCCTAGTTCGAGTTGAGACTTGGCCAGGGATTCGATGATCTTCCTATCGTTGGGGAAATGCTTGAGGGCGTTTGAGAGATGCATCTCAGCGTCCGCCCAGTCCCCAGCATCGACCGCCAGCATACCCATGTTGTAGGTCGCTATTGAGCTGAGGTCGTCGGTCTGGGTGACCCGGGCCATGTAATCCCTCGCTCTCGACCTGAGCAGCTTCTTCTTCGCATTGGCCCAGTCTTTGGATGCTGTCCTCATCAATATCCCGTGAAAAGCGTACCAGTAGACGAGACCCATTCGCAAGTACAAGTCACTCATGCCCTCGTTGGGATAGAGTTGCTCCGCCTGCTCCACTTTCTGTATTATGGTTGTTATGGTCTGCGCAGCATCTTCAGTGATCAATATGAAAGGCAGGTCGAATTTGAGAGGAACGCCTAGATGTGCCAGTATCGTGTTGCATTGTTCGTAGAACCCTTTGAGCTCCTCCGGAGTCATGCCGTTGACACCGGTCTCCGAAACCATCTTCTGCAAATCGACTGAAGGGATACACATCGTGTCTGAACAAGAAGTGGGGCCGAGAAGCATTGTGGCAGACCCTTCCGAGCGCATCCTCTGAAAAACACTCCGGCCAATTAATGATGGGTTCAGAAAGAACCGCGGGTCTTCGAAAGAAGCGTCGGCGCATGCATCACAGAGGAGCGGCCCCTCCTCGCACATGCAACCACATCTGAGACAAGCCACGCGTTACCTCCTCATTATGCGATACGGGTCCGGTGATATAATCATAACGTTCTCGCATTCATCTGCATTCAGCACAATGGCTTAGACATATAATGCCCTTTCCGATCGTATCCGAGCCCTCTGTAATATCCTCTGGCACCGACTCCGCTCGTTACGAGCAGCTCGTCGTACCCGCTTCCAGATGCGATCATCTCACATTCTCGAAGAAGGCTCTCGCCCAACCCTCTGTGCTGCCATTGACCTCCCGACCCCATACCGATGGGCACCATCTGGCCATAGACATGGAGTTCTCTTACGAGGGCATGATTACCAGATCCGTCGGATGGGAATCTCAGCCGGGCATAGCCGATCAGAGCATCTATGGACGGCAGCTCATATGATATGAAGAACTCCTTGCCTCGCGACGCGGAATATTCGATCTTTCTGAGTTCTGGAGTGTCGGCGGTGGTAGCCTGCCCTCGCATGTTGACGTGGCCTATCTCCCGACATCTGATACACCGACACCGCGAATCTTCTGAGGCGAGTCTCTCGTGAACGAGTTCCCTGAGATGGCTCTTCCTTATCCCGGCCTCTATCAGCTGGACTGGTATGTCTCGTTGAATCCTCAGGATCCTCACCCATGGAGGAATCTGCTTCTTCACCTCGGAGAGCATCCTTGTACCATCCTCGACCGAAAACGGCGAATATCCACCCGCGGTCCATAGCTCATACAGGTCTGTCCCTTTGACGACCAGAGTCGGGTAGATCTTCAGCATATCCGGTCTGAACCTGTCGTCCTCGAACAAACGCGTGAACGATTCGAGGTCCTTCTCGAAGGTGCTTCCCGGGAGGCCAGGCATCATGTGATAGCATATCTTGAGACCTGCATTCCTCGCCCTTTCCGTGGCGTCGACGACCTCGCGAACACCGTGGCCTCTCTTGACCCCGGCCAACACATCATCATCGAGGATCTGAACGCCGAATTCGACCTTGGTTGCACCGAAGTGCATGGACCGGTCCAACTGTTCCTTGTTGAACCAATCCGGCCGTGTCTCAACGGTGAGACCGACACATCTAGATTCGGCGGTCTCGTTCAACTCATGAGATGCCATGATATCATCGGAATCGCAACCGTTCATGGCATCGAAGCACCGTTTGACGAACCATTCCTGATACTCGGGTGGTCGGGATGTGAAGGTGCCGCCCATGATTATGAGATCGACCTTGTCGGTATGGTGGCCTATCGCCCTGAACTGCTTCAACCTGGCCTCGGTCTGCCTGAAAGGATCGAACTCGTTCATAGTTGCCCTGAGTGCAGCGGGCTCCCTGCCAGTGTAGGATTGAGGGCTGTTATTGGAGACTCCGCCAGGACAGTAGGAGCAGCGCCCGTGCGGACAGTCGAATGGACTGGTCATGACCGCAACTGGGGCGACGCCGCTGAGGGTCCTGACGGGTTTGTTCTTGAGAAGCGGCTCCACCATGTCCCTTAGTTCACCCGGAACATGCTCCAGAATCTCGTGATTGGTAGGGACCCTCGAGAGGCCATGAAGCTTGCAGAGCTCGGTCTTCAGCTTCATTATGCCTTTGCGGTCGCTGACCGCACCTGAGATTATCGCTCTTATGAAATCATCGTAATAGTCCACGTCAATCTTCACAACAGAGTCATCATATCTATTTATCGGATGATGGACGGAGTCCCCATCAAAGGAACATCATATCCTCATGGATGTCGGAAGGGTCGTCTCCGGTCTTGGGTCTCTTGCCCTTGGGAGCTATACGCACATCCGACATCAGAAGCCTGATGTACGTCTTATCAGGAAGATGATCCAGTGATATGACGCCTTTGAGAACCAGAGATTTGAGATTGCGGTCCAGCGTGTCCGAGCGCATTCGGAGCTCGTCCCGCATCTCCTCTACAGTGATAGGATACCAATCCTGAAGGATCTTCACAATCTTGGTCTCGAACTGGTTCAATTTGACCATCATGAACTTCAGAATCACCCGAAGTAGACCGCGTTGCTGTCCTTATCCTTGACTTCCTCTTCCTTCTCGGCCTTTAGGACGTCTATGGATATGATCATGTGCGACGGGATCAGACGCATGAACTTCTCCTTGCTCTCGCCAGAGGTCTTCTCTACCTCCATCACCAAGGCCGTGTCATGCGCGAGGGCGGCGTATCCCTTGAACACACCAGTGGTCTCCAATGGCTTCTCCCTAGATTCCAGGCTCTTTATTCTGTACAATGATCCCGGAGTCAACACGATCGCTTCATCTTTTTTTACCATGCTTGTCACCCTTCTTGGTCTGGAGCTCCTGTAGATGGTCTATCGTCTTGCGATAGTTCTCCATGGCGACTTGGACATGGGCTTCTGTGAAATTCCAAGCCTTGCTCAAGTTGCCATATCTCATACGGTAGCCCTTCTTCTTCGACCCATCTGGCTGGTCGACATTGATCTCCTCGAGGAGATCGAATCCTTTCAGCTTGTTTATATGGCGATACACCGTCGCCTTGGTCGTCTCCAATGCGACCGCCAGATCCTCGACGACCCATGCCTTGTCCATACGACCTAGGAAATACTCCACGACCAGGCGATATGGAACACTGTCTCGGATGTCCGTGACATCTGTCTTAGGGTCGTAGCCCTTCGGAAAGTATCCGATCTGGTTCAGGAATAGAATGGCGACCTCGTCAATGTCACTCAGCGGGGTCAGGGGAGTGTTGCTGACGACATTTAGCTCGAAGCTCATGTCAGTATGAATCGCATGGATAATACTTAATCCATGTGCTATACCGTTGAACGGATATCGGAGGAGATAGGTGCCAATGGGCAGGATGATATTATATTGGTTCTTCAGATCATCATTCATCCAATCCGCGATGAATTAACGGAACGTGGGCGCCATGAAACAGGAATCATTCAGGAGATAGCTCTTTCATCCTGGCCTTTTCGAATTCAGTTTCGAGCTCGGTAAGGACGTGACCCCGTATCTCGATGAATTTGGAATCGGTGCGGTCCCTCGGACGGGGGATGGTTATCGGGATGATCTTCTTCACAGTCCCAGGCCTTGCAGTCATGACCACGATCTTGTCGGCCAGGTAAACCGCTTCATCAACGGAGTGGGTCACGAATAGCACTGTCTTCTTTTCGGCGAGCCATATCCTGAGCAGTTCCTTTTGCATCAGATTCCTGGTCTGGGCGTCGAGCGACCCAAATGGTTCGTCCATCAGAAGCACATCTGGATCGTTGGCCAGTGCGCGGGCTATAGCCACCCTCTGCTTCATTCCACCGGACAGCTGATTGGGATGAGCGTCCTCGAATCCTCTGAGACCTACAAGATTCAGAAGGCGCGTGGAAATCTCCTCCCTCTTCTCCTCCGGAATGCCCTTCACCTCCAGTCCGAACTCGATGTTCTTCCTTGCGCTCCTCCAGGGGAACAGAGCGAATTCCTGGAACACCATACCCCGATTGGAGCCAGCGCACGTGACCTCTTTGTCGTTTATCCTCACGCTTCCAGATGTTTTCGATTCGAGACCAGCCACGATTCTAAGCACAGTGGTCTTCCCACAACCAGATGGCCCGAGAAGGCACACGAACTCCCCTTCATCCACCTCAAGGCTAAAATCTGAGACTGCGACGACCCTGTCCTTGTTCTTTAGGAACTCCTTGGACAGGTGATTGAGGAGGATATTTACTTCATGCCCATCCATTTGTAGACCCTCCTTTCAATCTGACCAGCGATGCCGGTCGTGAGAACGCTGACCAAACCGATCACGGCCATTCCAGCGTACATGTACTCGTATCTTCCAACGGTGGAAGATGCCCAGATGTAGTAGCCAACACCTCCGCCGACCGCGCCCATCATCTCGGCCGCGACAATGCACATCCATCCTATGCCCAGGCCAACCTTGATTCCAGTCATCAGGTAAGGCAGCGTGTACGGAAGTATCACCTTGGTGAATACGTCCGTTCTCCTCGCACCCAATGTCTTAGCAGCATCGATAAGCACCGTATCGACGCTCCTCACACCGAACATGACACTGAGAAGAATCGGGAAGAATATGCCCAAGAAGACTATCCATATCGGCCCCCAGATTATGCCAAACATCAGC
The DNA here is from genome assembly GCA_014859835.1 of Thermoplasmata archaeon. GTDB lineage: Archaea > Thermoplasmatota > Thermoplasmata > UBA10834 > UBA10834 > UBA9653. The sequence goes on along the minus strand of JACZKW010000047.1, from coordinate 65,841 downwards.
ATGGACAGTGGGATCCAGGCAAGCGGTGGGATCGGTCTGAATATCTCGACTATCGGTTTACCTATTGCTTCAGCACCCTTCATAGCGCCCATCAGCATGCCTGCAGGGAGAGCGATGACGAGAGCGAGCATGAATCCAAGGACGATCCGCTTGAGACTTGAGATGATATGGTCGTGCATGTAGAGATGGGTCGCCGGGTCCCGAGACATGAAGGAATCGATGAATGCTTCTGCGACCTCCGCAGGATAAGGCATCAGATATGCGACACTGGACCCTGTATCTTTGAGATACCAAGCAAGTGTGTGCCAGGCGAGGATGAATACGCAGATCGACAGGAGACCTAGGACTATCGTCTTCCCATTTTCTCGGAGCATCTTCGTAATCTGCGACAGGATGTTCTCCATATAGCCCCCAGATTTAGAGTGATACAATGCATGGAGATAGAAGTTTGGGAATCAGGTCCGTATCTCCAGATCCAAACCCTCCTTCTGCAAGGTTATCTTCAGGAGAAGGAACTGTATGGAAGACTCACCAGGAGTGGCAACCGTCCGGTTGATCAGGTCCTTAACGCTCGTTATGCCTGAGCCTGCCTTGACCACAAGGCCGCTTCCTTCGCTGTTAGCCTGCGATATTATCGTTATGTCGACGCCCGCATTCAGGTGCTGCAGCAGAGCTGGCGGAGCGCCTAGGTAGCCGACATCCACATTACCAGCCGCGAATTGTGTCATCACCGCGCCGCCGTTGGCGAATGGTGCACCGGTCGCATTGACCACGTTGACACCATACATCTCGAACATGGTCTGGTCACCCAGCACGCGTATGTCCTGAGCAACGAATTGTGCGAGCTGGTGCAGATCACCGTTCAGGAATCCGAGCCTAATCGGCGAGTCTGGATTCATGATGGTTGAACTCGGTTCGATGTCAGCTGCGCCTTCGAGCAATGATTGATCGACATATTCGTCTACGAAGTCGCTCACGGAAGAGTATCCCTGCTCCTCGAGGGCGGCATCAGTCGTCATGTTAGTGTCGATGTACATCTGTGTGAATTCCTCAAGCGCTGAAGTGAAGGTCGCCCCCATCGCATAACCATAGATCATGTGATCCAGCGCAGCTTTCACTACCGATTCGTTCCTCAACGTGAAATCCATGGCGAGAGATACCAGTAGAGTATAATTCTCGCCCTCAGGATTCTCCAAGGCGTCGACCATCCAGTCCGTCGCGTCCATGTGCGCTTTCAAGAACCGCTCGGATAATTCCGTACCGTCCGTCGACCCTAGGAAATCATTCGACACCGCGACTACACAACAGGGATGGTTCGGCATCATGTCTTCAGACAGGAGCAGTATCTCGCCTACACCACCTACGACCGAGTCGGAAACATATGGCTCCCAAGCTATGTATGCATCAATCTGTCCGGATGCCAATGCGGCCTTCATGTTGCTTGGAGCAAGTGTGATGTAATAGACCGACCCCGAGGCTTTGTTGCTAAAGAGCAGGGTCGCTCCGACTATTCCAATCACCACTATCACTGCAATTGCCATGGCGATTATGATCTTCCTGTCCATAGTATCGTCCTTGTAATGAGATTGATAGCGAGATATTAATCATTTCCCACCATTGTACCACATAGATGATACAATTGTATAAATATTGACTCGAATATTACTACAATTAGGACAATACATGGACAATTACAGGAGACTGCTGTCCGCATCTATGCAGTCGGACGATGCGCTCAGAAAAGAATTGGCCGAGGTACTGGAAGTTATAGGCTTGACAGTTCAGGAGTTCTCAAGGCGAGCAGGGGTATCTCCAAGCACAATCTACAAGATCGTCAACGAGGACCGTGCACCGAGCCTGGATGTCCTCAGACGGATCTTATCGGCCGTCAGAGAGGCAGATGGCAGAAAGGCGGGAAAATTCATCGCAGTCATAGCCGCGAGGCACGTACTGGAAGAGGTCGTTGAACGGTCGGTCCAAATAGGCACTGGGAGTGTGAGGGTCAGAGAATACCCCGCATCGACGGTAGAGGATGCAATCGTCGCAGCGATAAGAGCGGAGAGAGATGGCGCGATAGCCGTCGTCTGTGCACCAATCGTAAGCTATACGATAGAGAAGGTCGTGGATATTCCGATAGCGACTATCATGCCGAGGGACAGTGTCACAGAAGCAATCCGGCTTGCCGCGCGGAAGTCGAAAAACTAGAGATGAATGATCTCCACGTTCAGGTCGAGGTCCACCGTGACCAATTCACCGTTCTTGACCTCATCGATCGGAGGCGCGTATCCCATATGCGTCTGCTGATACACTATCACTTCATCAGGGCATTTCGAGACATTCATGGTATAGTACCATGAGTCCTTTTCCTGCGAGTACCCCCTGTAGCCATATAGTTTCTTACCATCGGATATCAACAGCATCAGACCGGTGAATTCGTGGCCTCTGACGTCTTCCTTGACCAGGGTTTCGATCGCGGATGTCATGGATTTCTTTTCATCCAAGCGATCGAGGAGAGTCATGAACACCCGCTCGCTGTCCGTCTGACCCAACGGATTCCTCGAGGTGTTCGGATGGAATTTCTTGATGGTGCCGTTATGGGCGAAGACGATACCATCAGATATGAACGGATGCGTGTTTGCCAACGATAGACTGCCTTCGGAACCTCTACGAGCATGAGCGATCAGAATGTTCGGGCCTTCCAGCTTAGCAACGTCCTCGAGGGCTGCATCGAACGATGGGTCCAAATGCATAGGTCGCTCGCTCTTGCCCAAGAGTTTCGAAGACCCAGATGAGAATGTGACAATCCCCCAGCCATCCCTATGACCAAGTTCTTCGGTCCCTCTATCTGGCACTTCCCCAAGTTCAGACACATGCTGAAGATCCTTCAGGGCCCCGATCGGGAACTTGTCTCTGAACACACCACCAATCATTCTGCACATTGAATTCACCTCGTCCAATGACTCAGATCACACGGTGTTCGATTCTTACTTCGCACGATATCGAATTGGTGACAAGGCATTTTCGCTTGGTTGTCTCCAGAGCTTTTTCTAGGTTCGCCATGTTCGAACCCTGCTCAAATGATATCTCCGGATACATCGTAATCCTGACGAACCCCTTGGAACCCTCGACGGTTTGCAGATCACCGACGGCCCTGCACTTGTAGCTGAGCACTTTGAGCCCCAATCCAGCTGCAATCGACCTGAAGACTATCTGGTAACACATATTGGCCGCACCAATGAACGCATCCTCAGGCGTCATGGGGCCTTTCATTCCGTTGAGTTCCACGGGTGGTGAGTACTCGATGACCATGCCATTCTGACAGCGCATCGTTCCTGGGAAATCGCCGGTGAACTCCACAGTAGTCTCGAAATCCATCTTGATCGGATTGGCTAGAGGATATTCCGGATTTATAATATCCCATATGAGCTGTCGCTATTCGCTGGAAATAAAAAGAATGGGGGGAAGTTGGTTATCCTGAGTTTAGTCTTGGTCTCACGCCAAGTGTTTCTTCAGTTGTGATTCAAGCATCGGCCTTGGGAGAGCGCCAACGGTCTTATCGACCAAAGAACCGTTCTTGAAATAGAGCAGGGTCGGTATGCTCATTATCCTGAACTTGCTCGCTACATTGATGTTCTCATCAGTGTTCAGCTTCGTGAAGACGACTTTCCCAGTGTAGTCCTTGGCCATGGCGTCGATCGTCGGCGAGAGCGTCCTGCATGGGCCGCACCACGGAGCCCAGCAATCGACGACGACGTTTGGATACTTCTTGATCGTCTCTTCGAAGTTCTCGTCCGTCACCACGACCGGTGCACTGGGGAAGCCATTTCCTCCTGATTGCGTGGAGCTAGTTGTCTTAATCAGTTCTTGCATCTTCTTCTGTCGTATCTCTTCGAGTTCGGATGACATGTATTCCACCGTGGTTGCACACTTGTGCCATTCTTCTACAATACCGATTGTGTGATGAATACTTAATCATTGTCACGTAATTGTGTGTTTCATGCTCAAGACAGAGTCTTGAGAGGAGAATACTGGACCAAGAGAAACTATTTAACCGGAATAGCACGATACGGTCGATAGGGATGCAGGATGCTTTCAGAAGCTTCTGAGCTTATCGGATTGCAGGTCTATACAAATCAGGGTATCTATCTAGGGAACATCTCGAACCTCGTAGTTGAGGTCGACGAAAACAAGGTTCAAGGGCTGTTCATTAGCAGCACTAACCCGCTGTTGGTCGAGGGGTCCAAATCGGTGAATGTTCCGTTTAGATGGATCAATTCAGTCGGTGACATAGTCATTCTGAAGTACTTCCCAAAGAGGGTGGCACTAAAGAGGGGCTCCAAGAAGACCGAGAAGTCCAACAAGTAAATCGTTGTTTTCGCAAGGCATTTATCCTCTGCGAGCCCTCAACTCGTCTGTGTCAGAACCACGAGTAGACCCTACCTGCTACGTCGCGCCGGAATCGGTCATAATCGGTGACGTCGTCATAGAAAGAGGTTGCAGCATCTGGCCCTACGCAGTCATCCGAGCGGACCTATCCGAGGTCAGGATAGGGGAGGGGTCGAGTGTTCAAGAGCATTGTCAGATCCATGGCAATCCCGGCAAGCCGACCATCATTGGGAAGAATGTCTCGATGGGCCATGGGGCGATCGTACATGCGGCGAAGATAGGGGATTATGTGATCATCGGAATGAATTCATCCGTGCTCGATGGTGCTGAGGTCGGTAGCGGCTCGATAATAGGGGCTAATGCACTCGTCAAGGCCGGCATGAAGGTGCCTTCAGGCAGTCTAGTGGTAGGGGTCCCTGCCAAGATAGTCAAGGAAGGTGACGCCACGCTCAAAGAAGCGGCCAAGAGAAACGCCGAGGAGTATCACAAGTTGAGGGACGCTCACAAACGCGGCGAGTTCGCTAGATACAAGCATTGAGTTCGAAACACAAACGGCGCATCTTTGATTATGCCGGACGGCGATGATTGAACGATGGATACACGAGCCTTGACGGTCTGGGATGCGATAACCACCCGTAAGAGCATCAGGACTTTTGATGGCGCCCCGATAGAGAAAGATAAACTGGAACGATGCCTGGAAGTTGCTAGACTGGCGCCATCGTGGGCCAACAAACAATGTTGGCAGTTCGTCCTGGTGATCGGCAAGGATGAGATCGCAAGCCTTGGCATAGTTCCCGCACCCATCAAGAACACCCCCGCGCTCCTCGCAGCCTGCGGCGACCCGGCAAAGAGCGGGGAACGCGAGGGGAAGCAGTACTATCTAGTGGATGTGGCCATTGCGACCGAGCATTTCGTTCTGGAAGCGTGGGAGCAGGGGCTCGGTACATGCTGGGTAGGCGCGTTCAAGGAAGACAAGGTCAGGAGCGCTCTGGGCATACCGGATGGCATCAAGGTGGTGGCACTCGTGCCTGTGGGATATCCAGCTGAGAAGGACAGTCTCATGGCTAGAGTAACCAAGAGGGTCGTCGGAAGCGCCAACCGGAAAGAGCTGTCGGAGATAGTCCACTATCAGAGATGGTGAATCCATCAGACACTATCGACATCAAGGCCACATCGTTCAGACAACTCTCTGTGGAGAGCGAGAATGCGAGATGCCTGATCATGCAGATTCTTGCGCACCATCGAGGCTACCGATTCCTTGACAGTTATCCTCTTGGTCCCATCTATGAGATTGTCGGCATGTGCCACAATCATCTCTTCGAGAGTCTTTGGAGAGTAATCCTTCTTAGGCAACCCCAATCGTCTGGCCTCAGCCCTGTCGATACCTGCTCCGACATGTCTTTCAATAATCTGGATGAGCGGTATAGGTAGCTTCAGCTTTCGAGCAAGCTTCGCACCCTCGACCCCGTGGTTGATGGCGTGCGTGCGGCATCTTCCGATATCATGCAGCAGGCCTCCAGATTCGACCAAACATTCATCGGCATCGCACCTCCGCGCAATCTTGACAGCCAGATTAGATACCGCGATGCAGTGCTCTACCACATCCTCGCTGCAACCGTTACTTCGAAGGAGGGAGATGCATTCATCCCTGCTTGGAAGGATTACGGGCCTTGACCTCGTCTCTGCTGTCAATTACAGTCTTCCCCCTTGGATTAGGAACGATCTTCATCGGTCCACCGAAGTCCTCGTTAAGGGCTTTGCCACTAAAATGCCGATCAAGCAGGATTGCGAGTGCGGCAATCTCGGAATGCGGCTGACTGCCCACCGATATGTTCCTGTGAGCAAGATCATAGACCGCTCGAGGAACCTTCTCCGCCCCCACCACGATCAAGAGATCCTGGTCCCTGAGCGTGGGCAGGGCATCGGATAGCCGCTCCCCATACATGGTAAGGTGAACGACGGTGCCTTTCCAGGACCGTATCGCCTTTCGCCATTCCACACCGGTCTTTATCGAGAAATTCCCGCCGAACCTGCTCACGACGCCGCGCACGGATTTCTCAAGATCATGATCTTCGGTAGAGACCCATATCTCGTCTGCGCCCAGGGCTCTCGCTGTGAGTGCAACATGCGTAGTCACCCTCTGATCACGCTCGGGGCGATGGCCCAGCCTCAGGACGACAATCATCCTGCCACCTCAACCTCATACGCCAATGGGAATCATTCTTTCACGCGCTCGATCCTGTGACCGCGGTAGTCGAGCTTGGTACTACGTTTCACTAGGCTCTTCAGCATCGTGAAAGTCACGCCTAGGATCTCCGCCACGTCCCCGGCGAACTTGCCTTGGGCGCCCACGAGGTCGAAGATCTGTTTCTCGATCTTCGTAAACTCTTTCTCTTCCATCACCGCGGCTGCCAAGACATCGCTGATCTCATACACTGGCCAGGATGCGTTAATGTGAAAAGATGTATAGTAAGTATGGTAGGCCTTCTCTGGCTGTTGGCTCTCGGAAGTCTGCCATCTTGTCTCAACGAGCTTCATCTTCTCAAAGAACTGCAGGGCGTCTCTTCCTGCAAGGCCGAACTGCTTCTCTATATCTCGGATAGTGTGCCATTCGAGGGTGACTAGTTTTAAGACCTCCCTCTTTACTTTTGTGTCTACCGCCCGGAACATCGGTACTAGTTCTGCCGGCTCGGTTATGACCTTAATCCTAGTCATGGACGGCCCCTATCTGAGTGCAAGAATATAAGGCTAATTGGAGTCGAAACGTAGGTTCCGAGATAGAGCTGGCTAATGCCTAAAACGCCGGCAAGGCACAGATGTGTAGTATAAGTCGACCGCACCCAAGAATCAGAGTGAGGTTTAAGTATGGGGAGCAACTTCGCATCGATGAGAGGCGTGCTTCAATGTTGGCAAAAGACCTCAAAGATAAGGCGAAAGTCGACGAATTGACAGTCACCGTCGTCGAAAAGAGTGAGCCAAGAGAGTGGAAGTCGAACTGGAGTGGAACCGGAGGTAAGGTCTGCGATGCTGTCGGCCAGGACGAGAACGGCGACACGGTCAGCCTCACGCTCTGGAATGATGACATTGACAAGGTCGAGGTCAACTCCCGGATAAAGATCACCAACGGCTGGGCATCCGCGTACAAGGATAAGCTCCAAGTGAGCGCTGGCAAGTACGGGAAACTAGAAGTGCTCTGATCTTGCGGCGCGCACACACCGAAGGCATTCTTTTCTTCATAAGGTGAGTGCGAGCGCGGTCATCAGTATACCAGGTACCACGATCATGAGGAAATCATCGTCGAGGTACTTCGTCTTCCAGCGTTCAGACAGGATGGCCGAGACTGATCCTACGGCGCACATGATCAGTATCAACTCCCACGTCCAGGAAGTCATTTGAACCATTATTGTCAGGCATATCGCGCCGTAGATCGCTATTGGCGGAAGTATCGACGCCATGGGTGTCCTGTAACGCTTCCGGAGCTCGCCCGCGATGGGGTCCGTGACCGCCATGCCGACTATGCAGACAGTACCCACTTCAGATGGCATGAGCCAGAGTGCCACCAGTACTCCCACGGACGCCCAGACGTACGAGGCTACCTGGTGGCGTTCATATGGACGCAGCCCCGGAAACATCAACCCGAAAGAAAGGCGCACGCCCTCGATCACAGCCACCATAAGCAATCCAATGAAGAGGATTACCCAATGATCGGTTCCTATGATGGGCAGTTCGTCTGGTAGGGCATAATACAACGGTGTGAACCCGATCATCAGATGAATTGTCCGTCTCAGGAGTCCCCATTTATCCATTCAAGTACCCCGTTGCGACACCGTTATCGAATGAGCGGGTCATAACTCTTGCTTCATTCACCGAAAGGCGTGCCTGACCATTTCGACTCGATCCCTTTGTAGAGGATCAACGAAGTTATGAACATCGAGGAAAGCACCAAGGAAAGGCCCGCCAAGGCCACGGTCCAATCGTAGGCGATGCTGAAGGACAGTATGGCGAGGCACACGTCCGGCATGAATGACATTATGCTGAATCTGGCCAGGATCTTTGTATCGAAGAGGAATGTGTTCGTCTTGAGTCCTGTGAGATATGCCAGGACCAATACCATGTACAAGGAGGTCACGAACATGACTATCAGAGCGAGCCAGAGATATCTGGTCTCATGGTTCAATATGGCGATGGCGACGACGAACACGGCGGAGATCCCCAAGGTCAGGATGAGGAAGACTGCGACCCGCACGCGGATCAGTTGAGGAACGGTCACGGGGATCAGAGAGTAATATTCGGCTAGGTCGATGTTATTGAGCCAGCTATACATCAGCACTCCTATGAATCCTACCATTGCGGCGTAGAACACAGTGTTGAATCCTACGGGTATGGAGAGACCGTAGTTCACGAACCAGGCCGTGAACGAGAGGAAGAGCAATGGAAGGATGAAAGAGAATGTCATTTTGGCGAGAGTTCCGCTCCTGCGGAGGTCCACGAACTCCTTTGCAGCGAGTGTACGAGAAAGTCCCTTGAAGAACGGGATTCGATTGTGATATCTGGGCAGCGTCTCAGGATATGATTGCGTTGACATGGTCATCCTGATCTCGACCAGGGTGTACGATAGCACGGTCATGACCACCGTCGCGAGAATGGATGCTGCCGCAAATATCGCAGCCGAGCCGATTTCCGAACCGAATGGCTGAACAGACGTTTGGAAGCCCAGGGATGGGATCAACACCTCAAGAGGCAACAGCCTGAAGGCCCCGTGAAGTGAGAAGAGGAAGACTATCAGGCAGGTGAAGGCGACGAACCATCTGATGCTCCGGATGTAGATTACGGACGCCAGAAAACTCATCGAAAGGCCGAGCAGGAAAGTCATCAAGATCGCCGAGAAGAAGAGGCCGATGCTCACGTATGAATATCCCATCACCGGTGACGCCAGGAGCAAGCCGCATGTCGCAGGGATCAGCAGAAGGACGATATAGAAGATGGCATCGCGGAGGTATATTCCTAGGAAGGTTTTCTTGAAGGAGATCGGAAGAAGGAACGGCATGGCGATCAGGTAGTTGCTCCGGCCATAACGTCTTTCTAGGTACTGCCGCCCCATCATGCCGAATGTGCCGACGCTGAGGCCATATATGAATGCTGAAAGGTGCGCGAGATCAATCATCTGCCTGAACGAGACGGTCTCGAGCATCCTATCCAGGGTGAGCGCGACTACCGATGCGAGGAAGAACACGAAGATAGGGAAGCTGAGGAACCTGTCCTGACCGGAATAGGATGTGTGTGTCCGGAACTCCTCTTTGAGCATCAGTTTCAGGAGGGTCTTCGTAGAGTATCCCCTCCGATCACACGCATGAACAGGCGTTCGAGGTCGTCATCTTCTTTGACCAGTTCATCCTTCCTGCCCTGCACGACGACCCTTCCGAGATTCACTATCGCCAGCTTGTTGCACAGTCTCTCGGCTATCTCGAGGATGTGTGAGCAGAGGAACACGGTCCCCCCCTTCGACACATATTCTTCGAGATGTTCCCTGAGCAGCTTCTGATAGATCGGGTCGAGGTTTATGAAGGGTTCATCGAGGAGGAGAAGCTCTGGCTCATGCATGAATGCCGATGCGAGCATGAGCTTCTGGCGCATACCCTTCGACATATCCTTGCAGATCGTCCCCTTCTTACTCTCCAGATCGAAGAAGGACAACCACTTGTCAATACGATCCTCTAGATTGTCGACTTTCCGGACCTTTCCCACGAAATAAAGGTACTCATAGGCGGTCAAATAGGTCGGAGGACTCTCCACCTCCGGAACGATGCCGACCAGTTCTTTGGCCTTGATAGGGTTCTTGACCACATCCACCCTCAGCACATCGACCGTCCCCGATGTGGGTTTCAACTGACCGGTCAGTATCCGGATCAATGTGGTCTTGCCTGCACCATTCGGTCCGAAGAAACCATAGAGGTCGCCTTTCTCGACCGTAAGCGAGACCAGATTTAGGGCTTTCATTCCGCCAAAATCCATCACCAGGTCTTTTGCGTCTATAACAGCCATCGTGGCCGGAGTTATCCATTAGAACTTATATCAAGTTTGGTCGCGCCGTTACCAACTCGGTGGTTTCTTCCGACGCTTTAAGGTACTCAAGTGTTATCATGTAGCACGACAAGTCGTGTCTGATTATCGCTGGAAGGAATCCAAATGAAAGGAAAGGCAGGCAAATCTGTTCTGACGAGCAAGATCGAGGCCGAGATAGATTTGCTCCAGAGGCATGTTGCGATGCTCAAGGCGATCATGGACAACGAGCCCATAGGCATCATACGCTTGGCGGAGATGCTAGAGTATCCACAGCACAAGGTCAGGTATTCTCTCAGGATCCTGGAGCAAGAGGGATTGATCGAACCTTCGCCGGACGGGGCGATCACGACCGACAAGATACAGGACTTTCTCGACCACCTGAAGGACATCCTGGAGACGATGAGCTCTACCGTCAATGAGCTGCGAGTGTCCATCGAATAGTCGGTCCATGCTCCCGCGCAATGGTTCTGAACGTGTCCGAGACGGCCCCAGTGGCAAAAGGCTTATTAAACTGGTCAGGTTAACTGCGCCTGCGAGCCAAGCATGCCGTCGTAGCTCAGTCGGTAGAGCGTCCGCCTGTTAAGCGGAAGGTCAACGGTTCGAACCCGTTCGACGGCGCCACATGTTTCTCATCGATCTCTCAGAAAGGGTTGACACTTTCGACCCTGGGCCGCACCTTCTTGATCAGAGCGATCATGAACATCAGATAGCATACACCAACAACAGACATGCCGATCATCCCATCGGACACCTCATGGATCGGGGCCAGGACGATAAAGAATAGGACGAACCCGAGCGCGAGGTTCGCCTTGTGCAATGAGTTCTGACACCTGCCGAGCTTATGTTGGAGCAGCAACAGAGCGGCCGCGTTCACCATCAAAATGGTCACGATGGCCACTATAGCTGGCATGGCGGACAGTGCCGAAGATGCGATGATGAAGTCCAGGAGTATGAGTGTGAACCCAAATGCGATGAATCGCCACGGACTCCATGTTGGCAACTCGTGCCTGGCGCTCACCAGATCGATTGGAAACTCTCTAGCGATGAGCACGAAGATGATGGTCATGAGAATGGACGCGACGTACTGCAGAGGCGGAGGGTAGTAGTCCTGAATCGACACGAACACAATCGCAGCGAATGCGAGGTCTATGAGATATATCGCGCCGACCAGCTTGAATCGCCTCGGGACCAGAATCCGTTCTTCCCTGAGATGGGGATACCAGAGGTTGAAGATCAATATCGGCAGGCAGATACTGATCATTGAATGGAAGATGCTCAACCAGGTCGCCCATATCCAATTCACCTCGGCGAAGCGTCCAAATTCAGAAAGCGCTCCCAGATCGGCCCAGCCAGGATCGAAGAAGCTCTTGACCGCGACACCTTCCTCGGCCACGGCATACGCGAAACCGAGCACGATCGTGGTCGCCCAACCCTTCCGCCAGATCACAGTGAGCTCACGGATCAGCAGGACTCCTGCACCATACATACCGAGGAGGAGCAGGAATCCGAATGGGTGGAAGAACTCGATGGGTGGAGACGAGCCTGAAAGGAGCTCGACAGTGATTGGAGACAAGAGTGCGAGGAACCAGATAGCCCGTCCTTTCTCGCTGAACACGCCCGCGTACTGACGGAATGGATATTAACCTCTGCAGCACAAGAGGCCGAGGACAAGGCTTATAACCAGCCCTCGTCAGTACACTGAATTCGAAGAACCCTAGAAGACAGGAGACGGTTTGACATGGCTTGGATAAGGACAATAGACCCCCTAGAAGCGACGGACAGGACGAAGGAAGTCTATGAGAGAATAGTGAAGGAACGGGGACACCTAGCCAACATATTCAGAGCGGAGGGGATGGAGCCAGACGTCCTTTCGCATCAAATCGATATTTACGAGCAACTGATGATGGGCCCTGGGCCTCTTTCGAGGGAGGAGAGGGAGATGATCGCTGTCGTGGTCTCGGCGGCGAACAAGTGCGCCTATGGTGTCGTGCACCATTCGGAAGCGCTCGAGTGCGTAGATAAAGACCCTGGCGCTCTGAAGAGCCTTCTTGCGGAATATGCCTCGAAACATGAGACTCCCAGGAACAAGTCACTCCTGGCATATGCCGCGAAGCTTACTCTTGACCCGAAGGACATCACGGCCGATGACATAGTGGACCTAAGGGATGCTGGACTGACCGACCAGGAGATCCTTCGAGCGAACCTGATTGCGAGCTACTTCAACTTCTCCAACAGAGTCTCTCTGGGACTGGGCGTAGAATTGGAGACCGGCAAGACGAGGACTTACAGGTACTGAAGTTCGAGTGCCTGACCGTAGTCAAGGAAGCGAACGGCACAGAAATCCTAATATGTAATCGGGCGATTAGGAGCAATCACACGGGCCCGTAGCTTAGTCCGGCGGAGCGATTGGCTCATACGGGAATAAAAATTCCCTGAGAGACCAGTTGGTCATCGGTTCAAATCCGATCGGGCCCACTCAATCTAATAGAATCATAAAAGGCAGCGCTGGCTCCCACATTCCGCATGGAGGGCAGCTGACGGCGACTGGGTGCTCACATTTCGTTCATAGGCTTGTTGCAGCACACCAGGACTCCGACACCTTCCTTTGTGACCTTCACGTCCTGACCACAGATATCACAGTGATATGTCTTGCCAAGTTTTCCCTTCACCACATTTCTCACCTCCAGATAGGAGGTCTAAGCGGTCTGGGTCGAATAAACATTTCCCCGCCGCGTGAGGGTCGATCATCTGCGGAGAGGCCCCTAATAAGGGGTGTATATGAAAAGGATCGGGTTTGTGGATTTGATATCTAGCAGTCAGACCAGTCGATAGGCTTAGAATCGGCGTGGTGGTCTGTGCTTCTGATAACATTCCTTGCAGTACACTGGTCGGCCCTCAGTCGGCTTAAAGGGGACCTGTGTGTCGGCACCACAGTCAGAACACTTCACGTTGTGCATTTCACGTGGGCGGGAATCGAATCCGTCGCGGTTCTGTCTGCGTGGTCTGTCGTCCATTTGGACTACCTCCATTATATGTTCCCGAACTGTGTGATCAGCCCGGTATGAAACCACCATGACCTTAACCACTATAATATATGATTTGCGCCAACCCAGATTTTGTGTTCATAGGCATTTGTAGTCGTCCCCGCCGTGATCCAGCGACCGTAACAGTGATAATACGGCGATTAACGAGCAAAACGGCTCCGAAAAGACCATGGCCATCGATGTTCCATGTTTTTCGAGAAAATCGCCGGAAGGCATGTATCTACCATCCGGCGTTGAGAAGATGGACGGGTAAGATTGGTTAGGAGTATCAAGTTCTTCTACTTCGGCAACCAGTGCCCTCGTAACGGCTATCTGCTGGCTCGAATCAAGACCATCGCCTGGAAGGAGGGTGTGCAGCTTGAGCTGTTCGACATCTCAGAGGACAGGTCAGCGTGTGAGGAATACAGGGTGTTCTCCCCTCAGATGCTCATAGTCAATGACCGGTATCGTCTGCATGGTCCCTTCACCAAGGAGCGAGTTCTGCAATTGCTCGATGATGACATTGTGGATTCGTCACCTTCGAATATCGAACAAGGGGACAGTGTGGTCCGAGGCGATCTAGTGATGATAACACCCGAATCGGTCCTATCAACATGCGAACCCTGCACCAATACTCAAGACATAGGACTCTGCAGAGGCAAGGCAGAGTGGACGGCAGGAATACTCCAGACTCACCGTCTGAATCACATAGGGTACATGCACTTCCACGACGGTTCCTGCATCGGAGGTGCAGAATTCCTGCCCTCAACGGCGGTACCGTACCCGATTCTGGACAAGGAAGACGGTGATGCGTTCCTCACATGCGTGTATCTGTCGCATGAGACCTTAGATTATAAGACCCAACCATTGGAACGCCTGATAGCTGACCTCAGGAACTGGGGATTCGAAAGGGTTTCAGTGGCCGCTGCCAAGAAGGGCGTGTTCCCCAATGGTCCATCGAGCTGGTTCGAGAAGAAGGGGTTCGCGGACAAGGGTCTGCTGGTCATGGAGGAGCTTCACGACTCGGAAATACACTATTTGCAGTTGGACATCGGAGAGAGATAGACTGTTGGAAATGGCTTGTCGACGGCAATCATCGCGGACCCTGACACGAGTGGTTTCAGGTCTTCCTATAGTATGGGTTGACCAGATCTTCAAAGCAGGATAGAGCAGCCGCCGCTCCTCCGTGCACTGCCGCGACGATCTGTCGGATACCTCCTGACACATCCCCCGCAGCATAGACAAAAGGCACGCTCGTCCGGAATGACTGGTCCACGATTATGAAGCCACCTGGGTCCTGGTTCAACCCCAGCTCGGATGCGAGCTGGCTGCTGGGGACTTCACCGATCGCCACGAAAACGCCGCTGACCACCATCTCCTGCGTGACCCCGGTTTTCAGATCCCTCAGCTTAACGCTAGTCACCCCGTTCTCTCCCAGTATCTCGTCCACTACAGTATCGAATAGCACCTGGATCTTCCTTTCCGCAATGCTGTCCTGAAGGTGTTTGTCCGCTCTGAACGATCCCCTACGGTGTATTAAAGTCACCTTGCAGTCGATCGAATGAAGGTACAGTGCGTCGGTCAATGCGGTGTTTCCGCCCCCGATGACGACGACCTCCTTCGTCTTGTAAAAGAACCCGTCGCAAGTCGCGCAATAGCTTACGCCCCTGCCCGCCAACTTATTCTCACCGGGCGCGCCTAGCTTTCTGTGAGTGGCCCCGGTTGCCAGTATGAGTGCTCTGGAAATATATTTCGAGGATGTGGTCGAGAGTTGGAACCGCTCTCCGCTGCGCACGCGCAGAACGTCCTCACCTTCTCTAATATCGACATACCTTCTCGCGTGCTCGGCCATTATGTCCATCAGCTTCATGCCTTCAATCTCAGGAAACCCGGGATAGTTCTCGATCATCGGACTGGTGAGGACCTGGCCTCCAGGAACTCCTTTCTCCAAGATGATACAGTTCAAGCCGGCTCGTTTGGCATATATTCCAGCGGCTAGTCCCGCTGGACCTGCACCAATGATCACGACGTCGAATTCCTGAGGACTGATATCCGAGGAATCTGAGGAAACGCCCTCGATTGTCATCACGACGTGCATCGAGTGCATGATAAATAACGATTGGGCCATCCAATATGAGCAATGAGATATCCGTGCCTGATGGCTGCGAGGCCAATACAATAAAATACTAACCTGGGCGTTTCTCCGAATGTCGAGATATTTCGGATTGTAAGACAGATTTCCGTCAGAGAAGACAATCACTCACGGTGTGCATGGATATGGATACGGGGACGATAACGGCATTCATGGCAATCGGCTCCATCATATTCCTAGGATTCTTCGGGAATGTGATCTTCACTAGATACAGGATACCAGATGTACTGATTCTCATAATCCTTGGCATGGTCATCGGCCCAGATATATTCGGTGAACGGTTCAATCTAGTCAGCCATGACGCCCTAGCGGCCATCGACAATTTCAAAGAGCTGTTCCTTTCGGCAGCGCTCGTGATAATCCTCTTCGATGGTGGATTGAGCCTAGACATAAAATCCGTCGTTGAATCTATGCGGCTATCCGCATTCATGTCCATCGTGGCTTTCTTCCTCACATTCGTGACCATCGCCCTCGCACTCCACTTCCTGATGAACATCGACATCCTCCTTTCCTTGACCATGGGTGCCATAGTCGGTGGCACGAGCGGGGCGATCGTGATACCCATCGTCAGCAAGATGAGGATAAGACCGCAGACAAAGGCTATGCTGATAATGGAGAGCATAACAACGGATGTGCTCGTCATAGTCATCTCCCTGTCCCTGATCCGTGTGATACTGACTGAGGATTTGAATTGGGTATTGATAACAAGGGACCTTGCATCGAAGTTCCTGCTCGGAGGGGTCATTGGTTTCGTGGCAGGAATACTATGGCTCTTCGTGCTACAGAAGCTTCAGAATCAACCGCTGTCATATATGATCACGATCGCAGCATTGTTCATAGTTGCAGGGACGGTCGAGCTGTCACCCATCAGCAGCTCTGGAGCGGTCGCCGCTCTCGCGTTTGGCCTAGCCGTAGGGAACCGTCAGTTCATTAAAAGACGGCTGTCCAACATATCACTCACATTATCCTCTAATGTGCAGATACAACAATTCCATTCTGAGATCACTTTCTTTGTCAGGACTTTCTTCTTCGTCTACCTCGGATTGCTGTTCAGGTTCAGCACTTTCACAGAGATACACCTGATCGCTGGCCTGCTGATGATAAGCGTCATAGTCCTCATTCGATGGATAGCTGCAATGCTCGCGTGGAAGTTGGGGAATCTCAACATAGAGGATGCCGAAACGGTCTTCGCCAGCATGCCGAGGGGATTGGCGGCTGCGGTACTAGCCACGTTGCCGGCTGTTGTCCTGGCAGATTCGGCCATATGGGATCCCGCTCTCGGTGTGCTAATCCTTAACACCACGCTCATCGTGATATTCGGGACTACACTCCTGACCACGATCTTCAGCGTCATAACTGAGAAGGGTATCGATAGCAGACAGAGAAAGGAACTGAGGAAGAGATTGACAAAAGCATGATTTCCCTCATATCCTCGCAACGATTTCCGCGGCGTACTTCCTCGTGCCAACATAGCTGCTTGATCCAATCTGCCGCGCCACGTCCCAGGTCACAAACCCATCGGATATTGTCATCTCAAGAGCTTTTTCTATCGACCTGGCAGCTTCTGCAAATCCGATATGATCCAGCATCATCGCGCCGGAGAGAATCAGAGCGCTTGGGTTCGCAATGTCCTTCCCTGCATACTTGGGCGCCGTCCCGTGGACAGGTTCGAACACTGCGACACCATCGCCGATGTTCGCGCCTGGAGCGAACCCCAGACCCCCGACTTGGGCGGCACACGCGTCGGCGAGATAGTCACCGTTGAGGTTCGGGGCGGCCAGCACGGAGTACTCATCTGGCCGAGTCAGTATCTGTTGGAACATGTTGTCCGCTATCCGGTCGTTCAACAGAATCTTGCCATCGATATCTGTGGCATCTCCGTCTTTTCCTTCGAATATCGTCACGTCCGAGAATTCGTCCCTCGCGAGTTCGTATCCCCAGTCGCGGAAGGCCCCTTCAGTGTACTTCATTATATTCCCCTTGTGGACGAGCGTTACCGACTTCCTATGATGTCGGATACCATGCACCATGGCTGCTCGGATCAGCCTCTTCGAGGCGAATTCAGATATAGGTTTGAGACCGAGGCCGGAATCCTCAGAGATATCTACGCCCAGGTCAGATCGGAGGAACTGCCTCAATCTGCCAATTTCCTCTGAGCCGCGCTTCCACTCCAGACCCTTGTAAACGTCCTCCGTGTTCTCACGGAATATCACCATGTTCATCTTCTCGGGATTCTTAACAGGGCTAGGAACCCCGCGGAAGTGACGAACCGGCCGGACAGATGAATAGAGATCTAACACTTGCCTGAGGACGACGTTCAGGCTCCTTATTCCCCCGCCCACAGGCGTCGTCAGTGGACCTTTGATCGCGATTCCGACCGCTTTTATCCTGTCTATTGTCGCGCGAGGCAGCCATTCGCCAGTAATATCGAAGGATTCCTGTCCAGCCATTAGATGTTCCCACTTGACCCTGACCCGATTGTCGGTGGCCTTGTTGATGGCCGCTTCGATCACGGTCTGGGCAGCTATTGTGATATCTGGACCGATCCCATCACCTGGGATGAATGGCACGAGCAGTTCCCTGTCCTCAGAAGGCATTCATCATCACTCCATCTTATCCGTCTCCAATGAGAAACCATTGTGTTTCATTATGTGAGACGTGAGACCGCCATCGGACAACAGAATCTGCATGACCTGCGGGATTCTGGAAGTGGACATGACTGTGCCAGTCGATCCCCGGCGAACCTCGCCTTTCGACAGGTCTACCTCGATCATGTCACCACTGCGCACCCAACCAGTTTCGCATGTCAACAGAGGAAGACCGATGTTGAACGCGCTCCTGTAGAATATGCGTGCGAAAGACTCTGCTATGATCACGGACACTCCGGCAGCCTTGAGAGCTCTGGGAGCCTGTTCTCGGCTCGAACCGCATCCGAAATTGCGACCTGCCACGATGATGTCGCCTTTCTCGATCCTGCTCGCGAAATCAGGGTCGATGTCTTCCATCACATGCTCGGCCAGCTTCTGGATGTCGTCTATCTTGAACTTGTATCTCCCCGAGATGATGTAGTCGGTGTTGATGTTGTCGTTCGGATCGAACCTATGCACTCGCCCGCGAAGAATCGTCAACTACATCACCTCCCTGGGATCCGTTATCGTACCTCTGATTGCGGTCGCCGCGGCGGTCTCCGGAGAAGAGAGATAGATATTGACACCTTTGTTGTTGCCCATCCGTCCTTTGAAGTTCCTGTTCGCGGTAGATAGGACCGTTTCGTCATCCGATGGTACGCCAGCATGTGTGCCGACACAAGGCCCACATCCCGGAGAGACCACGACAGCGCCTGATTTGATCAATTGATGCATGATGCCGGCATCGATGGCATCCAACAATATCGCTCTCGAGGCAGGGGCGATGATCAGTCGCATCCCCCTCTTCACGGTCCTGCCCTTCAGAATTCGCGCCGCAGCCTCTAGATCACCCAATCTCCCATTCGTGCAGGTGCCGATGAAGACCTGGTGCACGAGGACATCTGCGAGTTCGGATGCTGGGCACACATTATCCACACTGTGCGGTCTCGCAACCATGGGGACGATGTCGTCTGTGCAGAAATCCATCTCGCTCTCGACTCGTGCATCGGGATCACAAGACAGACCGTGTTCTGCGTGGATACCCCGTTCGGAGAACCATTTGGCGGTGGTAGAGTCGAACTCGAACGGACAGAACTTGGCCCCCATCTCAACCACCATATTAGCGACGGTCATCCTGCTGTCCATGCACATGGAATCTATTGCGGTACCTTTGAACTCGAGAGATTTGTACGTCGCACCATCTGCTGTGAGTTTCCCGATTATGGTAAGTATGAGATCCTTTGCCCCGACCATCAGACCGAAGTCTCCATCCACTCGAAGGACCATTGTTTCAGGGACCTTGAACCAGAGTTTGCCAGTGTAAGCAGCCGCGGCAACATCGGCTGACCCGAGCCCAGTGGAGCAGGCGTTCAATGCACCGTAGGTGCATGTGTGAGAATCCGCCCCGATCACGAGGTCCCCCGGGAGCACCTTCCCCTGCTCCAAAACGACCTGGTGACAGACTCCCTCCCCGACATCATGCAGAGGGATTGAATGAGAATCCGCAAAGCTACGGATGGCTTTGTGGATCACAGAGACATCCGCTGATGGGCATGGTGAATTGTGATCTATCACCATGGCCATTCCGCGCTTCGTTTTCGGAGAAACGAACCCCATCGAATGGAGTTCACTCATCATCATCGACGAGGTCCCGTCCTGGGACATGCAGAAGTCGACATCCGCGACCACTATATCCCCCGGACGGCAATCCGACCCAGAATGAGATGACAGTACCTTTTCAGCGATGGTCTTCCCCATGCGTCATCATACTCCTGTCAGTGTTTCCACTCGATGTTAGCATCGACTGCGGAAATCCGCTTCTCAATGTCGGCGTGGGTAGAGTCCCTGAACGCGCCATCCTCCACGATGCTTCTGTAAATCGCAATCAGCTCGGAATCAGAAAGATTGTCCTTCTTGAGCTCCCCTACTCGATTGACCTCTATCCGAATCCGTTCCACTGCATCAGCTGAAGCGTCCAGCTCAAGCAGCTTAAGCTTGTGTTTGATGGACGCACTGCCAGAGTGCTTGCCTATGACGATTTGTCTCGAGACGCCGAGGATGGATGGATCGAATGCCTCGTAGAGGTGAGGGTCTTTCAGAATGCCATCGACGTGTATCCCGGACTTGTGGGTGAACATGTTTCCACCCACGATCGGATAGTTCAGTGGGATGCGGAGACCGCTGGCGTGCTCGACGCTCCTGCAAAGAGGCACTATGTGTTCCGCGTTGTACTTCGCTAGGCCATAATGTGTTCTCAGGTTCATCACCAGCACCTCGAGTGGGACATTCCCCGCACGCTCACCCAGACCATTGATCGTCGTCGATATCCATATCCGACGACCATCAAAGGCTGAAGCAGCCTCGCATGCGGAGAGTGCATTTGCGACGGCGAGTCCGAAATCATTGTGAGCGTGGAATTCCAAATCGATATCAACACGTGACATGAGAGAATGGACGAGCCTTGCTGAAGTCGAAGGTGTTAGGATGCCGATTGTATCGCATATTCTGAACCGATCGGCACCCGCATCCAGCCCAGTCTCTGCAAATTCGATGAGATAACTCAGATCCGTCCTCGTAGCATCTCCAGCATTGAAGCAGACGTATACTCCATGACCCTTCGCGAACTCGATGCAATCGACCAGACGAGAGAGCTGTTGCTCCCTGGTGATCTTGAGCTTTGTCGATAGCGAGATGTCGGAAGTATCTGTAGATATGGAGACCGCATCGACATCGTGGCCGATGGAATCGGAGATATCGGTCTTGACGAGCCTGTTCCAGCCCATTATCGATATGCTTCCCATCTGTGCCCGGAGCTGCTTCGCGCATTTCCTGTCGCTGTCGTTGTAGGTCGCGAATGTCTCGATCTGTTCAACCCCTATCTGCTGCAACCCGCCGGCGATCATCAACTTGTCATCACCTGTGAATGCGACTCCTGGCATCTGCTCTCCGTCGCGGCAAGTGGTGTCGACGATGCGCACTTCCCCGAGACGAGGACTCCCTGAGCCAACAGAATTCGTTCCAGCATGCATTCCATCATTCCCACAGGAGCCATTGTTCGATCCAATGGTCGTTCTGTCTTTCGCATTCACATAGATCACCTCGATTCGACAGCGCAGGTTGGCCATTCCACTTGGTCAGCGTTTCCATCCTTCGATAAGGACAAACGACCTCGGGAGTGGCTGGTTGCGTCACGGGAAAGTGCCCAATCCCATGATTATCATTATGCCCATTCTTCTTGCAATATATAGATTGT
This sequence comes from Thermoplasmata archaeon, assembly GCA_014859835.1. Lineage (GTDB taxonomy): Archaea > Thermoplasmatota > Thermoplasmata > UBA10834 > UBA10834 > UBA9653. The sequence goes on along the minus strand of JACZKW010000047.1, from coordinate 44,337 downwards.
ATGTCGCGAATATGACTTTGATAAATGACGATTGCCCACTCTTGCACCAATATAGTGTTCATATGAATTTCGAATTCTCTCGAATTCGGAGGCAGGCTTCCGCTATCGACATCAAAAGTATGATCGAGCTCTCGCGAGCACGGATTGCAGAACCCTGGTAGACGAGACTATTTCCTGGAGAATATCTCCTTGCCCGGGAATCTTGCTCGTGAACCGAGTTCTTCCTCTATCCTCAAGAGCCTGTTGTATTTCGCAGTCCTCTCGCCTCTGGAAGGGGCTCCGGTCTTGATCTGGCCAGCGTTAGTGGCGACACTTATGTCGCTGATAGTCGTGTCCTCCGTCTCACCGGATCTGTGCGAGACGACGCATTTGTAATCTGATCTGGACGCGAACCTCATCGTGTCAAGTGTCTCGGTCAGTGTCCCAATCTGATTGACCTTAATCAGAATGGAATTCGCTATCCCTTCTTCAACACCTTGTTCGAGTATCTTCTTGTTCGTGACGAACACGTCGTCACCGACCAGTTGGACTTTGCGTCCCAGCCGTTTCGTCATAGTCTTCCAGCCGACCCAATCATCCTCGGACATGGGATCTTCTATCGACACGACCGGGAATGATTTGCAGAGATCTGCGTATAGATCGACCATCTCTTCTGGCGACAGTTGCTCCATCGTGCTCTTCTTGAATACGTACTTCGAGCCGTCAAAGATTTCGCTCGCAGCTGGGTCCATCGCGAGGAACACGTTCCGTCCCGGCTTGAGACCGGCCGACTCTGCCGCTTCGACTATCAAGGATAGGGCCTGCTCATTGGAGCCCAGCTTCGGGGCGAATCCGCCCTCATCCCCGACCGCTGTGCTCAACTGTTGCTTGTGGAGCAGGTTTTTGAGTGAGTGGAAAATCTCGGCGCCCTGCCTGAGGGATTCTCGAAATGTCTTGCCAAGAGGAACGACCATGAACTCCTGGAAATCCAGGTTATTATCGGCATGCGCTCCACCATTCAGAATGTTCATCATCGGGACTGGCAACGTCTTTGCTTTCACACCGCCGATGTAACGATAGAGTGGGACCCCAGCATCAGCAGCTGCGGAATGAGCTACAGCGAGCGATGCGCCCAGAATCGCGTTCGCCCCGAGTTTGGATTTATTCTCAGTTCCGTCGAGGGACAGCAGTAGCGCATCGATACTCTTCTGGTCGCTCGGATCCTTGCCTTTGAGTTTAGGTGCGATCACCTTGTTCACATTATCAACCGCTTTTTGCACACCCTTCCCCATGAAACGTGCCATATCTCCGTCCCTCAGCTCGACGGCTTCGCGCACACCGGTAGAGGCACCTGATGGCACAGCGGCCCGCCCGATCTTTTTGCTGGACAGAATCACGTCGACTTCGACAGTTGGATTGCCCCTGGAATCGAGTATCTCCCTGGCCTTGACGGATTTGATCTTGGACATCGTTATCGTGAGAAGGTTAAGAGGTGTCCATGATAAAAACGATTGCAGGGCAGAGCTCATAGCCCGTGCCAGGCACACTGATCCGATGAACAATTCCGAAAATCACGAAAAGCCCGGTAGGTTGGAGGCTTTGCCCTCCCGGGAAATGAATTGATTAAGAGGTTTCGTCGATCCTGGACAGAATCACTCGACGTATACCATCGAGAACGCGAACAGGAACTCGTCCCAGAGCGTGTCGTCAACAAGGTCGAGATTGCTGGTCAAGTAGTTCTCGTACAGTTTGTCCCACGAGCATGTGAAGTAGATCGACATGCCGTAGGTGTCAAGGACACCGCCGTAATCTGATGTGACCGAGCTCACATGAACGACCGCTTCGTCGAGCAGCGCGAAGGTATTGTCACAGAGTGCTTCCAGGCCTGGTATCTTGTCGGCCATGAGCGTAACAAACCAACCGATGTCCACGAACGGGAATTGCTCGCCCGCGAACTGCAGCTGAGGCGTCCGTGATTCAGAAGATTCAATAGCTCCTCTCAGGTAGTAGTCGTCCGCGAAATCCAGAAGCGCCTCGGCCAATGGATCGATACCATAAACCGCGAGGTCATTGACCTTCGACAAGTCGAACACCGACGCGCTGACATACGGATAACCTGCGATTCCGCTGCCGGCGCAGATCTCGTACGATGTTATGTACGCATCAACGGTCGAATTTGAGACCGCCTCAGCAGTCTTCTCATCCAGCGCCTGAATCGAGTTCAACAATCCAGTGTAATCCCAACCGAGACCAGGTACGGTGGTGATCGATGCGACCATGTAATCCGCGATGTTCCTGTTCTCATAGGCTATCTCGACCATTCCCATGAAACATGCATCATATCCGATGATATCGAGATGCACGCCCGATGCCTCGACAGCGTTCGCAACTTCATCCATGATCAACCGGTCTTTGTAGCCAATCTCAGATACGGAGCTGTCGTCATAGCAGACGCCCCACCAGCCACCGCCGTGGTCCCATAGGTCGAGCATGTAATGATCGGCAGGTGCATATGCGACGGCAGTCTCGAGGAAGTGAGTGAGCGTCGCGGGATCACCCATGTTGAGCTCGCCCGGGCATCCGCCAGCTATCGCTTCGCATTCGCAGGCATTTATCCCCTCTTCGACATTGACATGATCACTGCCAGCTTCGATGAAGTACCAGTGCGTGCCCTCGATAGCATCAAAGGTATCCATCATGACGATCACGTTGACATCACCGACCGATCCGACGACTTCCATCTCTGCGAGATCGTTCAATGCGTCGGGCTGAAGATTGTTGTCACCGTCCAAGTAGACCATTATAGTCCACTCGGCTACGTCATCGGATGGCCCAGCCATCATTTTGTTCATGAAGTCAGGTTTCGCAAGCCCAGCAATGCTTGCCATGGATATGGCAGCAATCAGCATGAGCATAGATACAGCTATTCCAGATATTCTCCTTCTCAAGGTTTTTCCCCCTCGTTGGTCGCAAATCGAAAGTAGCGATAGATAGTCGTTTTGGTACAAGATTAGAACTATACTGACGGATCAAAGAATATACATAAGAGTTACGTTCGCAAATGTGGATGAACCCGAGGGAGTGCATTCCATGCGATTAGACCATTGCCGAAGCGATAATTATCGAAGCAAGACGAGGGATATTCATCCACCTAAGGCGGAAGGTTTTATACCCAAATGTGGACTGAGTCAGAGTAGATGAACGTCTTCCAGAGACTGGATAGGAGGATCCAGGATCTTCTCGCGAATCGAGGGTTCCTCGCGCCCACTGAGCCGCAGACGAAGGCGATACCTCCGATCCTTGCAGGAGAGCACGTGTTGCTCGTTGCCCCAACGGGCATAGGGAAAACCGAGGCTGCGATGCTTCCCATACTGCACATGCTCAGTACGGGGAAGAGGGAGGGCATCAGGTGCGTATACGTGACACCCCTCAGAGCTCTCAATCGGGATCTTCTCAAGCGCCTTGAGGAGATAGGTGATGCCGTCGGACTCAAGGTCGCTGTGAGGCACGGCGACACTTCACAATCTGAACGGACGGCGCAATCGAAGAATCCTCCAGATGTTCTCATAACCACGCCCGAGACACTCCAAATAATGTTCACTGGCCGCAACCTGAGAAAGCATCTGGGCGGCGTAAAGCACGTCATAATCGATGAGATACACGAACTCGCGGAGGACGAAAGGGGTGCTCAACTGTCGGTTGCCCTGGAGAGGCTCGCGCACCTCGCGGGGGAGTTCCAGCGGATCGGACTCTCGGCAACCGTAGGTTCAGTGGATGAGATATCAGCGTACCTCGCGGGAGAGGGAAGGACGGTCACTTCACTCAGGATCTCGGCCATGAAGGATATGAGGATATCCGTCGAAAGCCCGGCCGTGGAGGACGGCGACAAATCGCTGGCGGACCGGCTTCAGACCGATCAGAAGCATGTGGCCTGCATGAAGAGAAGCAGGCAACTGGTAGAGGAGAACACTTCCACCCTATTCTTCGTCAACACGAGAGACTACGCAGAGGCATTGGGAGTCAGATACCACCTTTGGGACGAGTCGTTCACTGTGGGCGTGCATCACGGTTCTCTGTCGAAAGACATTCGAGTGCAGATGGAGGACGATTTCAAATCGCAGAAGCTCAAGGCATTGATATGCACATCGTCGCTCGAACTCGGGATTGACGTGGGCTCCGCCGATTTCACGCTACAGTTCAACTCCCCGAGACAGGTCACGAGGCTGATCCAGAGAGTTGGCCGGTCGGGACACCGACACGATGCCGTCTCCTTTGGCAAGATCATAACGACGACACCTTCGGAAACCGCGGAGAGCATGGTGATAGCGAGGAAGGCGATGGTAGAGGAGCTCGAGCGCTATCGGATAAGGCAGAATCCACTCAGCGTCCTGGCCAATCAGATCGTCGCTATGACGATGACCGAACCGAAGGTGGACAAGGAATGGGCGTACACGACCGTCCGGAGAGCTTACCCATTCAGGAACCTCATAAGAAAGGATTTTGACGAGGTGCTGCGCCTATTGGGAGAGCTGCACATCATCTGGAACGACGAAAACCAATTCCGCCGCAAGACCACAGGGATGAGACATTTCTTCGACAACATCTCTATGATACCAGATGAGCGCACCTACAAGATCAGAGACGTATCCTCGAGAAGTATCATCGGAACCCTCGATGAGAGTTTCGTTGCCAGCTACGCTGAACCATATGCCACATTCGTCGCGAGGGGAAGGACTTGGAGGGTGGTGGAGGTCGGAGAGGATGAAGTCATCGTTGAGCAGATCAACGAGATCGGGGCGACCCCATCCTGGATAGGCGAAGAGATACCGGTCCCATATGAAATCGCGCAAGAGGTCGGTGCCATGCGGCGGCTCCTGCCGCTGGACATATATCCGGCTGACGAGACGACCAAGAAGGAGATCACCAAATGGGTGTCTGGTCAGAAGGACCATGTCGTTCCGAGCGATAAGTTGATCACGATCGAACAGGGAGACGGTGTGATAGTCATCAACTGCTGCTTCGGCACCAAGGTCAATGAGACCATCGCGAAGCTGATCACCGCATTGCTTGCAGCGCGGTTCGGTGAGAGCATCGGTGTGAACACGGAGCCATATTCCATCGTGCTTGAGACACCGAGAGGACTAGGAGTGAGCGACGTGGTCCGAGTGATCAAGGAGACAGACGTATCGACCCTGCACCAGCTGATGAGGCTGATCGTCAGGAACTCTTCCGATCTGCGTTGGCAGTTCGTACATGTAGCCAAGAAGTTCGGCGCGGTTCGGAAGGATGCTGACTATAAAATGCTCAACGTTTCGAAGCTGGTCGACGTGTTCGAATACTCGCCGATGTTCGAGGAGGCGATCGCCAAGACCCTATGGGAGAACATGGATGTCGAAGGCACGGCGACCGTGCTCAAACGCATCCAAGAGGGGGCGATAGAGCTGGTCACCGGCAAGCTGTCGCCGATGGGGTTCGAGGCCATAGGCGAGAGAAGGCATATCGTCCAGCCGCAGAGGGCAGACAAGACCGTGCTGATAGCACTGAGTGACAGATTGCAGGCCGAGGAGATCGTGATGGTCTGCATGAATTGCAGGAGTCAACGGAAGGGAAAGGTCGCAAACCTTCCTGAAAGAATCTCGTGCAGCAAATGCGGTGGAGTCGTCATCGCTGCGATACAGCCATACGTGAAGAAGGATTTGAAGATACTCAAGAAAGGGACCGCGAGTGAAGAGGATCGGAAGACTCTGAAGAGGATATACAAGAACGCCAACTTGGTCACGGCTCATGGGAAGAAGGCGGTGATGGCCCTCGTAGGAAGAGGAGTGGGTGTGGACACGGCAGCGAGGATACTCGCTCGATGTCACATGGAGGAGTACGAATTCCTAAGAGACCTCCTGGCGGCGGAGATAACCTATGCCAGGACTAAGAGGTTCTGGGATTAGACCGCGGTTTCCTTGACCCCAGGCCGATGACATAGACCTCTGAGCTCGTCTTTCTAGAAGCGCGTGGATGATGGACGTTCACACTATAGAACAAGCGTTTCACGGACGCGACATAATCCTTGCTTAGATCCCCGAAGAACATCTTCGCAACAAAATTGCCGTTCGGTTTCAGTACTGTGGAGGCGAACCTGAGAGCGTGTTCGCATAGTTCGATCGATCGGGCGTGGTCGTATGAATAGTTGCCACTTATGTTTGGCGCCATATCAGATATCACGACATCCACACCCTCAGGTATGAGTTCGAGAAGGCCAGCGACGACATCGGCATCTCGGATGTCCCCTCGTATGAATGTGACCCCATCAATCGGAACAAAGCGGTCCATATCCAGAGCGAACACTCTCGATCCCTCGCCTACGAGCTCGACCGCCACCTGTGACCAACCTCCAGGAGAGGCCCCGAGGTCGACCACCGTGTCGCCAGGATGGATCATCCCGAAGCGTTCGTTCAACTGCAGAAGCTTGTAGGACGCCCTGCTCCTATATTGCTCCTCCTTGGCCTTGCGGTAGTAATAATCCCTCTTACGCTGGGCCCGCCATTGCTTCGACACGACCATCCCCATTCCCTCGATCGGATTTATTGATTCCCACCGGGAAGGCAAAAAGTATAGAAGTGGTATGCAATGCAGATTAGAGGCGAACCCAGTGCCAAAAGGTATGACCTATGCGCAGGCTGGAGTCGATATAGACAAGAAATCGAGCAGCATAAACGCCCTTGTCGAGCATCTGAAGTACAAGAGAAAAGGCGTCGGGAAGCCTCTCGACATTCCAGGTCATTTTGCAGGATTGCTCGACCTTGGGGACCGAGCGCTCACACTGTGCACGGATGGGGTCGGCACCAAGCTGCTAATTGCAGACGCGCTGAAGAAATGGGACACGATCGGAATCGATTGCATAGCGATGAACGTGAACGATACCATCTGCGTCGGCGCTGAACCGATCGCATTCGTAGACTACATAGCGATCGACCGACCAGACGCCAGGGTCACCTCCGAGATAGGTAAGGGGCTAGAGAAAGGCGCGCGCATGTCCAACATGACCATAGTTGGCGGCGAGATCGCGGTCCTCCCAGAACTCGTGAATGGGCTCGACCTTGCAGGGACGTGCCTTGGGATCGTTGACAAGAAACGCATCATAACAGGCGCGGGGATAAGGCCTGGTGACGCACTCATAGGACTGCCGAGCTCAGGGATCCATTCGAATGGATTGGCACTCGCCAGGAAGATAATCGAGAGGAACGGGATTGGATATCGGAAGAGAGTCAAGGGACTCGCGAGACCGATCGGTCTTGAACTCCTGGAACCGACCACGATCTATGTCAAACAGGTCCTGAAGATCATCGGGAAGCACCAAGTCAAAGGAATGGCAAACATTACCGGTGGCGGATTGCGGAATCTTTTGAGGCTGAAGAACGGGGTAGGGTTCCAGATAACGGATCCGATCACCCCGAATCCTGTGTTCGAAGTGCTCCAGGAGCTGGGGAATGTCACTGACCAGGAGATGTATCAGACATTCAACATGGGCATGGGATTCTGTATCGTGGTCAGGGGAAAGGAAGCCGACGATGTTCTGAGGACTGCAGGCAAAGGTGCCAAGATCATAGGTCGCGTGACCAAGAGCGGGAGTGTCATTGTCCCGGAATTGGAACTCGAATACACCGTATATTGATTGAATCACCGTTTCGATCATCATCTGCCTAGAAGCGATCCGATGACGGCTCCTAATGCGGTGCAAGTTTCCAGAGATAAACCGCGGCCAGTGATGTCCATGTGCATGCGAGCCATGTTGAACACATCTTTTGGCAACCCATGAGGGCCCAGACCGAATACGAGCAACGCTGATTTCCCAGATGCGACCATAGACCTCACCTGAGCGGTCGACGCTGCATTCGCAGGCTGCGGTTTCCTTGTGGTGATGATCACTTCACCCATCTGTGGAGGGAAGCCTTTCTTTGGGAAATCGAAGCACGAGAATCTACCCTTCTCCGAGAGTTCCACGAGATATCCCCCACTCTCCCCGATGGTAGTCGTGGTCGAGACCCATTTGGCTATTTCGACCGGGGTTGACAGCTCCATATCGTAAGGGAAACCGAACGTGGCGAGGTTGCAATCGAATGCAAGCGCGAGCGGCCCGGCTCTTGCCAAGACGCGCCTGTGAGCCTCACGGAACTTCACTGGGTCGTAGGAATTGAAGAGACCGATCGTGACTCGCCCAGGCATGTGTCACACATCCTCGTGCAGAAGCCGGGAGAGGCATCGATGGCCGGCCGGATCACGGTTATTGGGAAGCGTCCCTTGGTCTGCTGCAAATCGCATATTCGTCCCCGTCGAAGAAAACATCCAGATCAGGGTTCTGGTCCTGCAGCTCCTTGATCTTCTCGAGCACCTCGCGCAGGCTGAGCTCTGTGCCGTCTTTCTTTATCTTAATCAGAACCCTTTTCTGCATAGTACACCTCTGCGCTCGGCCAGGCGAGGAGTATAGATTCCTATGGGAAATCTGGATATAAATAGGTTTACTCAGGCTGGAGTCACGCATGCGCAGGCTCACGTCCATGCGCACTCGTCATTGCCGGGCGCATGCGCATATGCACGCATGAAGGCTATTCAGGGCGCTTCTTGAACACGGGATTATATTGCTCTTCTGCGGCTTCGAGAGCGTTCTTCCTCGCCTCTTTCGAAAGTCGGCCCAGCTGCTTGATCTTCTTGTCGAAAGTGTCCACGAACTTCGGCAGGACCTTGTAGATCGGCAGGAGCATCGGGACGAAGGTTAGGCGTTCCTTGCCAATCCCAAGCTGGTCCAATTCTGGGATGAGCGCCTTCACGCGGCGCTCGACGATCTCCGCCACCTCGCCCCCTTCCTCATCGGACAGCATGACGCCGTCCGCACCGTTTGCGAATGTCAACAGTATCTCCCTCCGCGCAACTCTGGCTGCAGAAGGCACCCTAAGAATTCTCAAGGTGGTCGGATATTCCATGCGTGCAGTACCGGCCGAGTCGGCTGCGACGTATGCCAGGATGTCACCGAAGAAGCCGACTATCCTCACATCTTCTGACGGTTCTGCCAAAAGGCCGCGGACTTCGGCATCGACCTGCGCGTCAGTGTAGTGCGCGAGATCGAACACATGTGTAGGACACTCGGATACGCAGGCGCCACAACCGATGCATGCGATCTGATCGATCAGAGGCATGTCGCTGACGGTTATCGCATGTACAGGACAGATTAACTCACATGCCCCACACTGAATGCACCTGCTCGCATCCACAATCAGAGCTTTGACTGGGTCGAGCAGCATCTTCCCGGACCCGAGGAACTCGATCACATGGGCAGCGGCGCTCCTCCCATCCACGACACTGTCCCGAACGTCTTTTGGCCCCAGAATCGCACCCGCAGCGAAAATGCCTGACCGGTGCGAGGACACAGGGTCGAGCTTTGGATGCTTCTCTGATACAAACCCGTCTTCCCCGAGAGGTACCTTGAGTGTGCGCGCCAGTGTGTCAGTCCCTTCCGAAGGCATCATCGAGGTGCATAGGACGACCATGTCGAATTCGTTCTCTATGACCTCTCCGAGAGTGACATCCTCCGCTCGGACCATGATGCCGTTCTTACCCTTCTGGATGTCGGAAACACGGCCGTGCATGTACTTGACATTGAATTCCTCCTGTGAGCGGACATAGAACTCCTCGAACCCGCGGCCAGCCGATCGGATGTCTATATAGTAGATGTAAACCTGCATGTATGGGAAGGTCTTCCTGAGAATCACGGCCTGCTTGATCGCATAGTTGCAGCATATCTTGCTGCAATATGGCATGCCTACCTTGCGCGTCCGCGAACCTGCACATAGTACGAGGGCGACCTTCTTCACCCTGTTGCCATCGGTCTTGCGTTTGAGGACCATCCCAGCTCCGCACTCGTTGATCATCAGCCGCTCCATCTGGGTCGCTGTGATGACATCGGGAATCGACGTGTCGTATTCTCCGAGCTTCCTGACATCGAAGAGGTCGAAGCCCGTTGCGATCACGACCGCACCTACCTCGAGGTCCTCGAATCGCTCCTTCTCATCCAGATCTATCGCATGGGCGGAGCAGACCTTCTCGCATGCTCCGCACTCCTTACAGTTGTCGAAATCGACCACGTAAGCCGCAGGGACTGCCTGCGGGAACGGTTTGTAGATCGCTTTGCGCTCGTACAATCCTTCCTCGAATTCGTCGGGGACCTTCACCGGGCACACCTTCTCGCACTTCGCGCACCCGATGCATTTCTTTAGATCTACGCCCCTCGGCGCCACCCTCACTCGTACGGAATAGTTGCCTGGAGAACCGGATACGGATATGACCTCAGACCTTGTGTACAGCGCAATCCTCGGATGCGATGCAATGTCGACCATTCTCGGGCTGAGGATGCACGGAGCACAGTCGAGGGTGGGGAAGGTCTTGCTGAGCTGAGCCATCCTCCCACCAATGCTCGGGTTCCGTTCGATCAGATGGACCTGATATCCAGAATTTGCCAGCTGGAGGGCGGATGATATCCCCGCGATCCCGCCGCCGATGACAAGCACATCCTTGGAGAGCTCAATCTCTTTGGGATTGAGACCTTCCAGGTGGGCCGCACGAGACACGCCGCCGCGCACGAGGTCCTTGGCCTTCTTGGTCGCCTCTGCTTTGTCCTTGTGCACCCATGAGCATTGTTCCCTCAGGTTGATCACCTCAAGGACGTACGGGTTCAGACCTGCGTCCTGGAGGGTCTTCCTGAAGGTCTTCTCGTGCATCTTCGGAGAGCATGATGCGACAACGACCTTCGTGAGACCATGTTTCTTGATATCTTCGGCTATCTGATTCTGGCCCGGCTCGGAGCATGTGTAGATGTTATCCCTACTGACCACTACATCATCCAGAGTGCCGGCATAGTCCGTCACCAGCTTGCAGTCCACCGTGCCACCTATATTAGTGCCACAGTGACACACATAGACTCCGATCCGTTCCTTCTTGTCCTTCGTACCCCTGTCTCCAGTCATTTTGCATCTAAGAATCAATGCGTGGGTTATTGGCCTTTTGGTCGAGTCTATAGAGGAGTGCGAGGTACGGACCGACCTATAACCACGCGATACGATGTGTCTAGCCTGAAGTAACCGATAGATGAATTCAGAATAACTGGCCTCCGAACACGGGCCGAGCAAGTATATATATGGAGACCAGGTTATTTAGCATATTCATAGTCTCGAATGCACTACATGGGGCACATTATGGGAAAACGTGCTATATTGGGATTAATGATAACCCCTAGAGTTGATTTCACAAGTCCGACCCATTCGAAGCTCAGAGGAGAACAAGAATGCCGAAAAAAGATGACGCGGAAAAGCGACACGCCTTATGTCCGAATTGCGGGCAGGAGTCTTCCGTTTCCGAGGGCAGTTGTGAGCACTGTGCTGCCCCCTTGGTAGAGGATTCTCCTTCGGGCGAGGGGGACGTCGAGAGACTTATGTCGGTCCCGGGAGTCGGCGAGGCAAAGGCTCATTTATTGCTCAAAGCCGGCTATAGGAATGTCAATGACCTGCAGAATGCAGACCTTGGCGAACTGGCCGGGATCAAAGGCATTGGGGACAAATTAGCCGCAAAGATACTCAAGGGTGCCCGATCGCAGGTGAACCCTGAGAACAAGGAACTCGCCCATTGGCTGGCTGGGGAGGACGAAGGTCTGTCCGCATGGATCTCTGGCGAGAACCATGAGGAGAAGGAAGCGGTGGCCACGACCGAACCGGGACTCACCCATGATGATTCACTGGCCAAATGGCTCGCTGGCACCGAGGAGGGGCTTGAGTCATGGCTCGATGAGCCCAAGATCAAGAGCGCCTCCATACCTAAGAAGAGCGTGCCCGAGGAGATGCTCGAGCACGGAGAGGAGATCACACAACTCCGCGAAACACTGAGACAGACGCTGAAGCAGTTCGAGACGGATGGGTTCAATCCTCAGGCCGTCCTTGAACAATTAGCCCACACGAAGAGCGAAGTCGAGGCCGAGCGCGTTCACAGGAAACAACTGGAGGAGGAGCTGGAGAACGTCAAACGCGGAAGTATCGCAGTCATCAAGTTCATCAAGAAGCAACAGGGGGCGCCAGCTGATGCGGAGAACCTCGCGGACAAGCTCGCGTCCGAGATGGCCCGGAAGGAGGATCTCGAACTGAAAGTCATGGAGCTCGAGAGCCAACTGAGGGATTTCAGGGAAAAGACGGAGAAGGGTATCGCCGAGATGCCAGTGGATGCACAGACCCTCAAGCGCCAGGAGATCGAGCTATCGCAGAGGATGGCACAGATCGATGCCTATGAGTTACAGCTCAAGGCCAAGGAGAACACGCTCCAGGAAGGCATAATGTCCTATGGCAGAGGGCCTTCGGACAGTGAAGAACGCATCAAGGAGCTGGAGGAGTCCTCCGCCAAGGAACGCGAGCTCAACGAGCAGATACACGGATTGGAGGCGAAGCTCTCCCGGACAGAATTCGACATGAAGCATCTGGAAGAGAAAGCGAAGATATCAGAGATGAAGGGTTCCGTGCTGGACCCGGAGCTGATGAAGAGGTTGGAACAGGCCCAGAACCTCGAGCGGTCGTTCGCTCTGAGAGAGCAAGAGATCGAGAAGCTGAAGGAAGAGTTGAGGATACGAGACGACGAGACGAGGAAGCTCAAGGAACCGTTGGCCTACAAAGAGCAGGAGATGATCCGCCGAGAGGAAGACCTGATGTTCAGGGAGAGGCTCCTGGAGGAGGAACTGAAGAGGGCCTCCCAGCAGAAAGCCAGCCTCATGAACACTGACGAATTAACCACGAAGCAACGCCTCGAAGAGTTGCAGGGGCAGATCACCGAGAAGGAAGAGGAGATTAGGAACAAGGAGAAGTACTTCTCGATGAAGGAGGACGAACTCCGTGCGAGGGAGCAGGGGCTCATAACAGATGAGATTGAGAAGAGGGAGCAGGACAGGCTCATCGAACTCAAGCAGGAGAAGGTCAAGACTGGGACCACCAGACTCGATGATCTGCTTCTGGGCGGCGCGCCCTTCGGGTCGAACATGCTGATTTATGGTCCGCCCTTCACGGGCAAGGAAGTACTCATGAATTCATTCATCGCAGAGGGGTTGAAGAAAGGCATCCCTGCGATATGGGTCATCACCGAGAAATCACCTAAGGAGATCAGGAACGAGATGATGTTCGTGCTCTCAGGATACGAGGAATATGAGAGCAGGGGGCTCGTCAGATACGTGGACACTTATTCCCGGAGCATGGGTGACGAGACCGAGGACCCGTACACTGAATACGTCGAGGCGCCAACTGATTATGAATCGATCCAGAAGGCGCTGGAGAAGGCCGCCAAAGGGTTCAAGAAAGACCACGAATACTATAGGATGGCGTTCAGATCGATCTCCACACTCATAGCGTATCTGGACCCGAACACAGCATTCAGATTCCTCAGTCCAGTCGCCGGCAGAAGGAAGAGAGACAAGGCGGTCTCGATGTACACGATCGAGAAGGGCGTCCATGGAGATCAGGAGATCCAGATGCTCGGATCGCTCATGGACGGCATGATCGAGTTCAAACTCGAGAACCTGAACATGTTCCTATCGGTGAAGGGTATCTGCGAGGTTCAGTCAAGAGCCTTCATAAGATACTCTTTCACCAAATCCGGACTGAACATCGGATCGTTCTCGCTTGACCACATAAGATGAGAGAACGTAGGCCTATCAGGCCACTTCCATCGACGATTTATGGTCCTTCCCGCCCGGCATCTTGGCGTTCCGCTTCATCGCGACTTGCGGAGGCGGCAACGGCGGTGGCAGGCCTATGTCCCGCGCCACGGTGACGGTTGCGGGCATGCAGTTCGCGAAGATCGCGTTCAGGATAGGGTTGAATACAGTCTGAGGGAGCTCCTTCTTGTTGGCCCATTGGGACGCGATTGTTTGGGCTTCCCCGTCCCATACGACTTTACCTTCGATCTTGATTATCCCGACGCCGACATAGCTGACGGTGAATGTGAATTCCACCATGGCATCCTTCTCGGACATCGCCGATATGCTCGTCACTGAAGTATTGTGATCGACCCTGAGCTGAGGAACCCGTTCCCCCAATTTCGTGAATCTCTTCGCATCGAGCGACACTAGTTCGAATGATTTGATCGGCATTCTTGTTCTCCTCCGTCCTGTCGCGTATAGGACGTACCAAGGACATGAATCTATTCCAATAAAGGGTTGCAGATCGAGGGGCAACACCTCGACCACCCTGGACAAGGGAATGGTGCCGTGGGCCGGACTCGAACCAGCGACTTCAAGATCTTCAGTCTTGCACTCTCCCAACTGAGTTACCACGGCTCGATGCTGGGAAGGGCAGTTAGGCGGAACTCGGTATTAAATCTTCGGTGATTCGCATCATGCGGAGTGCAAGAACTGAAATCGACGGTATCGATGAGGGGGTCGGACGAGATTGATCAACATCGATGGTCCATACGACCAGGCGAATCCGATCGATCTGGGGTGGCAAAAAAAGGTGTATTCCAGACGATACCAGAAACGAAGACTTTAAATATGCTTCAGACGCTGATTAGGTTGCTTCAGAAACCCCCCTTCGGTGGTAGGATGGACTTGTCAGAAATTCGAAATAGCTATTCTGGAAACTCCGTTATTGGCCGTATTAAGCGATCGCCGAGATGGAACGATGATGAGGGGGTTGCCTCTACAATCGGCACCATCATGTCGCTGCTTGTGTTCCTTACGTTCATGGGCATGTTCACCAACCAGTTCGTCCCTGTCTGGATGAGCGATAACGAGAGCGCGCATATGGCGACAGTTGTCCAGCAGATGATCTACCTCAAGTCCCAGGTCGACGGGCTGGTCGCGGATTATTCGAACAGCCTTCTGGCCCCTACTCCCGTTTTCGTCCCGATAACTTTACATGCCCAGGGCATACCGATATTCGCTGCACCGACAGCTGGAATATTACAGTTCGGTTCTCAATCCACCACCGGGTATCCATCGTTCAATGCGACATTCGTAGGCGACGAGCAGACATTGAGCACAAGCGATGACGGACACGCTGGCGGATACATCGACTTCTATGCACCTAACAGGTATTATGTCGAGCAGCACCTGACCTATGATTGCGGTGCCCTGATACTCAACCAGTCAGATGGAGAATATATCATAGCGGGGCTTCAGTTCTCGGTCACGAATATCGTTGCAGGGGTTGACACGAGCCGAGTTGTCAAGCTTACACAGGTCTCGATGCTAGGCCTGGACAAGACCGTGGGTGGGACTGGCACGAAGGGGATATACGTTGATCTCCTCTATGCCAACACCAATGTATACGAAAGCGATGTGGGAGCTGACCTCACGTTCACGATAGTGAGCAAGCACGGAAACGCTTGGCTGACCTATTTCAACAAGGCGCTCAACAACTCGATGGCGGGCTTGACATACGATACTGACTTCTCAATAGGACCTCTCACGCTACATGATTCGGAAGGCACCCAGAACGATTACTACACATTGACAGTCACGATCAAGGATGTGAACGTTTTGGACCACACGCACGCGACGATCCTGGTAACACTGGGCGAGGTGGCCCCTTAGAGGTGAGCTTTTGTCTGAGGCAGATGCGAAAATTGAATATGACATACCCGTTAAAGTCCCTAAGCAGCCAATAGGCGCTCGCATCTGGCATGGATACATCAACGCTGTGAGCAGGCTCAAATCCGAACCCATCAAAATCAAATCCGCGAAGGGTGCAGCTGCTAGGAGGAAGCAGTGGAAGGACGGGAAGGGGTCACCGTACACCGAGATCCCCCCCATAACGGATCCTGATATCCAGGAGATGGCATTCTATCCAGTGGTTGATCCGTTCAGCTATGTGAGGGTTACTTACAACGCAGCCACTAGCGATTACATAATGAGCGTGATCGAGCCGGTGCTGACCGAAGACGAAGATGCGTTGTTGAAGAAGATCAAGGCCACCTTCGAGATGATCCTCGATTACGAGTGGGCGAAGCTCGACCACATGAACAAGAAGACCTACCTGGAGAGGAGCGTGGACAGCTACATCAAGTCGAGGGGTATCAGACTCGAACCGATCTCGGAAGACAAGGTGAAGTACTTCATCACGAGGGATTTCGTCGGATATGGTCCCATAGATGCAATGATTAGCGACACTCATGTCGAAGACGTATCCTGCGATGGCGTAGGCATCCCACTGTTCCTGTTCCATAGCAAGTTCGAATCCATCAAGACCAATGTCGTGTTCGAGGATGAGGATGACCTCAACTCGTTCGTCATATCGCTTGGCCAGAGATGTGGGAAGCAGCTCTCCGTCTCGAACCCCATACTAGACGGTACTACGCCGGAAGGGCACAGAGTCCAGGCGACCTATGCGAGAGAAGTGACCACGAGGGGTGCCTCGTTCACAATCAGACGATTCAAGGAGAAACCGTTCACGCCGGTCGAACTGATCAAGTACGGCACGGCATCACCAGAGATAGTCGCGTATCTGTGGCTCGGTGTGGAGCATGGAGAGTCGGCCATCATAGCCGGAGGCACGGCTAGTGGAAAGACGGCGACGCTCAACGCCATGTCACTATTCATACCCCCTGGTGCCAAAATCGTCACCATGGAGGATACAAGAGAGATCAACCTACCTCATGAGAACTGGATTCCCGCCACGACAAGATCTGGCTCAGGTGAGCGAGGGCCGGACGGAAAGGCCGCGGGTGAGATAGATATGTACGACCTCGTCAGGGCCGCGTTGAGACAGAGGCCGAACTATATCATCGTCGGAGAGGTGAGAGGAAAGGAGACCTACACCATGTTCCAAGCGATGGCGACCGGTCACACGACCTTCTCGACCATGCACGCGGATTCTGTCAAGGGCATGGTCAACAGGCTTGAGAACCCACCGATCAATTGTCCCAGAATTCTGCTCACTGCCCTCAGGAATGTCATCATCCAGACACATGCAAGAGTAGGAATGGACATGGTCAGGAGAATCAAGCAGCTCATCGAAATCGTCGGTTTCGAACCCGAAACGAACGAGCTCATCAGCAACACGGTCTACGAATGGGATCAGGCCACGGACAAGTTCATCTTCAAGGGCCACAGTTTCCTGTTTGACAAGATCATGGAAATGAAGAACCTGACACACGAGGAACTGCTGGAGGAATTCGAGCGCCGTGTGGATATCGTGAAATACATGGTATCGAAGGACATGTCTGACCATGTGGACATCTGGAACATCATCAAATCATATTACAAGGACCCGAAGGGAGTGGCGGAAATGGCTCGAAAGGAAATGTACCCGGCAGCCTCCCAGAGCGGTTTGAAGATGCCGACAGGAGGTGTCGACTCTGCCTGAAGTCTCCGATGTCTTCGAGAGGGTCGAGACCAAGAAGGGAGAGTACCTCAAGACGAAGCTGACCCAGAGAGGGGAGGACATCGGACCTCATGGAGTCCGATTGACCAAGGGCGCCGTCCCCGACTACGTCAGCCTGACCAAGTTTCAGGATTTGTCCTGGCGCATAATGGGCAAGTTCGCGAGCGATAAGATGACCAGCGCCAACAACCAGGCCCTTGAGGAATCACTCAACAAGGCCCATATGAGGATACGGGTCGAAGAATACTATGCCTATGTACTCATGAGCACTATCATCGCATTCGCCATAGGAGTGGTCATAGCAGTGGTCGTCGGCATCATCCTCTTCGGGGTGCTCGGCGTATCGATAATGGTTAGGATCATGATATCAGGCATAGCGATTGGTCTGTTACCCATGATGGCGTTCATGATGCTCATGGGATCACCGGCCTCCAAGGCCAAGTCCAGGGGCAGGGATATCGACAAGAGGATCGCGGCTGCGATGGGCTTCATCTCTGCCATGGCGTCGGCGGATGTCAACATAGATGTCATATTCAAGGAACTCTCGAGGCAGAAGGTCTACGGTGAGATCTCGGAGGAGTCCTCGTGGATCACGCGTGACACGGAACTACTGGGATCGGATATCCTGACCGCCATCAAGAAGGCTTCGAAGAGGTCACCCTCGGCCAAGTTCCAGGAGTTCTTGCAGGGTGTCGTCACCACTTCCACATCAGGTGGGCAACTCAAGCCGTACTTCCTGCTCAAGGCGGATGAATACCAGAAGGAGAACAAGCTCGCCATGAAGTCCCAGATGGAGACACTTGGCATGCTCGCCGAATCCTTCGTCACTGTCGTCGTTGCTTTCCCCCTATTCCTTGTTCTCATCATGGCGATCATGGCAATCGTCGGTGGAGGTGACTCCGACATGATGGTCACGCTCCTGTACCTGATCGTCCTGGGGATGATCCCGATCTCGCAGTTTGGATTCATATTTGTCATTTGGAACATGTCACAGGAAGGGGCGATGTAGGATGGCAACGAAGAAGCTCAGTCAGGCAGAACAGGAGAGGGCGATCAAGAAGATCCTTGCCACTGAGAAGTCCGATAAGACTAGAACCATCCTAGCAGGTTCGTTCGCCGCTGTGGGCATATGCGTGTTCTTGGCGATCATAGATGGGATAGGCAGCCTTTCGCTCCCGTTCGAACCGATCGATTACGTCATCTTTGGGATATTGGCATTCCTTGCCCCCTACGGATTCTACACATCGGCGAAGGAGAAGCATATCAGGGAGATCGAGACCAGACTACCCGATTTCCTCAGAGATGTGGCGGAGGCCGGAAGGTTCGGCATGACTTTGGCGGACTCGATCGTCATCGCATCGTCCGGCAGATATGGCCGATTGACTCCGGAAATCAAGAAGATGGCTGCGCAGATAGAATGGGGTGTGCCCGCATCTGAGGCCATCAGATTGTTCTCGGAAAGGGTCAAGACACCTCTGGTCGTAAGAATGACATCGATAATCAGGAAGGCCAACGACGCGGGTGGCAACGTCGCCGATGTCCTCACTATGGTGTCCCATGATGCCAAGGAATCCATCCTCACACAGGAGGAGAGGAACGTGACCATGTCGACCTATGTGATGGTCGTCTACATTTCATTCTTCGTGTTCATTGCGACAATATTGATCCTCGACCTGCAGTTCCTCCCTAAGATGGAGGAGGCGGGAACGACGGTGAACGATGCGGCTCAGGATATGGGATTACAGGAGATTCCGGGAGTCAACATCAAGGTCGCCCTCATCGACGATATCTCATTCATATTCCTACTTGCGATAGTGGTGCATGCGGTTGGGGATGGGCTGCTAGCTGGTGTCATCCAGAAGGGGAGCATACCCATAGGGATGAGGCACAGCTTCATCATGTTGGTCGCAGGATTTGTTTCCCTCAGAATACTGTTTGCGTGATTGAGATGTCTGAAACCGAGCAGGCCAAGATAGAAACGGAAGAACCGCAGCCAAACGCGCCTGAAGCAGATGAGACTCCCCCACCAGAGGAGGAGAAGGCGAAGAGCGGAGGCTTTTTCGCAGCGTACTACGGTTTCCTTATGAAGATAAAGCCCAGACCTGCGATGATCGCGATCACCAAGAACGAGGTGAAGGTCGACATCAGCCAGATCACGGAGATACCAAAGCTGACCGAGTCGAATATCGACGAGGTCGAGATGATCCCGGTCAAACAGAATTATTCATATGTCAGGATAAGGTACGACAACAAGGCCAACGAGTACACATACGAGGTGATCGAGCCTAAGCTGCTGGGGGACGAGGCAGCTGTGCTCGCTCTGCTGAAAGAGACCCTCATCGCATCTGTCGAGAAGATGACCGAGGAGGAACCTTCCGAGAAGGAGAAGTACCTCAGACGGATCATCGAGGAGCTCATGGACCAGCTGGGCATCTCGTTGCATCCAGTATCCAAGGAGAGGGTGATGTACTATCTCCTCAGGGATTTCCTCGGCTACGGCGTCATCGACGTGATGATGGCCGAACCCAATGTAGAGGACTGCTCGTGCGATGGAGTCGACGTCCCGCTGTACATCTATCACAGGAAATACGGCTCAATAAGGTCCAATCTCAGGTTCGAGAAGGAGGTGGAACTCGATGGTTTCGTTGTATGGCTTGCCCAGAAGTGCGGCAAGCACATCTCGGTTGCGAGCCCACTTCTGGACGCTACGATCCCGGACGGCTCCAGATTGCAGGCGACCCTCGGGAAGCATGTCACGAAGAGGGGTTCGTCATTCACAATCAGACGGTTCAAGGAGAATCCTTTCACCCCGCTCGACCTACTCAAATTCAAGACGATGAGCACGGAGATGATGGCATACCTCTGGATAGGCATCGAGCATGGAGAGTCGATGCTCGTGTGTGGAGGTACCGCGAGTGGAAAGACCACGACCTTGAACGCCGTTCTCCTTTTCATCCCCCCGCAGATGAAGATCGTCTCCATCGAGGACACCAGGGAGCTCAACCTACCACATGAGAACTGGGTCCCGGGTCTGACCCGAGAAGGCTTCGGCGGGAAGAGCATGATCACTGGAAGATCTTCCGGTGAGATAGACATGTTCGACTTGCTCACGGCAGCCATGAGACAGAGGCCTCAGTATCTGATGGTCGGTGAGGTCAGAGGCAAGGAAGCGTATGTCGTGTTCCAGGCCATGGCAACTGGCAAGACCTGCTATTCCACTTTCCATGCAGAGGATGTCCAGGCGATGGTTCACAGGATGGAGAACGACCCCATCAACCTGCCCAGGGCATTGATAACCGCCCTCAATATCGTGCTATTGCAGGCTCAGGTCAAGGTCGGGACCAAGATGACCAGACGAGTCAAGTCACTGACGGAGATCGTCGGCATCGACCCCGAGACCGATGAGCTGATCACAAACTCCGTCTACACGTGGAATCCAGCAGATGACACTTTCAACTACAGCGGTCACAGCTACGTGTACGAGAAGGTCAGAATGGCCAGAAACTGGGCACCTCGCGAGATGGAAAGGGAGATCAAGAGGCGTGTCGACATCCTCGAGTACATGAAGAAGATGAGCATCGACAATCACAGGAAGGTTGCCACCATCATATCTGCATATTACAAGGATCCTGACAAGGTGATGAAAGAGGTCCGGGCGAAACTGGCAGAGACCGGACCTCCTCAGCGAACCTGATTTCGATAATCCCGTTCTCGATAGACATCATGTATTGCAATGAGCCGCGGCTCGATACAATACGCATTAATGGCATTGAAACATGAGAAATGAAAAACCGTCAAAGGGTTTGTGAGTTTTGAGGATGGCAGCAACCTACTGCTGATCCTCGTCGTTGTAGGATCCGTTGCCTTCGTTATTCGAATCCCTGGCTATAGGAGTCTTGATGATCTTCTTCGGGACCACCTTTCGGTCGATGGGCCTTCTGATGACCATCTTCGGTGCTGCAGCCTGGGGAGGGCGCGGTTGTTCTGAAGCTTTCTCGCCTGACAGGGCAGGCTCGACTCCAGACGATTCTGGCAACGCCTCGCCTGAGGACGGTGGGGTGGGAGGCTGCTTTCCGGGAGGCACTTCCGTCTCGACTCCGAAGACCGTGCCACACTTGTGACATACAGTCGATTCCTTCGGGTTCATCGTGCCACAGACAGGGCATGGTACCGGCCCCTCCTTCCGCTTCTCCTCTTCCTTTGCGAGCCAATCATCGAATGAGATATATGTCGGCTGGGTTGCCCACCACTCTTCGAACTTCTTGTCGCTAAACTTCTTGCCGAGTTCGGGCTTTGCCAACTCACGGTACTTCGAGACCATCTCATCGTACTCGCGCCTCATCTTCTCGAGGTAATCCTCCTCGCCAATCTCCTCGCCGACGAACTTCACGCCGCAGTTGGGGCACTCGGTCGATTCCGCAGGCACCCATGCTCCGCACTCAGAGCATTTCATCGTGCCGACTTCGAACTCAACTCCACACTTCGGGCATCTCTTGTTCCCAGCCGGGATGAATGCGCCGCATTCTCCACACTCGACCAGTTTGCCGAGACCTCTGAAATAGATATAAGCAGTGACACCGAGGACGGATCCGACGATCACGCCGATTATTACGAGCCAGACCCACAACGCGATGCCACGTCCAGAGACTTCGCCATCTATGCTTATCGTAAGCGAGAAGCTAGGCTGCTCGTCTTCAAGAATCACTGGGACCAGCGTGTACTGACCAGTCTCTAGACTTGTCAGGAGCACCACTGTGAATGATGCTTGGCCTGTAGCGGATGTCGAAATCGGATCGGCGCGCACGAGGACTATGCTATCGGGGCTCACGAGGTTCACGGAAACGCCTGGCAGTCCAGATACCGCTTCTTCGCTACCAACATCCGGCGCAGTCGCGCCATAGAAGACATACAAGGTCACGAAGGCGTTGTCGCCCGCCTTATACTCGCCCGTGTCGGCGTTCGTAGTCATGGAGATGTGATACACGAGATCGACGATTTCGAAATCAATCGCTGCTTCGTTGTTCTCCTCGTTCTTCTCATTCGAATAGTTGTCATCATAGTCGACGTATACGGATATGGAATATGTTCCACCAATCGTCTGGTTTATCATATACGGCATGAAGACAGGCGTCATCA
The DNA here is from genome assembly GCA_014859835.1 of Thermoplasmata archaeon. Taxonomy (GTDB): domain Archaea; phylum Thermoplasmatota; class Thermoplasmata; order UBA10834; family UBA10834; genus UBA9653. Next base: position 21,829 of record JACZKW010000047.1, on the reverse strand, counting down.
TACCCCAAGGTATGTTTGTCGCCCTTATGCCGATCTCATACTCCAGAGACCCGAATGTGAGGTTGAATCTGATGCTCACACTTCCGGGGTCTGTCCCACCCAGGTTGTAGATGTTGGCCGTGATCGTGATCAGTCTCCCGAATTCATGAGCATTCGAGCCGTCGTCCACAGAGATGTCATCTACGCCGACTTTGAAGTCCTCGCGGATATCAAGGACGGTGAGCGTATCCGTCACTACGTTGTTTGTCAGGTCCGTCTCCGTCACTGCCCCATAGCGGTTCGCGTCCATGGTGAAAGTGAAAACAGTGTTGTTCATCACAAATGGTGCGGAATACACGAACTCAACCGCGAATTGAGAGCCCTCATAAAGAACACCATACAGTGTCTGATTGAAAAACTCGGTCTCTGAGTCGCTATAGTTCACAGTCAATGATACTACAGGGTTCAAGACAGGAGCCTCACCGTCGTTGTACAGCACTGAGCGAACATACACGGTCTGTCCACCAGGTACGCTTGACACGATGACCGACGGGTCGCCGGCCAGGAATTCAATCGCATTTAACGAGAGGTCAGCATAGTCCAATACTCGGATGTAGACCCATTCCTGGTTGTCAATGAATGAAAGCTCATTGAAATCCGGTGTTCCGTCGAGCCCACCGTTGACCCGGACCCATACCGTGAATGTCCCGATACTGTCGGGTATCCATCCTACATCAGCAGTCACCTGACTGTCCGGATTTATCGTTGAAATCACGGTCGAATTCAGAAGAGTTGCCGTCTCGATATCCTCCCCTATCAAGAACTCAACCATGACATCTTCCGCGACCTTATCTCCGGTGTTTTCGATTAGGGCGAAGATCGTACATGTAGAGTTGTACACGACATCCGTTGGCTCGGTCCAAATATAACCGGGCCTCACGCTAAGATCGGGAAGTACGACGGTGGACATTCTCAACACGGCGTATGTTGCGTTTTCAGTCAGGGGCTCGGTATACGGCATCACACCTATGGATATCGTCTGATCAGAGAAATGCAGGTCTCCGTCGCTCATGTACGTCGAGTTGATCTTGTAATTGCCGATGAACGTCGAGCCGTCGGATGTCAGTATTGTCCCAAGGGATTTGATCTGTGCTATTCCCGATTCGTCGCTGGGTGCACTCGACCAGTATGTACTGTTCACAAAGAACCATGCCGAGACAGACGCTCCTGGCAGGGGGTTGTCGCCACCATCCAGAACGGTCACGTGAATCCATCTGTATATCAATGCTCTTGCGTCTTCCGTTACCACGATTGATGGAACACTCGAATTCGTAAACTCTCCTAATGCGTTGCCAGATAGTACTGGTGCCTGAGCAAGTACGGAATCGACGACCACGATTCTGGCCGATGAGTCCCATGAAGTGGTTATCGTACCATCGAAGTCAGTATCTCTGAGAATCACAAGTGCGTCGTCCATCGCCACTATGTTCACGCCGTTCAGAACTGATCTGTTGACTTCGAGCGTCCCATGACCCTTCACTATGATATCAATCGCGAGTGCGCTGTTCACCTGAGAGTCCTCGATCACGAAGTTGGCGGTTCCATCGACATAGACGGTTCTCTCATTCGCAGTTGATTGGACCAACTCAAATATCGCATTCCTCAATGTGAGATTCCCATCAGACGCCACTATGACATCACCCGCGTGATAGTAGCTCATGTTTTCAATCGTTAGGTTTGGCGGAACAACCAACCACTTGGATGGGTCAGGACTCTCGGCAGATATGCCTTGGACATCGACCGTCATATCGAATTGCTGATCTGTAATCGACATCGCAGGGTATGCAGGGAATGAGAAGGTTTCGTTTGATGCATGCTCCACTGCATCCTGTATGACGGTTCCAGTAATACTGTAACTTCCGACAAACAGAGAGTTGGGAGATTGGCCACCAGACACCAAATCAGTCAGTAGTGGTATGGTCGCGGCACCAAGTGGGCCTGTGACACCAAATGATTCAGCAGTCTCATCCATGTAGTCAAGTACAACTTGTGGTGGAACAGATGAACTCCCCTCACCCAGCCCGAAGTAGAATGATGGCTGATCAGAGAACGTCAAAGACCCCGTAAATGTCGATGAAATGTCACAGTCAGGAATCGGCACGCCGTATTCATCGCCGACAGTCAGGTTGATCCATCTATATATGTAGGCTTCTGGCCCCAAAGAGATTACAATGGACATGCTGTCCACTTGGACATCGCCTGTCGATCCATCGTGTATGAAGTTGATGTCCAAATCAGCGAGGTCGCCAGTGGTGGTTACTCCCGCATCACGCAAATCGAAGCTCTTCTCTACGAAGGAAGTCTCAGATGGCAAGGGAGTGATTCCAGTCGATGCAGCAGTTCCTCCTTCAAGGCGCCATGTAAATGATCTCGCACCGTTATATCCCGCGTCTACGAGATATCTCACGTATAGTGTTGCTTCATCAACTGTCGCAGGAGGACCTGCACTAAAAGTGTCGATGGCCATTACATCCCCAGGAGCGACGTGATATGTTGAACCTTCATTGCTGGCCACAAGATCAGTGTAAGACTGTCCCGTCGTAGTATCTTCTGGTCCAGAGGAAGCAGGCAATGCAATGTAGCTTTCGCCGTCAGCAAGGATGGCAGATGATCTTGCGGAATAGCTACCAGAATACTCATCGAAATATGTTCCGTAAAGATGGGCTTTTGAAGAATCCGACAAGACCAGCATATTATGGGTGGACCAATCAGATGCGCTGACGTTAGGTCCGAAGTCAACACTGATGTAGCTGTTGACTGCCAGCAGAGTAGATTCTCCACTCAGCGTGAGATTGCTGGCGACAAGACCTAGCGAAGGATATTCCGGAAGACTCGTGATCTCGGAGTCGAACATCATTATTGAACCGTCAATGACTGAGATCGCTGGCCCATCATCCGCGGCGTCAATGACGACTGTAGGGGACCCGGAAATGTACAGGGATATATCACCTGCGGGTAGCGGCTCGATGGTGCTGTCATATAGTATGAGCTCGCCACCGTTCTGTACGGTGATTGTGCCGGGGAAACTCAATAGCGACCTCTCCGAGGCTATGAGAGTCCCTCCATCGATGTCTACAATCAGGAACGGCCATGGATCGATCTGGTTCAGATAGGTGGTGAGAGTGCCACGCTCAAGAATCATGGTTCCGCCGGTTTCAATCGTCACCGTTCGCTGAACACCCACGTTGCTGATCACCAGCAAAGCAGCGTTCCGTATTATCAGCTCCCCACCACTGACGAGAACATCACCATCTACAGGTTGGTTCACATTCTCGACTGTGTATGTGCCGGCGGTTACAATCAGGTCACCGATTGGTGTCTGTGCAGCGGTAGGCGCAGGATTCGACATCACGAATAGCCCGGCGAACGCCGACAGCACGAATGTGGCGACAATCAATGCGCTCAGAGATCTGTTGGCCTGAAGAGGGCCAGCTCTGTGTTCCATAAGTTCACCCACCCAGATGCTGGGTATTGCGAATCAAAGTAAGCAGTTCGGCTATATAAAAAGCTATTTGCCACATTTTCATGACAAAGAAGGGTTTGAGCAGATGCTGGCTAAGCAACCTTTTTCTTGACGATCTTCTTGACAAAGACCTGCGGTTTCTTCTGTTCCTCGGGGACCTTCGCCTCGTCGCGACTCCCTTCTCCATCCGCCGCGGGTTGTGCCCCCCTCAGATCGGAGCCGCAGGCGTAGCACATTATCGCACTCTTGCTGACCAGCGTCTTACACTTCGGACAGGACACCTCATCCTCCTCGGATGATTCGGCATCGGCCTCTTGGTCAGATGGCGCCTCAGACATCTCCTCTGGCTCGACATCCCTCAGCTGGTGGCCGCATGAATAGCACATTATGGCATCCTTGCTTATGACGGTCCTGCACCGTGGACATTCGGTCTCATCGTCGCCAAGATCGGGCTTGGCCGTTTCCATGGCATCGGCCTGCTCCATAGAGGCGTTCTCAATCACTTCGGTCTGCCTACTGAGGAGTTTTCTGGCATCTTCCGAGAGTCTCTCGCGATCATTCCGGATGGATTCCTCCTCTGCTGCCAGGGAACGCTCACGCGATATTAGCGCATCACGCCTCGATGCCACTTGTTCCATAAGTCTCTGGAGTTCCTCCTCGGACTTCTTCATCTGATCTTCCCGATCGAGGAGGGCCTTGCGTTTTTGCGTCGCCTCGGCCTGGGCGCGCGACGATTCCGATAACGAGGTCACGGCTTCCAGCTCCCTCGCCTCCGCGCTCGCGAGTGCAACCTTCGATTGTTCCTCGAGTTTCAGGATCTCGGCCTTCTTCGCATCCACCTGAGCTACGCTAGTCTGGACGGACTCCTCACGGGCTGTGATCTCCGCAACCTTGATCTCGAGGGACGATTCTTTCTCCCTCAAGGAATCTTCATTCTCACGGAGCCTCTGCTCGCTGGACTCCAGTTCTGCCTTCATCTTCTGAAGTTCGGACTTCTGGGTCTGAACGTCCTGGTCCTTCTTGCGGACCTCGGCTTCCTGGGTCCTAAGGCTCTTGACCGCGTCTTCGATTATCTGCGAAATGCTCTGGTCTTCTGTCATCGCCGATCCCTCTCCTTGTTGACAATGTCATTCGTGATACGCGCCAAATCCCAGTGGGATGGATGGCGCGTACTCGTAGGGTTTCACGCAACACGAGCCGCGTCGGCCATGTCGCATCGTCAAGTGCTGAGCAACGGGCCCAGCACCTGCATCCCGGAGTTGTTGACTTCGATGGCGTGCTTCTCCATACTGTGCTCCGCAGCTCTCATCTTCTCAACCTGGAGGTATCTCACCAGCTTACCCCTCTGGCGGTCAAGGCCCAGCATCACGATGCCGTCTGCGAGAAAGCCTTCGTTTCCGAGAAGCTGCGACTCACCTGTCAACGACCGTTCCATGATTATGAATGATGTGAGGTTGTTGTCCCTTAGCATCTTGAAGAAATAGAACATCTTCTTCCTCATGTCCTCCGCGTTCTCCATCAGAGAGTAAAGCGCGCCCAGCGAGTCGAGGACGAATATCGAGAACTTGTCTCCATGAGTCCTCCTGAAACGCTGTATCATCTTCTCTATGAAGAGCACGTAATCCGTCTGTGCCGAATCGCCGATGACCTCGTCGATCTGGTCGATCTCCCTGAGGTCGGTCATATCCGATATCTGCATCTTCGCGGAGAGCTTCACGCCCATGCTCTCCATGTTCTTCAGGTGACTGTCGACCGTCTCTTCGAGAGTGGCGTAGAGGCCGAACTCGTTCTTATCTCTCAGGTAGTGCGACATCAGAGAATAGCAGAAGCTCGTCTTCATCGATCCTGGAGGGCCGGTGACGAGTATGACTTTGGGCCTCTCGATGTCGTTCTTGAAAACCTTTTCCAGACCTTGTATCGAGTCTCTAAACAAAGTGCAGCCCTCCCTGTTCGAGCGAGTCGGACTCCTCTGCGGATTTCAATAGATTGTCTACTAATAAAGGTTTGCGGGTCGTTATCAAGAGTGAGACGCGGGCCAGATGGCTGAAAAATCCACCTGGCTACTCGTCATTCTCGACATCGTTTTCCGCATCGTCCTTCTCCTCGTCATCGATGAGGTCGCCGTTCTCTGGGGCGCAATGGGTGATGGTCAGTCCTGACTCGATCATCCGTTCCTCCTCAGCTAGTCCGACCATGTGCGCGACCGCCACGACCTTGTCGCGATCCTTGAGGCGCATGAGCCTGACACCCATGGTAGCTCTGCCGAGCAGGCTGATGCCGCTCACAGGCATCCTTATGACCATCCCGCGCACGCTTGTCACCATGATCTCGTGATCGTCACTGACCGGCTGGACCGATACGACATCGCCGTTCCTGCCGCCACTCTTGATCGTGATGACCCCTTTGCCGCCACGCCTGATCTTCCTGTAGTCCTCGACCAAGGAGCGCTTCCCATAGCCGTTCTCCGTCACAGTCAGCAGCTGGTCCTTCGGCACCACGACCGCCATGCTGACGACTTCGTCTCCTTTTCTCAAACGGATGCCGCGCACGCCATATGTCGCCCGGCCGGTCGACCGGACATCGGACTCGTTGAACCTGGCGGCAGAGCCTTTCTTGGTCGCCAGGACTATCTCCTTCGACCCGTCGGTGAGGGCAGTGTCGACGACCTCGTCTCCGTCCTCCAACTTTATGGCGATTATGCCGTTCTGGCGGACATGGGAATATGCGATGAGTCTCGTCTTCTTTATGAGACCTCGCCTAGTGGAGAACACCAGGTTCCGCTCCTCGTCGAAATGCTTGACGGGGATCATGCTCATGACCTTCTCGCCCTCTTCGAGGTGCTCGAGCAGGTTCACCACAGGCTTGCCCTTCGCGTGCCTTCCGCCCACAGGTATCTTGTAGGCCTTGAGCCAGTACACCCGACCCTTGTTCGTGAAGTACATCACGTAATCGTGAGTGGATGTGACGAACATGTCGACGATGTGGTCCTCCTCCTTGGTCTCCATGCCAATAAGGCCGACACCGCCCCTGTGCTGCGCGGCATACGTGTCGAGCGAGACGCGCTTGATGTAGCCGGTCTGGCTGATCATGACGAGGACGTTCTCCATCGGGATCAGGTCCTCGATATCCATATCGATCGCGTTTGACTCGATCCTGGTCCGCCGCGCGTTGCCGTATTTCTCCTTGACGGCCTGCGCCTCGGCCTTGATCATGCCCAGGATCCTCCTCTCGTCCTTGAGGATGCTACGGAACTCCGCGATCTGCTTCGAGACCTCGTCGTATTCTTCGCGGACCGCTTGCATCTCCATGCCAGTGAGGCGTTGAAGCTGCATCTCCAGTATTGCCCTGGTCTGCTCCTCTGACAGATTGAACTTGGCCATCAGGCCATTTCTCGCCTCTTCCCTCGTCTTCGCCTTCCTGATGAGCTTGATGACCTCGTCCAGATGGTCGAGGGCGATCAGCAACCCCTCCAGTATGTGCGCACGTTTCTCAGCCTGCCTCAGACGGTATTCCGTGCGTCTCTTGACCACATCGAACCTATGCTCGATGTGATACTCCAGCATCTCCTTGAGGGTGAGTATGCGAGGCTGGTTGTTGACGAGCGCCAGGTTGTTTATCCCGAAGGTCGTCTGGAGCTGCGTGTGGGCATACAGCTGATTCATGACGACTTCCTCGATGGCGTCGCGCTTGAGCTCGATGACTATGCGCATGCCCTCCTTGTCGGACTCGTCCCTGAGGTCGCTGATACCTTCGATGCGCTTGTCCTTCACGAGCTCCGCGATCTCTTCCATCAGGGTGCTCTTGTTGACCATATACGGGATCTCAGTGACGATTATCTGACCGCGGCCCGTGTCCTCGTCGTGTTCGATTGTGCTCAGTGCCCTGACCCGTATCCTGCCCTTACCCTGGGCATATGCCTCCACGATGCCTTGGGCGCCGTAGATTATGCCCCCGGTCGGGAAGTCCGGACCTTTGACGACATCCATCAGATCCTTGAGCTCGACATCGGATCCCTCGATCTGCCTGTCGATCATCAGTGTGATGGCGTCCACGATCTCGCCCAGATTGTGCGGCGGGATGTTGGTCGCCATGCCCACGGCGATCCCGGATGAACCGTTGACGAGGAGATTCGGCAACTTGGCCGGAAGCACGATGGGCTCTTTGAGGGAACCGTCGAAGTTGTCGATGAAATCGACCGTGTCCTCGTCCACATCCATAAGCATCTCCGATGCGATCGCCGAGAGTCTGCACTCGGTGTATCTCATCGCCGCAGCGGAGTCGCCGTCGACGCTGCCGAAGTTGCCCTGGCCATCGACCAGAGGATATCTCATCGAGAAATCTTGAGCCATGCGAACGATAGTGTCGTATATCGCCGAGTCGCCGTGGGGGTGGAACTTACCAAGGACCTCTCCGACCACTCTGGCGGATTTCTTCTGAGCCTTGTTGTGGGCAAGCCCCATCTCGTTCATGGCATAGAGAATCCGTCTGTGAACGGGCTTCAGACCGTCGCTGACATCGGGCAGCGCGCGGCCGACGATCACGCTCATGGCGTAATCGATGTAGGATTTCTTCATCTCGACTTCTATTGGGCGCATGATCAGCTTGCCGGCGAACTTGGGAGAGTCCTGAGGTTCTTCAGTCATGAGTGATCACCTACACGTCCAATACCTCGACCTCGCGCGCGTGTTCTAATATAAACCGCCTCCGCGGCTCCACCGCATCACCCATGAGGAGATTGAACAGGTTGTCCGCCTCCACGGCGTCGTCGATGGTAACGCGCTTCAGTATGCGTGTCTCGAGACGCATCGTGGTCTCTCTCAGCTGGTCGGCGTTCATCTCGCCCAGACCCTTGTACCTCTGAACATCGCAACCTTGTCCCAGCTCCTGCTGTAAATCGGACAACTCCTTGTCGGAGAAGACATAGCGTTCGGTCTTGCCCTTGCGCACGCGGTAAAGTGGCGGCTGTGCGATGTACATGTACCCATGCCTTATGAGCGGCTCCATGTGCCTGAAGAAGAATGTCAGCAGGAGGGTCCGTATGTGGGCGCCATCGACGTCCGCATCAGTCATTATGCATATCCTGTGATACCGCGCCTTGGAAATGTCGAACTCGGCGTCGATACTTGTCCCAAGTGCGGTTATTATGGTCCGTATCTCAGCATTCTTCAGCATCCTGTCAAGACGGGCCTTCTCCACATTGAGTATCTTTCCGCGCAACGGCAGTATCGCTTGGAATCTGCGGTCCCTCGCCTGCTTCGCACTGCCGCCCGCAGAATCACCCTCGACGAGGAACAGCTCGCATTTCGAAGGGTCCTTCTCCGAGCAATCCGCCAACTTTCCAGGAAGGTTGCCTATGTCGAGCAGCCCCTTGCGCCTTGTCAGCTCCCTGGCCTTCCTAGCGGCCTCCCTGGCCTGCGAGGCCAGGACTGCTTTGCTTATGCAAGCCTGGGCGATCTTCGGGTTCTCCATCAGGAACTCGAACAGCTTCTCACCGACTGCAGATTCGACTATCCCTCGCATATCGCTGTTGCCCAGCTTTGTCTTTGTCTGACCTTCGAACTGTGGCTCTGGAAGGCGGACGCTTATGACGGCGGTGAGTCCCTCTCGAACATCCTCGCCTGAGAGGGAGTCGTCGCTGCCTTTCATGAAATTGTTCTTCCTGGCGTAATCGTTGATCGTGCGAGTCAGAGCCGCCCTGAAACCAATCAGGTGCGTGCCACCTTCGATCGTGTTGATATTGTTCGCGAAGGTGTGTATGTTCTCGGTATAACTGTCAGTGTACTGCATGCCCAATTCGAGCGACACGCCATTCCTCTCGGCCGCAATGAAGATGGGCTTCTCGTGTAGGCAGGTTTTGTTCCTATTGATGTATTGAACGTATTCCGCTATCCCGCCATCGAATCTAAAAGTCGCCGTCAGCTGCGTCTTCGGCTCGGATATCGATATCTTGAGACCCCTGTTCAGAAATGCGATCTCTCGCAACCTGGAGGATAGGATCTCGTAGTTGAGTATGGTCTCTTCGAATATCTGAGCGTCCGGTTTGAAGCAGACTGTTGTGCCTGTATCATCTGCATCGCCGACGACGCTCACAGGGGTTACCGGAAATCCGCGTTCATATCGCTGCAGGTGGACCTTACCATTCCTCTTGATCTTCACCTCCAACCATTCGGACAGGGCGTTCACTACGCTGAGACCCACGCCGTGGAGACCTCCCGACACTTTGTACGTCTTCCGGTCGAACTTGCCCCCAGCGTGCAGTTTGGTGAGAACGATCTCCAAGGTATCCTGCTTGTATTTCTTGTGAAGGCCCACAGGGATGCCTCTCCCATTGTCCTCCACAGTGACGCTGCCATCATCGTTGAGGACGACGTTGATCGTCGTGCAGTAACCAGCCATCGCCTCATCTATGCTGTTGTCCACGACCTCATACACCAGATGATGGAGACCGTGGTAGTCCGTGCTGCCGATGTACATGCTCGGCCGCTTCCGGACGGCCTCCAAGCCTTCGAGGATCTGAATCCTCTCCGTATCATATGTGCTATCATCAACTGATTTATCCATCAGATTCAGGTCTCCATAAGACGAGCTCAAACACCGTAAATGGTCTGCTGCATCCCATCCTGTTTGTTCGGCGTTTTTTCTGTTAGTTTTTTCTTAAATGGAGCCTGCGTATATAAAATCTTTGAGAATACTATCTGGCTACGACAAAAACTCACCTCCGTTTCCATTGCAGCATATCGCCGACTCATCCGACTGGTTTCCACTCGAAAAATCGGCAGGTGCCGATGGAGCGGGGAATGGTCGATGATAGGGCGAATCGCGCAAGGTGAGCCAGAAGTCACAGGTCGAAAAAGAAAGGCCACCGATTGGCTGTGGCCAGAAGCCCTTGTCAGATACCATGAATCGCCTTGTCAATCAAAGGCTTTATACTGATTGGTCGTTTTGTAGCAGTGGTATCAGATGGCGACTAGAAAGAAAATCGATTCTCCACTGGAAATGAAGGGGGTCTGCAGAGCGGAAGGAATCGCGCCAGACAAGTTGACCAGATTGTTCGAAGGCGGGAGAGTGGTGATCCCATCCAACCCAAGACATAAGAACCTCCGACCTAGAGCCATCGGTGAAGGGTTGACGGTCAAAGTCAACGCGAATATAGGCACTTCCAAGGACAGAATCGACCTGCCCGAGGAGCTGGAGAAGGTCAGGGTCGCTCTGCGATATGGTGCTGATGCGGTGATGGATCTCAGCACTGGAGGAGACCTTCACGAAATAAGGAAGAAGGTCATCGGAGTGTGCGACGCTCCGGTGGGGACCGTCCCGATCTACGAAGCAATATGTAGGACATCGAAATCTGACGGACCGATGTCGATGACCAGCGATGATCTTTTCAAAACCATCGAAAAGCATGCGAAGGATGGTGTCGATTTCATGACCGTGCACTGCGGCATAACCAAAGAGACGGTTTCCACGTTGAGAAGCCATAAGAGGCTGACTGGCGTCGTATCCAGAGGAGGGGCGATCCTTGTCGCATGGATGCACGAGAACGGTCGGGAGAACCCCCTCTACGAGGAATACGATTACCTTCTGGAGATGGCAAAGGAACATGGCTTCGCGCTGAGCCTGGGGGATGGACTAAGACCCGGGTCGACCGCCGATGCCACCGATGGACCGCAACTCCATGAACTGATCGTCCTCGGGAAACTCGTCGAGAGAGCGCGTGCAGCTGGCGTTCAGGCCATGGTCGAAGGGCCCGGACATGTGCCTCTGAACCAGATAGAGGCGAATGTCGTGGCGGAGAAGACCATCTGCAAGGGAGCGCCGTTCTATGTCCTTGGGCCGATCGTTTGCGATGTGGCCGCAGGTTATGATCATATCGCCGGAGCGATCGGTGGAGCCTTGGCTGCGTATCACGGTGCGGACTTCCTCTGCTACGTCACCCCGTCGGAACACCTTTCACTGCCGACCGTCGACGATGTCAGAGAAGGTGTCATCGCGAGCAAGATAGCGGCCCATTCCGCCGACCTCGCAAGAGGCAGGGGTGGCGACAAGGATCGGAAGATGTCATGTGCCAGGAAGGCTTTCGATTGGGACACCATGTTCGAACTGTCGTTCAATCCCGAGAAGGCAAAGGCTTACAGAGACCGTCGCAAGTCGAAGACCCCCGATGTCTGTTCGATGTGTGGAGATCTCTGCGCGATGAGGATGGTAGACAGGCTCCTAGATGAATGATGGTCGTCAGAAATTTATCCCTATCGGCAATCGCATGAAAGAGCCGACGATGAGTGCGATTATTCCTGCAGCGACGCCTGCGAGGATGGCGCACAGAGCTGCGGAACCCGTCGATATGTCGTTTGCTACTCCAATCGCCTTGCTCACGATGCGCAGGATCCACACCAAACCAGCAAGGACCAAGACCAGGAATATCGCGCCGAACACCATGGCTTGTTGAATCTCATCATCTGCCCAACTATCGACGCCCGCGAGGTCGAGACCTACAAACCCGTAGTCGAAGAGGGACAGCAGGATTATCGAAAGGACCACGAACCAGGGATAGCAATGAGCGACCAGGGTGAGGGTCGATCCTTTGTCTCCCCGCCCTCCGAAGATCTCGTGGGACAGAAGCGCAGCCACGACCCCGAATATGAGGAACGATAACAGGGTGACGATCCATCCCACGACCCCCTGTAGGACGATGCCGACTGCATCCCTTGAAGTGTAACCGACCACTTCAGCCATATCGTGCGTGATGAGTACACTGAATATCGTGGAGATCACGCTGAATACCAGGACCATCGCGATCGCATGTCTCAGATCGGTGGACAGATACAGATTCGTCAAGGACTTGGTCGGACGGATCGATGTCAGGACCATGTTCCGAAGGTCGAATCGTGGAGCGTGTCTGGGTTGAATGTAGAGACAAGGATAGTGGCTCTTGGTCGTCTGGCCACCCCCGAGTTCGATAACCTCGTCAGGATGGGTCGGAGGCGCAACCCCGGCTACGATCTCGCGGATAACAGGACTACCGCAGTTGGGGCAGACGAACGTGGCTTTCCCATCACCCTGGACCTGCAAGTAGTCCGAGATGGAGGTGCCGCAGTTCGAGCACTTGGAATCTGGGATGAACACAACGGATTTGCCCGGCATCAAAAAGCCGATTGACTCGCTGACATATTAGAGTTGTCACTTGGACAACGAGGGTGGATATGGAGCCACTGGAGGGTCTCGAACCCCCGGCCTGCAGTTTACGAAACTGCCGCTCTCTAGCGGCACCTGCATGGTCGCAGGCGCAACCGCTGAGCTACAGTGGCAGACGGAATGTTGGGAAGATTGTCTCTGTAGTTAAGCCTTTTGACATGGTAATGGCGGCATCGGTCCACGCCAGCGGTTATGACGAGCAACAAGGGTTAATAGGTTTCGACAGTATTCACGGAGCGGACCCAGACATGGCTAGTGATCTCCGAATCCCTGAGGGGATAATCGTAAGGACCGCCAAAGGAGGCCTTGATTCATTAAAAGGCATACTGTCGGACCTGAAACAATACAGTTTCACTGGTTACCTGAAGGTCACGCTCGAGAAGTCCATGATGAACTCCACGGGTTACATAGTGGTGGAGCTTGGGACGCCTGTCATGGCGATCTACGAGTTTGAGAAATCGAAACCCAGGGAGCTGCGGAGGATATACACCGGAGAGAAGTCGCTGAGATTCATACTCGAGGACTCGCAGGACAAGGAGTCCAACATCGAGCTCCACAGTCGTGTCCCCAAAGAGGAATTCGAACGCCGGTTCCCCGACGCCTACATCGCTGGAAGAGTCGCCCCCAAACCGACCCCTAAGGCCCGAGACGAAGCGAAGGTCAAGGAAGAGGCGGAAATCGACCCGTATGCGGAGAAGATAGAGCAATGGCGCAGGAAGGGGTACAAGGTGGAGACTCTTGAGACGGCGAGGGAGCAAGGTGTCCAGGAGATCTCCAAGGAACTGACCAGCTTCGAGCGCGATACGAACAAGCTCAGGCAGTTCGAGACGATCCTGAACAATTTCCCGATACTCGGACTCGAGCCGGAGATTGCGGAGATAAGAACGAAACTGAACGATTGCACTCGTATCGCGGAGATAGAATCGGACATCGAGTTCCTGCAGGAGAAGATCCGCCGCAAGATACAGAAGAGGAAGGCAGAAGAGGATTCGATAAAGCAGGAGATGGAACGTAAGAAGAGGGATGAGAAGGCGTCGGATGTATACGACTTGATCCTCAAGTACCAGACAACACCCGATGGTGAGGAGGCAGTGAAAGGCGAGAAGTGCCCCATCTGCGGCAGGGAGATGGAAGATGGACAGTGCGGCAAGTGCGAGAAGGAGCAGAGGTTCACCAGGTCATTCCCGCCAGAGATGAGATTCGACAACTTCGTGATAGGACCAGGTTCGAAGTTCTCGGCAGCGACCGCGGTCGCGGTAGCTGAGAATCCAGGCAAGGCATACAACCCGCTCCTGATATTCGGTGCGACTGGCCTGGGAAAGACACATCTTCTGTCAGCCATCGGAAACCACATACTGAACAAGAACAGAGAATTGGCCGTCCTGTACGCGCCGGCCGACAAGCTAGTCGACGCGGTCGAGCACAGTGCGACTTCAGATGCCATCAAGAAGCTGAGGGAGGAGCTGAACCACGCCGAACTCCTGCTTGTCGACGACATGCAGTTCCTAGGAGCCAATGAACAGGCTCAGGGTGAGATGGTACACATCATCGACTCGCTCATCGACTCCGGAAAGCAGGTCGTGCTTGCTAGCGACAGGCTACCCACAGCGATCCCAGGCTTCAGCGACAGGTTGAATGCCAGGATCCAGAAGGGATTGACCGTCGATCTGCTGCCGCCAGACGAGAACACCAGGATCAAACTCGTCAGGGTGAAGGCTCATGAGAAGAAGTTGAAGCTCAGCGATGAGATAGTCAAGTACATCGCCGAAAAGGTCACTCAGAATGTCCGTGAGATAGAGAGCACGCTGAACAAGGTCGTCGCGTTCTCCACCATAATGAAGATGGAAATCGACATGACCCTCATCTCAGACATACTCAAGCCGCTCGCCCCCGTGCAAGAGACTAGGAAGGAGATTATGAAGGAGGTCAATATCCAGCCTGGCCATTGCTACCTGATAGAGGAAGAGAAACCGACCTACAGCAATGTCCTGATGGAACGAATGATGGCCGAGAACTACAGAGGGCTCATAATAACGAGGATGAACCCAAAGAGGATCAGAGATGCTTTCGTAAATGACCCACGGATACTCTGGCTTACGGACAAGGATAGTTCGATGGAGAAGACGGTCCCACCATCACTGGAGATGATCATTCACAAGATCCAGGAGTTCATGTCGGAGGAGGGGAACAGCATGGTCGTCCTCGATGGCATACAATACCTTATCAGCAACACCAATTTCGATTCAGTACTCAGATTCCTGAGGAGCATAATCGATGAAGTGTCAGAATCGAAATGCATATTCGCAGTCTCGATAAGTCCTGAGACCATGAAGGAGCAGGAGATATCGATAATGGAGAGGGAGATGGAGGTTCTGAACCTGACCTGACCTCATCGATCGAGGTCACATGGTCTTCTTCGACATCTCTTTGAATTCCCTCAACTCTCTGAGCGCCTGCGAATAGTCCTTCGATTTCGTCAGGTTGGTCACCGACTTCAATATCGTCAGCATAGGCGTTATGTTCACGTTTCGGATCTTCGCATCAACGAGCAGGTGACGAGCGTTCTTGATCTCTTCGGTGAGTCGCTCAGGGATGGCCGCGTTGAGGCGCTCGTTCGTCTGCGTGATGAGCATCTCGGCCTTATCGAAGTCCCTGGAATCAAAGGCCTTGTTGGCCTCGACGAAAGATGCACGTGCCTCCCTTGTATCGAGTATGAGCATCTCGCAATCCGAAAGCAATGATTTCAATGATTTGAGTTTCTTCTTCGCTTCGTTGTATCTGCCCGTGATCGGAAGGAGCTCGTTCGAGACCTTGTCTGAATAGATGAAAGCGGCCTCCACATCACCACTGGATTTGGCCTTCTCCATCTCGCTTATGTATGTCTTCGATCGAGATACCTCGCCGCCGAGCTCCTCGGCTACTTGGGCCTCTTCCCTCAGTTGATCGAGCGTCTCGGCCAGCCTCTCGTCTATTGAATCCACGAGGGACGCGCGTGCGGTGTTAACGAGCTCAAGGGCTTTCTCGAGCTGCCTCTCTCGTCCAGCTATGGCCGCGTCATCGATGAGCTGCTTACTCTCGGATATCTCGATCTCATTCTGCATGGCCAGGGACAGGAGTGGCTTCATCTCCGCCACCATCCTCGCAAGCTCCTTCCCTTTGTCCTTCAGATCCACATTCATGGGAGTGGTCTTCGGGACTGGAGCAGGTCTGGTGGACTCCGGTTCGTGTATCCTTGGCTGCGGCTCTTCCTTTAGATGGCGCAATGGCCCGGCCTCGACGTGGTCATGCTTGTCCAGAGGTTCGGGTTCTTGCTCTAGCTCCGCCTCTTCTTGGGCATCGTCCTTCTTGCGCTTCTTCAGCCAGCCGAATGGTGAGCGGGTCTTCTTCTCCTTAGGAGCAGCCTTCTCAGGCGCTTCCTCCTCATCAAAAGATGGTTCCTCGGCATCCTCGGGTTCGACCTCCACATTCACGATTGGGGTCTCGCTTACGGCCGGGACTTCAGCGATCGGCGGCTCGAGCTCTTGCTGAGGTTCCACTGACGCAGCCGCTTCCTCCTCGGATTCGACGAACATAGCGCCACAACCAGGGCAGGTCTTGGCGGCGATATTGACGAGCGTGTTACATGCAGGACATTGGAATACTTCTGTGCCTTCGTCTGAGAAGATAACACCGCAATTCGAACAGGAGGATGCGGTGATGCTCACTCTTGCGTCGCACTCGGGACATGCGAATTGGTCCTCTTGGGCGGGCTCGGTCACTTGTGTCTTGGGAGTGGCCTCTTCCTCGACAGCTGCCGGTTCCTCCGTTTCAGGACCGGTATCAGATAGGGATTGCGAGAACAGCGAAGCGGCAGTCGCGGCGGATTCATCAGAGACCTCGGTCTTGGGGGTCTCAGGGACCTCGGGCTCATTGCGAGGAGCCGATAAGATCTCGCGAACCATCGTATCGATTGATTTCTTTGGAGCCGAAGCGCTAGGCATGGGCTGAACAGGCTCTTCGACATCCATATCGAATATGGACAAATCTGTCCCACAGAACCCGCACTTCTTCGATCCGGGCTGGAGTGGAGAATCGCAGATGGGGCAGAGTTTGTCCCCGCTAGAATCTGGCAACTCGCAGTGCCTCCTCAGACATGATTTACAAGTCTACGGTATGCCTGGATAAATAGTTAACCATTTTGATTCCGACTGACGATAACTTGGGAGGAGGGTGGCGAAACCCCAATGCGTCCGCCAGCCATGCGGAGAAAGATTTTTCCCGACGATCGACCTTCTCGCCAAATGGGTTTGCTGTCATGAAGATGCAATCAGTCGAGGTCGTGCTCCCAGACAATGCGAATGTCGTGATAGGGCAGAGTCATTTCATCAAGACGGTGGAGGACATCTATGAGGTGATAGTCAGTACGGTCCCACAGGCCAAGTTCGGGGTCGCGTTCTGCGAGGCTTCGGGTCCATGCCTGGTGAGAGTAGACGGAAATGATGAAGACCTGATGAAATCGGCATCCGAGAATGCGATGAGCATCGGCGCGGGACACACTTTCGTCATCATATTGAGGGATTCGTATCCAATCAACATCATGAACAGGCTTCGTGATGTGCAGGAGATATGCACTATATTCTGCGCCACCGCGAACCCTTTGGACGTGGTCGTGGTCGAGAACGAGAGGGGAAGAGGGGTCATTGGAGTGATCGACGGCGAAAGACCAAAAGGCGTGGAGACCGAGAAAGATGCGGACGATAGGAAGGCCCTTCTCCGCAAGTTCGGATACAAGAGATGATTGGTGATTGGAAGATGCCATCATGAGATTCACGCTAGAAATCGAGCCTCTGGACCTGGACCTGACCCTTGGATGTGGACAGGTGTTCAGATGGTCCAGGACGGGTAGGGGCGATTGGATCGGTCCTCTCGGGAAACATCTGGTCACTCTAGGATGGGAGAACGACCGATTGTCCGTCAGTGCTCATCCTGGAGAAACTAGAATGCCTGCCCGAGTCTCCGAGTTTCTGAGGGCGTCGGATGACATCATGGAGATCCAATCGACGCTTTCCGGTGATTCTGTGCTGTCCTCTGGGCTCGAACGGTTCAGGGGACTCAGAATCGTCAAGATGGATGAATGGGAATGCCTGGCGAGCTATGTGTTGGCAACCTACGCGAACATCCCTAGGATCGCGAAGATGATCGACGAGGTCTCCATGCGGTTCGGCCACGAAATCGTGGATGGGGTGCATTCGTTCCCATCACCTTCCGACCTAAGAGAAGCCAGTGTGAGAGAACTACAGAAGTGCGGGCTTGGATACAGAGCGAAATATCTCCACTCCATCTCCAGATGTATTGATCGAGCGGAGATCAGGCGATTGAAGCTGCTCGAGTACCAGGACCTGCAGAGAGAGCTGATGACCCTGCCGGGGGTCGGAGAGAAGGTCGCTGATTGTGTTTCTCTGTTCGGTTTCGGCAAACTGGATGCGTTCCCGATCGACGTCTGGATAGAACGTGCGATCTCACGATTGTTCAATCTCGAAGGATCGTACAAGGCGATCAGAGGGTTCGCGACCCAGAGATGGGGGGATTTCGCGGGTTATGCGCAGGAGTACCTCTACTTCAATGAGAGGACCTTGGCAAAGAGCAGCGGCTGCGAATTCTCAAGATGCGCACAAGATCAGGGATGATGGCAGGATGGAATCAACCCATCCCAGGGTGGCTCTTCCT
Organism: Thermoplasmata archaeon; assembly: GCA_014859835.1. GTDB lineage: Archaea > Thermoplasmatota > Thermoplasmata > UBA10834 > UBA10834 > UBA9653. The sequence continues at coordinate 3,429 of JACZKW010000047.1, read as the reverse complement.
GTAGAATTCCATGATCTCCCATTCGGACAGGCTGCTCTCCGCCCTATCTGAAAGGGCAACACCCAGCCTCTTCGCGAAAGACGCCATGACCTCTGCGCAGTCATCCTCGCTCTGAAGATCGTCCACCACGAGCTTGTTCTGTACTATACGCCCGATGAATGAGCCGATCAGTTTGGATCCCGAATAGACCGCGTATCTTCCGGTCTCCGGCAGGGAGTCTCTGAAGCCAGCGCGAAGATATCCGACGATGTTGTCTTCTGGAGCCACCACGGCCGATACACTCGGGGCCGCCTCGCCCAGGAGAGCGTGTGCGTCCCCAGTGGCCCAGTAGATGGTCGTTGAGCCTCGGATCAGATGGCCCTTCACCAGAGTGCCCTCCCCTTCGAGGAATCTCAGGATACCCCTCAGTTCTCGCATGGGAATCTCCGAGCCGATCATCATGGAGAGCGCCTCGGCCGAGCATATGCCATAGCTGAGGAACATGCGCCTGATTATCCTTATCCAAGCAGACCTTCGGGAGAGTCGCGTCTTAGGAGTCGCGACGTATCCTCGGGTGGTATCGAGATAAAGCATGGAGGAGGAATACAATGATTTGAGCGCCTCTGTCGTATCCTCAGTACCCAATGGCGATATTGTGAGCGCCCTGTCCCGACGGATCGGTTGCTGGTCCTTCACGATTCTGAGGACCAGCTTCTCCTCAGGGGTCAGCTCGCGGGACCTGGCCGCCCGATAGACCGATGCGTCTTCCTTGGTGCAATATCCGACCCTGTCAGGAACGAGGTGGCCGCGGACAACCAACCCATTTTTCAGAAGCATCTCGAGGGGCGCGAACCTATCGACGCGCGTGAGCGCTTCGGAGTTGCTTCTGAGGCCGCCGTACTTAGCTAGCGCGACTGACATGTCGTCCAATCTATCCAGGTCGCTCCAATGCTGCAACGAGAATACCACGTCCAGCAACTCCGACCTCTCGTGACAATCCGTCACAAGAGAGCCTTTGACCAACATCCCGTTTGACGCTCTATAGCCATGGTCATGAAATTCATTCAGCACTTCGGCATCCAATTCCATGACATCCGATCCGAAGGCCCGTTTGACTCGGATGATGTCCACGTTGATCGACCTGTAGAACTCCATCACGCCGTCCAGCTCGTCCAGCAAAGGCCCGAGCAGACTCCGGTCGTCCAGCCGGATCTCACGTATGTCGATCGCTCCCGCCATCAACCACTCCTCGACCATTCCTGCAACCTGGCCGTTGTGGATGACGGGGAATATCCAGCCTTCGCCGTACTTCGATGTGACCTCGACCCATCGGTCTCCAAGAAATGGATCGTATAGTGATAGCACGCGAACCCGTGTGTCGACCCCTCTCCTCTTTCCGATATCCGACAACTCATCCTTCATCACGAACATCTCGGTCTGTTCCAGACCGACGGTTATCGGTTCCGATCCGATCTTCCTCAGGAGAGCTCGGGCCGCATCGACTTCGATGTCGAGATGGGACGCTGCCTGAAAAGCTGTCACTGGACCGTATCCACGGACGTACTTCGAGAGCACGAGTTCGAACGCGCCGTCGACCTCAGGCTCGACCGTGCAGACGGCATACACGTTCCTCGAAGTCCATACATCCGATCCGTCGAACATCCTGAAGAAGTACCCTTTTCGATCGAGGGATTCGAAGTGCTCCCGCATCACATCCCCAGGTATGTTGGCCGCCTCGGCGATTTCCTGATAGGTGCCGGGCCCCAACCGTTCAGCTGCCTTCAGGATGGCACTCTCATACTTCGACAGACGACCCCTTCTAAAAACCCCGAGATAGTACTGTGCCTCCTCAGCCAGAACATATCTCAATCTCCCCCGGACAAACCTGCCGAGCACCACTTCTCCACGGTCCCTCATCCCTCCGAATTCCTCTATGGAGAATCCTCGGACCCTGACGGCAATGTCGTATGGCATGCCGACGTCGCCGAACCGCTCGAAGAATTCGCGCGCGGAGTGAATGTCGCCGAGTAGCTTGGATTCGACGTAGGAGCGGACTGTCTCTCGGTCGAACACCGGGCGTTCCTTGGAGAGTAACGCGAGGTAATCCCTGGCGAGCATGAACTGCTGTTGTTCGCCTATGACGAACCTGCCGGACACCACCAGCTCCTTCGCAAGGAGCGACCTCAGAGCTTTCTCGGTCGCCTCCTCGCTTGTGCCGACCTCATAAGCTATATCCTCGATGGACAGAGGGGCATGGTATGCGAGGTGCCTCATCACCGCCTCTCTGGCGCAATCGTCGATTTCGACCGGATCGTGCGTGGATAGCGAGTATTGGAAACGCCCTCCGCGGATGCCGCTCCTGTGCACCAGGTTGGCGATCTCTAGTCGTTTGACGATATCCTTTACGTCATCCTTGCCAAGGTCGAGGCGCTTGATGAGCATCGAGATATCAAGAGGTCCATCCGACAGCTCATCCATCAACGCCCCATCAACGACGGAAGGTGTGTGCAGGCGACTATGTAGACTCGAATAGAGTGGCCAATCGTCCGAATGGACATAGACGTCCTCGCCGATCCATACGGAACGGACCTTCCCGTCCCTTAGAAGTTCGGTAGACCATGAATGGAGGGCGTCGAAGTCCCCCTTTGAGCGGGTGTATATGTTCTCGCCCTTCTCCTTGAAGAGATTCATGGGGCCTACGAGTCGCAACGCGTCCAGGATATCGTGCTTGGTCCGGATACAGGGGGACTTGGCGTCGAAGTATTCCGCCACGGTCTCCGCGTCGAAGGTGTATTCGGATAGGGCGTCGTCGCCAAGCACCCTGGCCAGAACCTTCCTGTGAAGGTCTCTCAGGAGCATGCTCCGATCCTCCATCAGGACAATATCGGACACACCGATCAGTATCACGTTGTGCGCCAAAGGAGACGGTACTCCAGAGAACTGGATGTACTCGACCGAACGAGTACCGCCCTCGATCGTCGACAGTACTTCCCGTGCGTGCTCGAGGTCCATCACCTCGGTAAGAATCTCGGAATATGTCTCGGACATGACGGGGAAGTCTGATAGCTCGTGCAATGCGTCCAACAATCGCTGAGAGCGCAGCTGTTGCCTCGCCACTGACATTTGCCGGCCCTTGTAATTGCGCAGGACCATGAAGCTCCTGGTCGCCGTATGTCTGAACCTATGATGGAACAGCTCGGAGTCCTTGACCGCCTCCCTCAGGATGTTCTCTATGTCCCGCGAACTCAGCAGCCGTTCTATGCCATCCAACTTGAAATCCCTGGGCGCTGTGAGCATGAAACAATCATCGGTCACAGATATGGTCACGTTGCACCCGAGCTTCTTGGAAAGCACCCACGCGTATGACCGACTGAGCGCGTCATTTACCCGGCGGCCGAATGGGAAATGGAATATGGCATTCCTGTTTCCGGAGGGATCAATGTACCCTTC
>JACZKW010000046.1:0-11181 GCA_014859835.1 Thermoplasmata archaeon | reverse complement strand
TCCCCCATGAGGCACACGCATCTGATATCGTATAGAAGGCCCAACCCTAGCAGGAGGCCGCTGGCACCGACGATACCACTCCCCGGTTCACCCTTGGCGAATGTGACTCCGTTGCCCTTCATCTCCTCGACGAAAGCATCGTCCGTGGCGGCTCCTAGGACGCGCGGCGTCTCGATCATCCGGCCCAGCCCGTACCCGCCGAGCGTGAATATCTTCTTGATCCCGAGCTCCTTCGATATCTGTAAGACCTTATCGGAAAGCTCGTATTGACCGTCAGGGGTCAGCCCTTGATAATCCCCAACCAGGATGACTATATCGTTGGGCGAATCCGGTCTCTTCACATAGAACATCTCGTTGTTCACGAGGCGGATGGTACCGGAATCATTGATGAGAATCTGCGGTGGGAAATGCTTCGAGAATATCTCTATGAACTTGGTAGCCTTCATCTGGTCGACAAGGTGTTCGGCCGCGAGTTTGCCTACGTTGCCCACTCCAGGTAGACCCTCGATCATAATCGGATCTTTGAGTTGAGGTTTCTCCTTCCAGACTATAACGATGTCGTCCATCTATTACACCCCCGACATCTCATTCTTGAGCCGCCGCCTATACACACCATATCTATCCTCAGGTGAGTACTTGGCAGGCATGGACATGAATGTTGTCCCTCCGCACTTCGGGCAAGTCGCGCGCAATGTGTACGATCTGCACGAAGGGCACTTCATCAGCAGGGTCTTCACAGCTCTTCCTTCCTCTTGAAAGATGCGGTCCCGCCAGATTTCTCAATCTCCGACGAGATGCTGTCGATCGAGTGCTTCAACGCACTCTCGGCCAATTTGTAATCCTCAGCGGTGACAGTGACCTTGTACTTTGGAGCGCCCAGATATAGGATGTCGATCTCGGCGTCGTCGAATTGCAGACCGGACATCAGCGCAGTCCTGAGATGGTCGACCCCGTCGGGGGCTGGTGTTGATATTTCGAGAGTGCCGTCGATCGTGACCGAGGGCAACTGTATGTTCTCATTTGAGATTTCGACGAGGGCAGTGATCCAGTCCTTGGCGATCCCGAGGTCATCCAGCACAGAGGGGTCTGCGGCGGTCGCCTCGAATGAACCGTACACGGTGCCGAACTCAGATATCAGAGTCTCACCCACCTCATCATAGGCTTCATCGATCGTCTTCCCGAGTTTTGCGCTGACGATCTCCAAGAGTTTCTCCGCCTTATTCTCGTTCTTGCGCTCCTGGATCTTCTCCCTGCGTTGGTGATCGTTGACTTGCTTGAGTGACAGGTCTATGTGTCCGCGCTCCTGATCCACACCGAGAACCTTGCACACGACCTTCTGGCCCTCTCGGACGTGGTCTCGGATGTATTTGACCCAGCCAGTGGCTACATCTCTGACGTGAATAAAACCTTCTTTGCCCTCGAACTCGTCGAGGGTGACGAAAGCGCCGAAATTCTTGACGTTCTTCACGCTGCAGATGACTAGATCGCTCACTTCTGGAAATTCTACCTTTCGTGGCATTAATGGACCTCTCCGAGCAGCTGCCCCCTGATCAGACCTTTCCCTCCGGTGGGCTTAATCAGCGTGGCACCGCACACATTGCACTTGACATGTGTCGCGGGCTTGTTGAAAGCGATCTGCTCGTTGCCACAATCTTGGCACTTGACATTGATGAACTTGCTCGTTGGAGCTGGGATCTCGTTCAAGAATCATACCTCCTTAAGCTCGAAGGTTTTCGCCCTGAAACATGGTCTCTGGTGAGCCTTCTTGCAGGTTTTGCACCTATACCTTAGCGCGACCTTCACCGTCGGCTTCTGGCGGTCCCCATACTTGGGCCTCGGGAAACCACCATAACCAGAGGTGGCCCGCCTGTATCTTCTCTGACCCCACTTGAGTTCGCTTCTGGGCCTAGTCTTGACCCTCTCGACTTCGTGCTCCGTATGCTTCTTGCACTTCGGGCAATATTCCTTTCTAACCCTTGGCATCTTCATGCTAATCAGCGACCCCTGGGGGCGTTGAACGAGTAAGCGGGAACCTATATAAAAGCATTGTTGAGTTCAGCTGAGGCTTACATGGGGCAGGCATCAGTCTCGTACGATGCCGCGCGCGCGCGTGCGCGTCCCCGACGCGACCTAGTAACACATCAGATAAATATCGTCGCATTCTAATGAGAAATAATATATATTCGGTAATTAATAAATGGGTGGGCAGATAATATGACGGAAAAGGGGCTAACAAAGAAGGACGAAGTGCTCGTCGAACTCCTTATGCGGACAGGTCTGTCTAAGAACATGGCCAAGACCCTGGTCTATCTCCGAAAGAAGGAAGAGACGACTTCCGTGGAGATAGAGAGTGCGACCAGTCTCAGACAGCCAGAGGTTTCGATCGCTATGCAGGAGCTGCGGAGGAGGAAGTGGGTCGCCAAGAGAGACATAAAGAAGGAAGGCAAGGGCAGACCCGTGCACTCCAACAAGCTTGCGATACCGTTCGAGAAGATCATCGAGATGATAGAGGCCGAGGAGAGGAAGAAGATCGAGATGATCGATATCAACATCAAGCAGCTGAAGGAACAGGCGAAGTAACCGCCCGATGATCCTCAGAGCATGCACTGTTTCTCTAGTATTCTTATCCCACTGGGGCTTCCGACTATGACCCTCGACGTGAGACCGATGAATAGTCCGCTCTCGACGACTCCAGGGATATGGTCTATCTTGATCTCCATCGCGGCGGGATCCGCTATCTTCTGGAATCTGCAGTCCGCGATGTAGTTCCCGTTGTCTGTCACATACGGTGCATCCTCAATCATCCTCAGGACAGGCGAGCATCCCAACGATGCGAGCCTGAGCATGGTCGTTTTGTATGAGAATTTCGCGATCTCCACTGGCAGTGGCGACTTCTGACCGATGAACTGCACGAGCTTCGAATCGTCAACGACGATGAGTTCCAGCTGAGTGGCTGCAGCGACGATCTTCTCGCGCAGTAGGGCGCCACCGAGGCCTTTCACGAGATTGAGTTTCGGACCTACCTCGTCCGCGCCATCGATGGTAATGTCTACATGTGGGTGGTCGTCGAGCTCTCCAATCTTGATGCCGACCGCTCGACCGAGCAGATCGGATGCTTTGGATGTCGGTATCCCGATGATGTCGATCCCCTCGCCCTTGACCTTCTCGCCGATCAATTTGATCGCAATGCTGGCAGTGGACCCGCTTCCAAGACCCACGATCATCCCATCCTCGATGTACTTCACTGCTTCCCTGGCAGCCATCTCCTTATGATCCATTGAATCAGTCCCCTCTGCGTCCGCCTCGCTTCTTGCCGCGAGACATCATTCCGAAGTTCTTCCTGATGAGCGCACACAGCTCATCGACGACGTAATCATCAATCCGTCTGCCCCTGTCAGCATCCGCATTCCTTGGATCTCCCATCACACCCGTCGGGATATAGCGTTCGGGGTCGTTCACGATCATGAACTTGGGAGGCCTCCCCTTTCCGACAGGCCTCTCCCTGCCAACGAGATCCTTCCTTAGGTTGAGTATCCTGGAAGTCTCGATGAGTCCAGCATGACCGTCATCGCCGGGGAATTCCTTTCCCCTCAGCTCGTACGCTATATCGTAGTCGGAGAGCACCATCACCTTGAGTTCGGGATCGTCCTCAACTACTCTCTGGACGCCCAATCGAATCGCAGCCATGTGCCCAGAACCTGCATGTCCAGTAAGGACCAGTATCCTATCTATGCCGTTCCTCGAGAGCTCAGACACGATGTCAATCGTCAGAGCACACACCGTCTCGAAGCTAAGTGAGATTGTTCCAGGGAAGTTCCTGGTCGACCTGCACTCACCATAACGGATTGGAGGAAGAAGCAGCGCGTTGAATTCGTCAGCGATCCGGCCCGCGATCTCCTCAGCCTGCATCGAGTCCGTGCCCAGCGGAAGATGAGAGCCATGCTCCTCCATGGAGCCGATCGGCAGGATGGCAATCGCTCCATCCTTCGCAGCCTCTGCGAAGGTGGGGCTGGTGATCTCATGAGCATTAATCCGCCCTCTTCCTCGTGTCGCCGACGTGCTTCTCACCCCCGGATGAAACCCTGTCCAAGTCGATGAATTCGGTGTCGCATACAGGGCAACAGAACGTGGTCGCGGGGCTCTTTCCGAATTTGGATTCGAGCTCCGTGCAGATCACCAGGAGCCGTTCCCTGGAGATCGTCCTATCGCACTTGGGACAGTAGTACACGTTCGAGTGCATTGGCCTGCAGGTACATAAACGCAACCAGATTCCCGGAATGGCAGTCCTTATTAACCATCTAGAAACATATGCGCATCCGAAGAACATGAGAGTCTCTGCATTGTTTTCGGGCGGGAAGGATTCGACCTACGCGATATACCTATCCCAGCAGCAAGGATGGGAGGTGGCCAGCCTCCTGACAGTCGTGCCCGAAAGGGAGGACTCGTACATGTTCCACCATCCGAACATCCGATGGACTGAGCTCCAGGCCGAGGCCATGGAGATACCGATCAAACACAGGACCAGCTCCGGAGAGAAGGAGAAAGAACTAGAGGACATCCAGACACTCATGGCAGACGAGGATGTCGACGGATTTCTATCGGGTGCAATAGCATCGGACTATCAGTGGACCCGATTGAATGGGATATGTCACGGACTCGGCAAACCCCTGTACTCCCCCCTCTGGCGCAAGAACCAGGTGACCTTGCTGGAGGACATGGTCCATGCGGGGTTCGAGTTCATGGTGATAGGAGTGTACGCCCATGGCTTCGACGAGGAATGGCTCGGGAGGGTGATCACCTCCGATACGATCAAGGACCTTGAGAAGCTGAGGGAGAAGTTCAGGATAAGCGTCTCAGGGGAGGGAGGGGAGATTGAGACATTCGTGACGAACGGCCCCAATTTTCGAAAGAGGATTCACATAGATGAGGCGGAGAGTAGCTGGTCCCAACACTCCGGAACATACAAGATAATCAAGGCATCGCTCATGGGTAAATGAAGAAGGGAAATGGTTTCGCAGAGGGTTTCAGAAGTTGGTGCACTTTGGCGGCTTCGGTTTCGACTTCTTCCCGTACCCTTTCCTGCGCTCTTCCCGTATGTTACCTTGAGGTATGAGGCACATCTTTCTCCCAGACAGGACTGAAGCAACACCGTCTTTGGATTCGAGGTGTTCGTATGTCTCGCATAGTTTGCAGTTCGGCGGGCATCGGCTTATCCTGTCGCCTTCGACCTCAGGGAACTGGAATATGCCGCCCTCGTAGTTCCTGAGGATGACACGCTTGTCCGACTGTGATATCAGGTAGGTCGGACCGACGGGTATCTTCCCACCTCCAGTCGGCGCATCTATCACGAACTGAGGGACCGCGTAGCCAGATGTGTGGCCTCTGAGGTTCTCGATGATCTCGATCCCCTTTGATATCGCCGTCCGGAAGTGCTCAAGACCCTGGGCTATGTCGCATTGGTAGATGTAATATGGTCTGCACCGGATGTATGTCAGGTCCTGACAGAGCTTCTTCATGATCATCGGGCAGTCGTTGACCGTTTTGAGCAAGACCGTCTGGTTGCCCACGGGTATACCCGCATCGGCGAGCATCTCCACCGCGCGCGTCGATTCTGGCGTAATCTCGTTCGGATGGTTGAAATGGGTATTGAGCCAGATAGGGTGATACTTCCGGAGCATCTTCACGAGCGATGGGGTGATCCTGTAGGGTAGGACCACCGGGGTCCTCGAGCCTATTCTGATTATCTGGACGTGCTTGATCTTCCTGATCTCCCGGATCACCTTCTCCAAGAGCGTATCTGAGACCAGCAGCGCGTCCCCTCCAGAGAGAAGCACATCTCGTACCTGCGGGGTGTCCCTGATGTAATCGATAGCAGCCTTGATCTCGTCCCAGCTGCGGGCGTGGTCGGTCACGCCGACGATCCTCCTCCTGCAGCAGTGTCTGCAATACATGCTGCACTGGTCTGTGAGCAGCAGGAGCACGCGGTCGGGGTATCTGTGAGTCAGTCCTTCGTGAGGCGCATCGGTCGTCTCACCGACGGTATCCACCAGATCGTCCTTGCTGATATGGAGCTCCGCAGATGTCGGAACCGCTTGTCGTCTGATCGGGCACATCGGGTCGTTCGGGTCCATCAAGGAAGCGTAGTATGGAGTGATTGCCATGCGGAGATATTTCATCGAGTTACGAATCTCCTCCTTCTCCTCAGGCGTCAGATTGATTACCTTGGCCAGTGTGTCGACATCCGTTATACGGTTCCTCACCTGCCACTTCCAATCAGTCCACTGCTTTGGGCTTACATCCTTCCAGAGTGGGATATCCTTCCATTTTCTCATTGTCAGAGGCCTCCTAAGACCTGTTTTCCAAAAGGGTATCACGTCCCCCTATTTAGAATAAGTGCAATTTATCGAGAGAAGATGAATAGAATGTGGCACACCCCATGATTGCCTATGTGTTGTGCTCACGGACAATCATCAGCCTGGTAGTCCGAATTGAGCTGCACATATGCCCGCTCACTTAATATCGGTCGACGACCATGATGGCATCCGATTGGTGTGGACTCTGGTGAGACCTCCTCGAGCAGAGGATACAAGGACAGGCCCGAGAAGGAGATAATAGAGCACGAGATCAGCGACGACCTCGCGAAGAAGATCCTAGAGATATCCATGGCGGTCCTTCATCACAGGGACGAAGTGGAGATACTGGAGATCATCGGCAAGGCAGCGACCGAGCTGTTCCCGATCAAGAAGCTGGTCATCTACAGGACCGACGCGCGCACTGGCGTATGGATGGTGCGACATCTGGTTGGGTACGATGAGGACCAGGCGAGGGAGATCAAAGAAGTCACATATACCGCTGAGAGCTGGAAGGACACGCTTAAAATATCCGACAAGATAGGCGCGCTCACATACTTCGCACCTGGGGAGTACGTGCTCATAGAGGATTTCGACAAGTCGTTCTATGATGGTGTTCCCAGAAATCTCCCGCCGAGGAAGGATCCCGACGAGTGGCATCCGATGGATTTCACAGACACGCTCCTTTTCGACAAGGACGGCAAGCAGCTGGGATGCATAGAGATAATGGAGACTACGAATCACCGAAAGCTATCCCGGAATATCATCGCTCAGCTCGAGATCCTCGCTTCGATTGCATCGATCGCCATAGAGCTATCCCACATGTGGACCTCCCAGGAATCGACACTCGATGCCAGCGCGAAGCGCGCGCGAGTCTTCTCGGGCTTGCTCAATCTCGCTACAAGGATCGTTGTGGCAATGGATAGGTCTGAGATGCTCGTCGCGGCCCGGAACTTCCTCTCATCGCATTTGGGATTCATGAATTGTCAGGTCGCGTTGTTGGACGAGAGGGAGGGGTTGTTCAGGTTCGTCAACGACGATTCGTCAGGAGACGTCGGAACTATTTTCACGAAGACGGTCCACATCGATTGCGATCCAGCGTACCGATTCACGGAGGATCTGTTCTGGATCCCAACAATGCAGTTCACCGAGCACCGACTCTCGCAGATCCCGATCAGACCTGTTGATTCCAAGATGATAAAGACCATTCAGGAATCGTCGCATGCGACTGGCAAGGAAGGCGAGTCCAGGTATGACCTCTTCGTTATCCCTCTTAGAGACCATCATGACGATATCGTCGCGGTGATATATGCGATGGACCGACCCGATGATGGCATGTTCGAGAAGGACCTGCTTGAGATGATGAGTGTATATGGATCGATCGTCTCGCTCGCGTTCCGCAACAACGACCTGATTGAGGAGATAGTCTCTAGCAATCAGGATATCGAGATGCTCAACAGACTGCTGTTCCACGACATAAGTGGCTACAACACGGGCATCGGTGTCCTGATCGACATGGCCACACGTAAGGATGTGCAGGACGAACATAGGAGCCTGGCTCTAGAAAAGGCCAAGAAACAAATCGTTCTCAGCAACGATCTCATCTCGAGGATCAAGCAGCTGGTCTTCGTCAAAGAGAAGGGGACGGAGAAGATGCTCACGATTGATCTCGTCCCGATACTGCAAGGACTAGCGAAGGATTTCAAGGAATCGAGCACGGAGAAGACGGTATCCATAAGCATAGACGCGTCGAACAACAGGTGCTTGGTAAGAGGCAACGACCTCTTGCACGACCTGTTCCAGAACTTGCTGAACAATTCGATCAAATATGACCCTAAGGAACATGTGAAGATAGACATCTCAATCACGAGGCGCGAGGAGGAGAGTCGTCATTGGTGGATGATATCGATAGCGGACCACGGTGTCGGCGTGCCAGATGACAAGAAGTTGGCCATATTCGACAAATTCGCACCAAGGGTATCAGGCGGCAAGGGCATAGGACTCGGACTATCGATAGTCAAATCCATCACAGAGCAGTTCGGCGGACGCATCTGGGTCGAGGACAGGGAGAAGGGGAACCCGAGGGCAGGCGCCATATTCAATGTCATGTTGCCAGTGGTCGACTGAAACGCAACCACAGTACGCAGAGTCCATCGATAGATTGAGAAATGGCTAGTCATCCCATTTCATCCACGGCTCAAGATGAGAAGGGGTCAGGAAGATGGGGAAGCCATTCGACTCCTAGTCCAACAGCACCAATCCCGTCCACCTTACTTTCTTCTTCGACGAGAGGTTCAACGGCAGCCCGGCATTCTTGCAGGTTTTTGCAACGTCAATCCCCATTGCCTCCATCGACGGCCTCGCCTCGAATGGGTGGCGGCATAATTCGCCGCTCCGAGGAACAACGCACTCGCGACAGAGGCGGCAATTTCCGCCCGTCAGGCCCGCAGCCAAATAGAAGCCCTGCTTGAAAGCAAGAGTCTCCATCTGGTTCACCAGCCTGTGCAGTCTCCTTTCCCACCTGGCGGAACCCGTGGATCTCTCGACATTCTTGCATACCTCTTTGTCCAGATGTCTTCTCGATTTGTCAGAAGAATCGACATCCGCTTCGACCTGGAGTATGATTGCATTCTTGTAGAGTCTCACTATTTCCGAAAACTCGTCCACGGACATTGCATTCGGAGGACACAGGAGATGCCTGCCGTAGTCCACGCAAACTGGAATAGCACACTTCAACCGGACACGTTTGTCAACAACAATGTCTTCAGTGTTCACAACCTTGGCCTCGGTGGCCCCGAGATTCTTGGCTGCGACCGTAAGGCGTCTCAGCCTCATGTCTTCAGATTTGCGTACCATTCGAAACCACGAAGGGAATGACGTATAGTAAGGATTTCGCACGCTCCGAACCCGATGAAATGACCGTGAGAATCAGAGATGAAGAGTTTAGCTCGGTGTCGATTCTCTACGATAGAAATGAGCCACCCGTCCGGGTTGCATGCCGCATGAGTTGAACCACCGATTTCACGAGGAAAGGCGATTAAAAGGTTTATATCCCGGTACAAAAAGGCCCTGATTGGAGAAGAGCCAGTCATCCCGTTTCATCCACGGCTCAACGGCAATCACGTACACAGAGTATGGAAGTTGTTATCAAGAACTTCATCCATCTTGGCTGAGGAAATGGCGTGGCCGTCAGGGCTACGAGATATGATGCAGCGATTGGTGCTGGAGCATGCGGGTCGGGGATCTGGACGGGAAGAATAGCATATACGAAGTGAGGGCGGTCCAGGATTATTCTGGCTTCGTTGTCAACTTCTCAGGGCATTTGATTCCTGAATCTGGCGAGAAGATACTCTTCTTTGAAACCGAATCACTCCTGAATATCCATAAATGCGGTTCAATAAACAATCATTTCTACCCCTCGTTCGGAGGGGAATCCGTAGAATTCTATCCTGAAGCGGGTTGGGGAACACTGTATCTGACAGATAGACGCATCATATTCCTTCGAAAGCCGGAGGCAAATCAGCTCTATGAATCCTACAAATCATCATCGAATATGTATTCGCCCGAGACTGTTCCGGACCGAGTGTATATGAGAGCGATCCGGATCCATCGGTTCGGAGGCATGGAGTTTCTTGAAATCAGATACGAAGACATCATCCGTTTCGAGGAGGGCAAGTACACCTCGACGATGTTTCTCCAGGGAGGAATCGATACGGAATACGAGATGACCCTGGATAGGCACTGTTTCGAGAGAGTGAGGCCGATCCTTGCAGGAAAATTCATCGAAGGGAGAAGGCGACCGCTGATGCGTCACCTCAGCGCTCTCGCATTGATTACGCTGAACATGGTGGCTCTCATTGGCGTTATCATATTGGACGATCTTCTCAGAATCATCCCCCTAATCGTCATCATCTTCTCCTTCGCGATACTGGCGATCAGCTACATCTTCGGCCCGGAGATCAAGAATGTGAAGAAGAACAAGTGGGGGCAGGACAGGGCATCATTCGTTGGTACAGTCGTTGCATTCGCCGTGGGGATGGTCTTCGTAGCCTTGGGCATCGCGGCCTTGATCATCAGCGGCTCGGCAATGGTGCTTATCGTCACGCTACTGTTCTCAGGATTCATGTTCATATTGAGTGCGATCGCACTGAAGGAATACAAGTTCCATCGAGTCAATAGACTGTTTGTGTCATATATGTACAAATGCCCAGCATGCGGAACGCTCGTATCCAGAAGGGAGATTGGATGCGGACAGTGCGGGGCGGTCGTCTGGTGGCTGCAATTTCCCAAGTTCCGCATAAGGTATGTCGGAAGAGAACCCAAGAGGAAAGAGTGGACTGTGCTCGGTGAAACTGGCCAGGGCCATTCATCCCGTTTCATCCACGGCTCAGCGCGATGACCAAACCTCGCTGACCGCGAACAGAGGAGTCAAAACGACAATGAAAGAGGTTTCAATAAGTTTGCACCCGCCCTTCACTGAGTCACTGTTATGTCACTGAATTCTGCAGTGTGCGTCGCCCCGTAACCATAGAGTCCGTAGAAGACCAACAAGTGGTGCATGTCGCCCGTCCATGTCATGCCCGCCGGAGTCAGCTCGATGGTGTTCCAATTGCCGTCGGTCTCGAAGCCCTGATCAAGCCCTCTTATGTTCATGTAGGCAGTCGCTGTCGTGTCGCTGGTCGCATGCAGCTTTATGACGATTTCATATATGCCGCCAGTATTTGCCGTAGCGGCGTTCTGGTACGGATCTACCCCGTCACGGTCCCACCAGACCCGGTGGTTATTCCCGGGAGCTGGAGGAGCGCTTGGCAGGTTGTAGTCTCCTTCGCCA
>JACZKW010000045.1:0-26513 GCA_014859835.1 Thermoplasmata archaeon | reverse complement strand
CAACAACACCGCCCGATAACTATACCGAACCTCAGTACCCAAAAAACCTTAATAAGGAACGGTCTTCCGACACTTGGACAAAGAGATCAGACAGGGGTCGCGCGCTGCTCGGGGGAGTGGTTTTCGCAGCATCCTGTCAAGAAAAGGGGGAGAGAGTTTAGTGGATGCACTCTCTGGGAGTGGAGAACTCAGGGGCTCGTGGACGTCGTTAGTCGCAGCTCTGTTGGTGCTTTCAACGAGTTTCAGCGCCTCATTGATGCCGATACTATCGATGACTCAGGACGCATCCGAACCATCCGTCGTCTACGAATGGTCCAGTGCCAGTTCGATGATACTCCCTAGGGCCTCACCGGTGGCGCTCATTCTCACGAGCGGGGACATACTCGTCATAGGCGGGATATCCACGAACGGCCCCACCGCGACCACGGAGATATTCGATTCCGAGACTCTCGTCTGGAAGCCCGGACCTACCATGAACTCCGCACGCGTCGGGCATACGGCCACATTGCTGGACGATGGTACCGTGCTAGTGACTGGAGGAGAGTCCGGAAAAGGGACGGTCGCCTCTGCGGAGATAATAGATGTCGTGCGCGGGGGTGCTCTCTCGGTAGGGTCCATGTATTTCGCGAGGTCGGGTCACGCCGCCTCGTCACTTCCAGATGGCAGGGTCCTCATCAGTGGCGGCACAGACTGGATATCGGGCACATGGTACCAGGCTGAGGCGTACAACCCATCGACACATTCGTTCGAGCCTGCAGGGTCGATGCAGCACGCCAGGATGCTGTTCACGATGCACTTGCTCGCGAGCGGGGATGTATTGGCGGTGGGCGGAGATATCGCAGGGACCAGCGAGATGTTCGATCCATCGACAGGCGTTTGGGTGGATGCGGTTTCGATGGGGTGCGGCAGATACGAGTTCGCCGCTGCAGAGCTGGAGGATGGAAGGATTGTCGTAGCGGGGGGCATGGACGATGGCGTGGTCATGTCATCTGCAGAGATCTATGATCCCACTTCCAACTCATGGACATCTGCCGGAGATATGACCCAGCCCAGGATGCGGTTCTCTCTGACAGGCCTGTCCGATGGGAAGTTGATCGCCGCAGGATCATCGAGTTCCGAGGGAAGCACGGACACGACCGAGATATTCTGCATGAAGAACATGGAATGGACCGCGAGTGCGGACATGATCAAGGACAGGGGCGCACACGGAGCAGTCATGATGACCGATGGTTCAGTGTGCGTGATGGGCGGCAAGTCCGGAGAGGTCCCGCTCTCGTCAGTGGAGATCCTCGTGGAGACGCAGGTGGAGCCGCCTGTGACCGGACCATGCCAGCCGATCGACCTGGTGCCACTCGTCCTTTCGGTCGCTTCCGAGCTGAGAGGACATTCGGAGAACGGACTCATTGCCAAGCTGATCGTCGCGCAATATGCCCTGGACGCAGGGGACGTCGTGTTGTGTCTGGAGGCCATGGAGGACTTCTACAACCAGTTGCACGGCCTTTTCATGAGCAGCCACCTGAGCTATGATGGAATCACTCTTCTATACACGGGTTATGCGAGCGTTGTCGAGTGCCTAGGAGGCACACCGCTGCCCGAAATCCCATGAGACATCCCGCGTGATTACTGTGTGATCAGGTGAGTCGAGGGATGCCGAGCGGGGAGCCTATAACAGGTTGTGTCTGACAGCGACGGCCGATGCCAGGAATCTCTGTCGGACACAAATGCATTAAATAATAGATTCACCGATGACGCATGTAGATTCAAATGGGTTGCGGAGCAATGGGAGGTGAAAACGATTAGAATTAGCAAGAGATTGCTCACTTCGGCGGCTGTGGCAGCGATACTCATTATCGCGACAGTTCTGATAGTGGCGTTGATAGGAGGCAATGACAAGCCCGATATCTCGGCAGACATCCCGCCAGAAGATGAACAATCACCCGACGAAAATACGGATGATACGACCCCGACCGACGATGGCTCATCGGACGATGGCAGCGATGATGGCACATCTGATGGTTCAGATGATGCTTCTGACGACGATTCATCTGATGGTTCAGATGATACTTCTGACGACGATTCATCTGATGGTTCTGAGGATGATCAGACCAACGATGATGACGAGGGTGACTCGGATGAGGACCAGAACGACGACGATGAGGATCAGGGCGATGATGATGACGAGGATCAGGATGACGATGAGCAGGAAGGCAACGGAGAACAGAACGGACACTGCTACCGCCACAGGGAGAGGAACCAGGGTGAGAACACCCAGATCCAGAGTCAGCACTCAGAGGACCACGAGTCCGCAGCTGACGCGTCTCTAGATGCCAAGGTCGAGGACAAGGGTTCAGACGAGGGATGCAAGAACGAGCAGCTGGCTGCACAGGAACCACAGCAGCAGGTGGAGGCCAACGAGCCTGAGATGAAGAAGGAGAAGGCCCAGGCAGTCGAGCCGGAGACACCGCTCGAACAGACTGTGGACAGCGACTGTGACGACGACAAGGGAGAGGGCAATGAGAACGCCGGCCCTTCGGAAGATGACAGCAGCTCAGATGATCCCGCAGACGAACCCAAGGGAAAGGGTCAGTCCGAGAATTAAACAAATGAAGTCGGGTCCGCAACCAAGCGAAGAAGAGGAAGATTGATGCGCTGGAGTGACCGCAGCGAGACGCGCTGGCGAAGGGTGTGAACGCCCTCGTGGTGGTCCGAACGCGTGTTATGAATCCTCTCGATCTCCGCTTGGCCGGACTCGCTTCCCCATATCCCAGAAAACCCGAAAACAAAACACTTCTGAATTCTGAACTCGATATGATTGGGGATGCGCATCAGCTTCCCGGAGATCTCTTCTGCGTCGCTGGCTCCGCGCTCGTCGAGGGTTGCGGTCCGTTGCTCCTCTTGTACGGCTCGACGATGATCTTCGCCTTGAACCAAACAGAAGTCAGATAATACTGGAACACGCCGGACCTGTGGAACGTGCAGCTCCAGTAATCCCCGGGCGCGATGAGCAGGCCGCTCTGGAACAGTCCGTCCGGATGCTCGCCAGATGTATCGAATGTGCCGGACCTTATGCCGACGCCTGGAGGAGCTGCCCAAGTACGGTTCACCCAAACGACCTTGGTTCCCTCGACCACCTTGATCACTTCAGGTACGATGTTGTTGCCCACGATGTCCACGTACGCCTCGAAACGAGGCGGTGGCGGTGGTGGCGGAGGTAGGTGGTGCACTCCCGTCACGGGCTGGTAATGCTCAAGCCTGCCAGGTGCGGGAACCGTCGCAATGGTCTGTGCCTGCACCTTGCGCTTCTTCGGCCTTGCCACGACCACGATGACGGGGATCGCTATGAGCACACACATCAGAAGAAGGAAGTTGATGAGGCCGAGGTCGTTGAATATGAAGTTCTGGAGATCCTTGAAGAACTGCATGAACAGGTTATCGCCGATGGATTCCGTCACGATGACTGTCTCCAGATCGGATTCGCATTCGAACCCGTCGACAACCGCGTAGGCCTTGAGATAGACCGTGCCATTGGTCGGGAGCGAGGGTATGCTAGTTATCACGAACTCGGCCCATGTCGTGCCCGAGAAGATGTCGGATTGATAGGTGAGTTCGGTCTCCGAATACCCCCATGTGAGGTATGTCGACTCTATGTCGCCTGGGTCTCCGCCGCTGACCATCCATGAGACAGAGAAGGTCGCGTCGAGGCCCACGCTCTCAGGAAACTCCGTTATAGTGACCGTGGGGTCAGCGACAAATTCGACGGCGCGGAATGCATTGACTATGCCCCATCCGGTCTGTGTGTCATATCCATTTATCGAAATATCCGTGGCAGTCGAGTTGATGATGTCACCGACCTCGACCGTGGTGAGCGCTGGGTTCAGTGTGAGCATCAAGGCGGCAATAGCAGCGACATGAGGGGCGGCAGCGGACGTACCTGAAAGCGACTGGTAGCTGCCACCACCTTGTGTGGAATATATGCTCACACCTGGTGCCATGACGTCGAGGTTCACACCGAAGTTGCTGAAGGACGCTCGTCTATCGAGATTGTCCGATGCTCCGACCGCGATCACATTCGGGAACGCCGCAGGATAGCTCAGCACGCTCGTGCCGCTGTTGCCTGCGGACGCTACGAGGACCACGCCTCGACTGGTGGCGTAGTTGACCGCGTTCTGGAGGGGTGCGGATAGACCATCCAACCCGAGGCTCATCACAATCACTTGAGCGCCGTTGTCGACCGCCCACCTGACTCCGCTCGAGACGGTCGAATCGGTGCCCTCGCCAGAATCGTTCATGACCTTGACGGCCATCAATTTGACCTGAGCGATACCAGCGATCCCGATCGCGTTGTCGATGGTGGCACCCATGATGCCGGCCACGTGCGTACCGTGATATGTGTAAATGTTCGATACGAAGTCCCCATCGTCGTCATAGCCGTTTATGTTGTCATCCATAGGGAACCAGTTGTCGTCGATGAAATTGTACCCATGATAGCCTTGAGCATTCGTCCAGATATTCGCAACAAGGTCGGGATGGTTCCAGTCGATGCCCGTGTCCAGGACCGCGACAATCGTCTCCTCGTCGCCGACGGTGATGTCCCAGGCAGCGTATGCATCGATCGTGTCCAGACCCCATTGGTATTCCAGTCCCGGATCGTCAGGCAAGAACGATGCGCTCGCCCTCATCTCGGAAGATACGCTCACGACACCTGGAATCGACGAGAGCGACCTGGCGATCGATTCCGCGTCCGTGGCAGCCGTGAACGACAGTATTCCAGTATCCCTGCTCGAGAAGGTTATGGTCGAGCCCGTGCCGATCACGATGTCCGAGACTTCGTCGAACACGTCTGGCCCGGCCACCTCGATGATAAGGTCCGTCGAACCAGGAAGTATGGATATGGAAGCTGTTGAGGAGACGGATTGCATGTGCGATCCAGACGGGATCGGTTGCGAAGGGCCTGTGAGCATTATCACCAGAGCCAACAACACGCATATCGAAACGGTCAGCCTCATAGAGATTACCCTGAGATCTTAGCCACGATGGACGATCGTACCATCAACAGCACGTAGATTCGAATGGTCGATGCTGAAAGCATCCAAGCCATTCCAAGCGATAAATACGTTTTCCCTCCGTTATCTAGTTTGACACACCCATCAGGCTTGGAGAACCTTGAATAGGGAGAATCTCTCTTGACCACGTAATGGACCTGATCCACGCACTACTGCTAGGCATCATCCAAGGTATCACCGAATGGCTGCCAGTATCAAGCTCTGGCCATCTGGTCATAGCGCAGGAGATGCTCGGTCTGTCGGCGGAAGAGAACCTGTTGTTCGACTTGTTCGTCCATGCAGGCACTCTCGCGGCAGTGTGTGGGTTTTTCCGACGGGAGATACTCAAGATCATCTTGGCGATGTTCAAGTGCAAGGATATGCGGGACGAGAACGATGAGAAGCTCCGTAAGCTCGGGTACCTCATACTCATCGCCACAATACCCGTGGGGATCACTGGGATACTGCTCACTGATGTCATCGAGGAGATATTCACACTGCAACTCGTCGGAGCCGCGTTACTCATCAACGCCGTCGTCCTGGTACTCGCAGAGAGGACAGGAACGAAGAACACGAATAAGAGCGTCGGATTCGTCGAGGGCATGGCTGCCGGCATATTCCAGGCGGTCGCGATATTTCCGGGCATATCCAGGAGTGGATCTACCATATCAGGAGGACTCTTCACGGGATTGGAGAGGGAGGTCGCAGCGACATTCGCGTTCCTGCTGTCGGTACCTGCGCTCGTGGCCGCGTTCGCATACGGGATTGTCAAACTAGACATCTACGATTCGGATATGATCATCATGTCAGCAGGCGCTGTGACCGCCTTCATGACCGGGCTCGCATCCATCGGGTTCCTGCTAAAGGCGGTCAAATCCGGCAAGCTGTGGATATTCGGGGCGTACTGCGCGATCCTCGGGGCGATCGTGGTCGCATTCACGATCTGACGGGACGATATCTCGCTCTCATCCCAGCGGCACTTTTGGAACAGCCAGGTGCTCAAGATCGCTCGAACTGTCTGAGATCGACGATGTGATATGACGCCTACCACACTTCGCATTCGCCATGGAGACGGGTAATACGATACACGACCACCGAAAATGTTTAGACTGGGCAGAGCATTCATTAGTCTAGGTAAGTCTCGATGGATATTGACGGGAAGAAACTGTTCGGCTGCCCTACATGCGGCTTCAGAGTCACTGGTCGCGAGGAGGCGTGCCCACGATGCAGTGTCAGATATAGCAAGAACACTCTTTTCGAGTGTCCATTCTGCGGGGCGCATGTGGATCCGGAATCCGTGAGTTGTCTATCGTGCCACGTCGTCTACCGCGAGTTCTATTCGAAATCGGACGCCAAGAATACGGACGAGAGCATTGACACTCTGCTGACCGAGATAATCGCCATCGAATCGACGCAGGTCAAGATGGAGGACAAGAAGCTCAGCTGTCCTCATTGCTCGTGGATGCTTGACGGGAGCGAGGACCGATGCCCGAAGTGTGGCGCGACATTCGGGGATGACGTGAGCTACCAATGTCCGATCTGCGCGGCCTTGGTCGCCGCGGAGGCGCTCAAGTGCGATGAGTGCGGCTCCGACTTCGCGTTCACCGAGACCGAGCCCGAAGTGATCGCCGCTGAGACGACCATCGACGAAGTCGAGGTACCTTCGGAGCCTGAGATCGTCGAGAGTGTGGATGAGGAGGTCGTCGCCCCACAGGCAGAGGAAGAGATGAGGGTCGAGGCGGTGGAAGAACCATTGCCCGAGCCGCAAGTGGAGATCGTCGAGCCCATGGCCGTACCGGAACCGATGGAACCTGTCCAGGAGGTCGACCAGCAGGTGATCGCACCTCAAGAACCTGAACCAGTCACTGCCGAGGAGCCGCGTGAAGAGGAGCCTCCGGAGAAGAGAGAAGTCGAGGAGAATGAACCAGAGATGGCTCCGCCCGAGAAGACGAAACAGCGGAAACTCAAGACCAGGAAGGTCAAGACCGAGTAACGGGCGGATCGGTTCAATCCACCCACCCTAGGTCACAGAACAATTATCCCAGACAAGCGCATTCAAGATATTCGTGATTCACATAGACGCGCGGGAGGGCGTATCCGCCGACATGCTGCTCGCCGCGATGATCGACCTGCTGCCCGAAACGGTGAAAGAGGTCGCGATCCGAAAGCTGGTCTCAGCAGCCGAGGGAAAGGGTCTGTCGATGCAAATCATAGACGTCGAGGATTCTGGAGATAGGGGCATCGGTATCTCGTATGTGCAGAGGGTACAGACCGAAGGCACGACCAAATACCGTGATGCCTACAGATGTATTGATGAGATAACGACTTTGCTAGGCTCTGGCAGAGAGTCGTCGAATGCCATACTCGACAAGGTGTTCGAAGCCGAAGCCGCCGCGCACGGCGTCTCGCCTGAAGAGGTCCATCTGCACGAGATAGGCAGACCGCAGGCCATGATGAACATGGCAGGGATCGGATTCATCGCGACCCTTCTGGAGAAGGACTCACATGGAGAGTTCGTTTCATCCACATTGACGACGGGGAGAGGGATAGTTGTGACTGGGCACGGCACGTTCAGACTCCCAGCGCCTGCCACGGCCCACTTGCTCAAGGCATTGAGACACGTCCCGGGAGATTGTCCAGGGGAGAGGGCCACACCGACGGGTGTCGCTGCCATCTCCGCGTTGATCAGCGAGCAGACCGACGATGTGCCCGATGATCCTTTGAGGAAGAGCGTTGGTTTCGGCACTAAGAGGTTCGCGGGAAGGTTGGGGAGGACGACCCTCAGGCTTGTGTGACAGATGAGGGAGCGAGGGCAAAATCCTTATCAACAAAAACCCCCATTACTAAACGCCGTTACTATAACGGAGGTCGTCTGCCGAGGCGATTCGAGGATAGTTATGCCGAATAGAGGCGAAGGATTCCCCCGACCCACCAAGACCCTCGACTGCATCGGTCTCTACTGTCCGGAGCCGGTGTTCAGGACCAGAGAGGATATCTCGAAGGTCCAGGTTGGACAGATCCTGGAGGTCTTGGCAGACGACCCAGCCTCAGAATCGGACATACGCAGCTGGGCGAAATACGCGGGGCACGAATTATTATCCGTCGAAAAGACGGACGAGGGCTTCAGGTTCCTTCTCAAGAGGATGTCTTGAATCTCTGAGCCAAGCGGAGGATCTGTCAATGAGCAAGAAGATATTGTACGTTCAGACATCCGGTCCCGATACACCGGAGCGACTCTACTCACCATTCGTACTCGCGACCACGGCACGCGCGATGAACATCGAAACGACCATCTACTTCCTCGCGAAAGGCATATTGTCAGTGAAGAAGGGGGAGCCTCAGAAGATCAAGATGGGGAGCTTCCCGGACCTCAAGGAAGTGATGGACCAGGCCACGGACGCGGGCGTCGAGATACTGATCTGCGCACAGAGCGCACAGCTGTGGGGCGGCAGGGCGACCCCCGAGGAGTTCGAGCAACCATCGAGGATAGTGGGCGCGGCGACGCTCAACGACCTCGCGTTGGAAGCGGATGCGGTGCTAACCTTTTAGGCCATGGTTGGAATCTCCATCTAGGAGGATGTGTGCACGATGTCCATATGTCAAAGCGGAGCGAAGAGAAGGGTGTACATGGATTATGCGGCCGCCTCACCTGTGGACGAAAGGGTCCTCAGCGAGATGATGCCTTATTTCTCAGATGATTTCGGAAATCCCTCTTCGTTGCACGGTTCTGGTCGGGGGCCAAAGGATGCGGTCGAGGACGCCAGAGAGAAGGTCGCGGGACTGATCAACGCCAAGAGGAAGGAAGAGATCATATTCACCTCTGGCGGGACGGAAGCGAACAACCTGGGCATCAAAGGCGCCGCGATGCGGATGCGGAAGAAGGGTGAGCACATCGTCACGTCAGCGATAGAACACATCTCCGTCCTGAACATCATGAAGTATCTTCAGAAGAACGGGTTCGAGGTGACCTACGTGCCGCCTACCCCTGAAGGATTCGTCGACATCGAACAGCTCAGGACCTCGATCAGAGACGATACCATCCTGGTCTCCGTGATGTATGCGAACAACGAGATAGGCACACTCCAGCCGATCATTGAGATCGGCGACATGATCAGAGGGAAGGAGATCCGGTTCCACGTCGACGCCGTGGCCGCGGCGGGCAAGGTGCCGATAGACGTACAGAGCCTTGGGGCCGACCTCATGACCGTCTCCTCGAACGACATGTACGGGCCGAAGGGTGTGGGAGCATTATACGTGAAGGATGGCATGTCAGTCGAGGCGATGGGACAGGGAGGCGGACAGGAACGTGGACTGAGGTCCGGCTCCGAGAACGTCCCGGGCATCGTGGGGTTTGGCACCGCGGCCGAGCTGGCAGCGAACGAGATGATGGAAGAGGGGGCCAGGCTCACGAGACTCAGGGACAGACTGGTCAAGGGGATGCGCGGCAATGTCCAGGACGTGTTCCTCAACGGGCATCCGACCAGGAGGCTCCCCAACAACGCGAACTTCAGGTTCAGATACATCGAAGGAGAGTCGATGCTGCTCAACCTCGACATGATGGGCATATCGGTCTCGTCGAGTTCTCCATGCACGTCCAAGAGCCTGTTGCCTTCGCACGTGCTGTTGGCATGCGACATACCAACCGAGGAGGCGCAGAGCGCAGTGCAGTTCACCCTAGGTAGGAGCAACACCGATGACGATATCGACTTCGTGATCGAGATGGTGCCGGGGATCGTGAAGAAGCTGAGGGCGATGTCACCGTTCAGCCCAGAAAACATCCAAGAGATGAGGTCGACCGCAGGCCACAAGGAACGGGACGAACACCATCATCACGATGGATGAGGTGTTAGCGGCACCTCGCGTGTGCGCAGCCATGTGTGGATGACTATGCACATAATCCGCGGTTAAAAACGCATCTGCAATTGCCTTATAGAACCTACGGCGAACTTGAGTCGTTTATATAGTCAGCCGTTCTTTTACGAAACGTATATATATAGTCCATCAAATAATGGACCTGGATGGGATAGCCCATGAAAAATAGGATTCTAAGCATAGCGTTGGCACTGTGCATGGTCGCTGTAGTCTTCGTCTCTGTCCCCGCTAAGGGAGAGATATACTACACAGGCTCTGTACAGACAACGGACGATACGGGCGAATTGAAAGACGTTTTCTTCCAAGGAGATCACGTCTATGTGAATGTCGAACTCTACTTCGAGGGCGAGCTGACCATGGACAACATAAGGGTCCGCCTCCTCAACCAGGATGGAGGGCTTGAGAGCAC
The DNA here is from genome assembly GCA_014859835.1 of Thermoplasmata archaeon. Classification (GTDB taxonomy): domain Archaea; phylum Thermoplasmatota; class Thermoplasmata; order UBA10834; family UBA10834; genus UBA9653. The sequence continues at coordinate 16,190 of JACZKW010000045.1, read as the reverse complement.
TTTCGATGCTATCACAGATGAGCCGATAGACGGATACTACAACAGCTCCGATGTGGACATATGGCTGAGTGCCGATGTGCCCTTCGATGGAGACTTGACCGTCTGCGACGTGGTCGTGCTCGTCAACGGAATATACGGATGGGCGCAGTTCACCAGCACACAGATCATCGTGAAGAGGAGCGGCGTAACTCTGGACCCGAGCTCGTACTTCTACTATCCGGGACAGGATGTTGCGATAAGCGTCCTCACCGGTGAGGACGACGCGTTCAGGGTCGAGATCACGAACGAGACAGACCACATGGTCGACCATTGGGATTACCAGACCGCCAATGTGGACGGTGTGTGGAGCGTCGCGTGGACCGTGCCCGCTGATGCGAAGGATGGAACTTACGACATAAGGGTCATCTGGGAAGTCTCGGATACCACATGGTACCACGACACCTTCGAGATCGCGAAGTACTTCCTGATGATCGGATCGGACAGGTCAGTCGTACTTCCCGGTGAGAGCATCGCCGTTGAATATATGGTGCTTGACATGGCCACACTGACATTCTACACCGATGTCCAGGTGGAGTGGAGCGCCACATGGTTCAACAACACTGGCGTTCAGATAAACGCGACAGGTGAGCTCGCGCCGAGCTACAAGGGCATTGAGATCTTCACCATACCTGCGAGCATAAATCTGACCTCCGATTACGAGATCACCTTCTGGGCGAACGACTCGGATGTCAGGACCCAGCAGGAATACATCGAATTCTCGGTAGGCGAAATGCGGGTATCTGTCGAGACCGATAATGATGCGTATCTTGCAGGCGAGAAGGTCGTGTTGGATGTCGCCGTTGAAGTCGGTGGCGGCTCCTCGGAACCTCTGCCAGATGCAGATGTGGATATAGTCATCGAGAAGGACGGATCGGAGCTTGAGGAGTACGGCGCAGCAGGTCTGATGACCAGCGTCGAAGGCCTCGTCGAGCATGAGTTCGTGCTCGCCGCTGACGCGGAAATCGGCACATACCTCGTCTACGCGACCGTGTCCAAGATCGGCAACACAGCCGTCATGATGACCAGCTTCGACATCGAGATCGATGGTAGCTTCGCAGTCAGCCTGGACTTCGACGATTACTGGAGCGGACAGAACATGGTGATGACCTTCGAGACCGTATGGGGTGTCGACAGAGTATACAACAACTCTGTGTTCTACATGATCTACGGAGACCAGGGAATCATCGAGGCGAGCAACACGACCGCGAGCAGCGTGATGTACCAGATACCGAGTGACTATGTCGGCGATATCAATGTCGAGGCATACACGCTCGTGAACGGATACTTCATGGATGCCTATGACGATGCGACCGTGGCCAAGGCGTACCTCGCACTCACTGCGAACACCTACACCTACTCCGGTGGAGATTTGCTCACATGGTCCTACCAGATCGTGACCGCCATGACGAACGGCTCTTTGTCGTATGTGATCTCGGATAACACGGGAGAGACCGTCGCTTCCGAAATACTCGGCTTCCGCACAAGCGGATCGTTCAGCTTCAACGCACCAGATGAGGAACCAGCCAACTGGTACAGGGCGACAGTGACTCTGAAGGATGGCCTCGGCAACAATGTCGTCTCGAGTGCGACCATCTATCTGATGAACGACTACGATCTCAGCATCTGGGTCCAGAGCAGCTCGAAGACCGTCTCCGGCGCGTTCGAGCCTGGCAATGTTGTGACCTTCGGCTATTCGATCACGACGAACGGCGCGACGCATCTGTCTGTGTACGAGATATGGTTCTCGTCCAACATGGAGAACCAGGACTGGTCCTTCCTGACGACCGGTTCGAGCGGCACATTCGCGATAGAGGTGCCCGCGAACCTGCCTGACGGAGGCTACGAGGTCTGGGCCAGCTTGTACAACGGTATCAGTGGCGTATACCTATCAGGCGACTGGACTCCGATGGGCGTCGAATCCGACCAGGGTCTCTGGGAGAAGGATGTGGCTGGAATGAGCATGACAGACTTCACCATCATGATACTTCTATTGGTCATGATCGTGTTGCTGATAGTCGTGCCATTCGCGAAGGGCAGGATGGGTGCGCCGAAGCCGGCGAGACCAGAACATATGACCCACGCGCCTCCACCACCCGAAGAACCGACGGAACCGAAGTAGGCCGCTGAATCAGAACCAGCTCAAACCTCTTACGAAATCCCTTTCATTTCTGATTTTTCCCTCGCATGGCCAGAGTGCCGGACCCATTCTTCGAAGATGGCCGGGACTCGGCTGAGAAAGTCTTATACGCTCCTCGACGATTGTGCATCAGATGCCAAAGGAAAAATTGGCTATTGTAGGTCTGGGCTATGTCGGCATCCCACTCTCAGTTCTTCTAGCGGACAAGGGGTTCGATGTCGTAGGAATAGACGTCTCCGCAGAGCGCGCGATGAAGATCAACGAGGGTGTGCTGCCGTTGAAAGGGGACGAGCCGGAGCTGGACGAACTCCTGGCGAAAGCCGTCGCGAAGGGGAAGCTCAGAGCCTCCACCGATTTCTCAATGTGCTCCGACAGGGACGCGATATTCGTCTGCGTCGACACACCCATCGACGAATCGCACAAGCCCAACAACTCGAGGTTGATGGCAGCGGTGACGAGCATAGGGGAGAATATGCGGAAGGGCACCCTGGTCATCATCGAATCGACCATCGCTCCTGGCACCATGATGAACGTGGTCGCACCGGCCTTGGAACGATCGAAGAAGATGAAGATGGGGAAGGATTTCAAGCTGGCCCATTGTCCGGAGAGGGTGATGCCGGGACGATTGCTCTACAATCTGAGGAACTACGACAGAGTGCTCGGAGGGCTGGACAAGCAGAGCATCGCGAGGGCCAGTTCGATATACTCACGTATCATGAAGGGCAAGCTGCATCCGACGGACCTGACGACCGCGGAGGTCGTGAAGACGACGGAGAACACCTACAGGGATGTACAGATCGCGTTCGCGAACGAGGTTGCACTCATCTGTGAAACGCTGGACATCGACGCGTTCGAGGTCAGGCGGCTCGTGAACTCGTGTCCGTTCAGGGACATGCACGTTCCTGGAGCTGGGGTCGGAGGACATTGCCTACCCAAGGACCCGTGGCTGCTTGTTCACGGAGGCAAGGCAGCGAAACCGAAGCTGATACCGACCGCAAGGGAGGTTAACGAGGGTATGCCGTTGCACATCGTCGACCTCACGATGAAGATGCTGGCCAATGCCAAGATAGACAAGCGGAAGGCCTGCGTGACGATCCTTGGAGCATCGTTCCTCCAAGAGAGTGGAGACATCAGGAACTCGCCTACGATACCCGTCATGAGGTCGTTCAAGAGCTGCACTAAGCTGACGGTCCACGACCCTTATGTCACGGAGATCGACGGGGTCGACGTGGTCAGCGACCTCAGGAGCGCCCTTGAAGGCGCGGACATAGCCATATTCATGGTAGCGCACAGCCAATACGCAAGTATAACCCCGGCCACCTTGAAGAAGTTCATGAGGACCCCGAGGGTGGTGGATGGAAGGAACATCTTCTCGACCGAGAAGATGAAGAAGGCCGGGATCGCATACTCCGGCATAGGCAAGAGGCTCAGCTGAGAAGCTCCGCGATGCCGTCTTTCATGGACACCTTGGGACCGAAACCCAGTTTCTCTTGTGCGAGTCGCGTATCTGCGAGGCTGTGCTTTATGTCACCCTTGCGCGGAGCGACGAACTCCGGCTTGAGATCGGGTCTGCCGGACGCCGCGATGGCCACATTCGCAAGATCAGCGATGCTCGTGGACAATCCAGAGCCACAGTTCAGGACGAGACCGGACATCCCTTTCTTGGTCAGGGCCATCTCGATCATGCGTGCGACATCGCGAGCGTGTATGAAATCCCTGGTCTGGGTGCCATCGCCTTCTATCACGGGAGGATCTCCAGCACGAACGCGAGCCACGAACTTCGTTATCACTCCGGAGTAAGGGCTCTTCGGGTCGGCCCTCCCGGAATAGAAATTGAACGGACGGATCACGACCGATTCCATGGATGTCGTATGGGCGAAGGCCAGGGAGAACTTCTCGCCGGATAATTTGCTGGCGCCGTAGTTGCTCATCGGTTCTGTCGAATGAGACTCGTCGATGGGTGTTCTGAGCGGATCACCGTACACCGCGGCGCTGCTGATGTGGATGAAGCGGGACACCCCGGCCTTGGACGCGGCGTGAAGCAGGTTGATGGTGCCCAGGACGTTCGTCTCCGCATCGGCTACCGGGTCCTCGGTCGAACGTTCGACGCTCACCTGCGCGGCACAGTGCACGACCACATCCACATCGGCCACGACTGACTCGACATCGCTCATCCTGCGGATGTCACCCATCCGTGTGAGCGCTTTCACGGAATCGTAGGTCGCGGGTTTGTTATCTATGCCCGAGACGTCGTGCTTATCCAGCAGCAGCTCGCAAACGTACGACCCGAGCTGGCCGGACGATCCAGTGACGAGCACCTTCATTGAGACACCAGCCAGGACATGAACGAGATCATCCACACCACCTATCAGCGCACCAGTTCCTTCCGTCCGGATTTCATGGACTTCAGTGCGGCCTCAGCGATCTTCAGGGTATGGACCGCACTCTCACCTGTGACGAGCGGGTCCTTGCCATCTTTCATGGCGGATATGAAATCGTTGAGCTCCCGCCTGAGCGGCTCTTCCTTCCTGAGAGCGACGCGTCTCAGGTCGAAATCGATCGGCACATTGAACAAGTTGCCCGGTTCGAAGGGCTTGAATGTGGATGAGCAGACCTGCACGCTCTGGTCCATGTAATCCACCTCGACGAAGTTCTTGTCGCAGGTGAGGGCGAGCTTCCTCACCCTCATAGGGGTGAGCCAATTGACTTCAATGAAGCCCGTCGCACCCTTCTCGAAATCGATAAGTATGTTCGCGTGGTCCTCGAACTTGATGCCTTTCCCGGTCCCGCCAAGGGCGTACACCGACAGTGCGCGCTCGCCGACCACGTGCTGCACGACATCCATATCGTGTATGCCCAGGTCCATGACCACGCCGATGTCCCTTATCCTGCTCGGGAGCGAGGACACGCGTCTGGTAGCGGCCGTGATGAGCGTGCCGAAATCGCCCTTCTGAAGGCTGTTCCTGGCGAACGATACGACAGGATTGTGCCTCTCGACGAATCCACCCGCAAGGACCAGCTTCGAACGCGATGCCTGGCGGTTCAATTCCACGAGGTCCTTCGACGAGCCGGTCATCGGCTTCTCGAGAAGCACATGCTTGCCCGCGCGCAAGGCGCACGACGCCACCTTCTTGTGGGTGGTCGTGGGCGTCACGATGATAACCGCATCAACATCTCCCTTGAGGAGGTCGGAGTGTTTGGTCATGTAGGGGACCGAATACTTGTCGCCGACCTTCTTCGCCGCCTCTGGCGAGATATCAGAAACACCAGCTAGGAGACCCATGTCGGCCAGTATCCTCGCATGGTTCTGGCCCATCGAACCAACGCCGATCACACCTATGCGCATGCGCGCCAAATCCCCATACCGCGTTATTAATGCTTGGCAGGGACAGTCTCCGTGGGTTCTGTCAATAATCGGGTGGTGGTCATCATGACCGAACCACCGATCGACTCGTCCCATTCAGCTCCAACCGTGCGCCCATCGATGGGTCGTAGAGGGTCATCACCACGTCATGCTGGAACGCGCCGGGGCTGAACCGTAAGCCCCCTGCCATCCCATTCGGGAAGGCTGTCTGCAGCAGGTTTATGCCAGCGTTGACGTGCCTGTCCGCACGCCATCCGCACTCACACTCGAACTCGGCGCCCATTCGGGAATATCTCACTCTCCCACATATCGGGCACCTCCTGCTGCTGTTGTATGGGTCGATCTTGATGATGGGCACGCCATTCCAGGCTGCCTTGTATTCGATGATGCTATGCAGTTTCCTCCGAGGCCACGAACTCAATCTCCTGTTGAGCGACTTGCCGCGCTTCCGCGCGGCCATCCCATTCAGATCCTCGAGCACAATCGTCGATTTATGCTCCTCCGCGAAGCCGAGGACCGCATTGGCCACTTGGTGCATGCGATACTCGATCCGATGATGCTCCCTCTTCCCCTCTCTGCGACACAACCGCCTCGATGTGCGCTGGTCGTGCGCCTTCCTCTTTTGGAGGCTCCTGCGCCGGTCATGATGCCGTGCCTGGATGATCGGAACATCTGGATACGCGGCCTGGATTGGCAGGCACTCATTTTCGCCCAGGAATACGCCGTCCAAGGATCGTTCATTGGTATCCAGAGACAGGGCCGTCTCTGGAGTGTACGGTCTAGGTGCACTCTTCCTGAAGGCTATTATGACCCTGTCAGGTAGGAGTGTCAGTGAACCGAAGGAGAGGGATTTGTCGTTCAGAAAGATGCGATGGTAATCGCTCAGGACGAGTCTCAGCTTCACATGACATCCTGCCCGTATAGGAAGGTCGACCACGCCGTTCTCTCGGTCGAGCTTGTAGGCCTGATTCTCCGCCTTCATCATCAATCGGCGGGCATATGGGATGCGGCGGACCGGCCCCTTTTCCCAGTGCCTCCGCAGGTTCTTCAGCACTGAACACGCGACCTCGAAGGAGGATACCAGATGCTGAGAATAGATGTTCGGATGCTCCTTCCTGAAGTCCTTGTACGCCAGCTTCACCAGGGCGTTCCTGGAGGTCACTTTCGCCTGGAGGCCGGCCCTGATTGCGCAATTGACCGCCAGGCGGAAATTCTCCATGAGCATCCTCGCCTCAAACGGGAGCTCGCCATGAATGTGGAACACTACCGCTCTGTGGAGCATCGAATACGGTATCTGGCCAGGGGCATATTCACCGCTTGGCTACATGCATGCTACTCATGCAATCGACGAGATATTCATGTCATCGGGAAAGGCACCATCGACAACACCACCCGAAAATTGACAGAACCGTTTCCGTGAAAGACTTATTACCGCTTCACCATACAGTCCCTGGTGTCAGGTATGAAGAAGAACCTCATGGACATACTCGCATGCCCCGTCTGCAAGCACCATCCGCTTGAGCTCAAGATAGACAAGGAGGACGCCAAGGAAGTGCTCGCGGGGAGCATCAGATGCGCCAAGTGCAAAATCGATTACCCGATCGAGGACGGCATACCGAACATGCTTCCGCCAGGCACATGAGTTCAGTAATCGTCATCAGAGCTGGGCGGAATCGATTCTAGAATCCATTTCAGCATCTCCAGACTCTTCGCCCAAGAATCTTCCAGGTCCTTCGCCAACATGTTCAACTCGCCTTCTCTGAGAGTCAATCCTGGCGGAAGCTCGTATTCGAAGTCGAGTGTCGTCAGTATCTTCCCGCCTATGTCCTTGAACTCCCATTTCGTCTTGGTCCTTATTCCCCGATGGGACTTCATGACGATATGCCTGTTCTTCAAGAAGTCGACAACGTCCAACGTGGTCGTCATGACGACTTTCGTGCCCAGCCTCATGGTCATATCGAGTGAGGTCCCAGGGCCATAATGTACTAAGCTGGTCGGCTCGATCTTGACGAACATCGGTATGTAGTTGGCGAAATTCTTCCAGTCTGCGACGTACTCGAAAGCGTCACCGAGCTTACAATTAATCGAGGCTCGACGCTTTATTGTATGCATTCGACTTCGTCCCTGAACAACATTCCATGGATATATAGTGATTATGCAGAGAATGCGCAGAAGCGGGTGCATCAGATGCTGGCATTCGAATCACGTCGTCCATCGTCCACGGTTCGACATGACATGAACACCCATAGCACAAAAAGGAACACTTGAACGTTAGCAACGTCCAACACATTGATATCTGGGGGGCTCGGTTCCCGTTTTGCTGAGAAGAATTGGCAAAAAAGAAGGTGTGCAAGATGAGAGTACTCGTCGCAGACGAGATTTCAAAGAGCGGCGTGGATATGCTGAAGGCCAAAGGCTACAAGGTAGACGTGAAGACCGGCCTGAAAGAGGACGAACTAGTCAAGATCATCAAGGATTACGATGTGATCCTGGTCAGAAGCGCGACCAAGGTGACGAAGAAGATCATCAAGGCATCCAAATTGAAGGTCATCGGAAGGGCGGGCATAGGCATCGACAACGTCGACGTGTCAGCGGCGACCGAAGGCGGGATACTCGTCATGATCGCGCCATCGGGGAACGTCATATCGACCGCGGAACTCACCATCGGATTCATATTCGCCCTCGCGAGGAAGATTGCGGAAGCCGATGCCTCCATGAAGAAGGGGGAGTGGAAGAGGAAGGAGCTGAAAGGGCTGCAGGTCTCTGGCAAGACGCTCGGAATAATCGGGCTCGGGAGAGTCGGCGCTGAAGTGGCCAGGCGCGCAGGCGCCTTGGGCATGAAGACCATCGCGTACGACCCGCTCGTGTCCCCAGAGGTCGGCGTCAAGCTGCATGTGAGACTCGTCACATTGGACCGACTCCTCGAGGAATCGGACTTCGTATCGCTCCACACGCCTCTGACGCCGCAGACGAAGGACCTGCTCGGGAAGACCGAGCTGTCCCACATGAAGAAGAGCGCCATGCTCATCAACTGCGCGAGAGGAGGCGTCGTGAACGAGGACGCACTCTACGAGATACTCTCCGAAGGGAGGATAGGCGGCGCCGCGCTGGACGTCTATTCCGAGGAGCCACCGAAGGGCTCGAAACTGCTCACGCTGAACAACGTAGTGCTCACACCACACCTCGGAGCCACCACGAAGGAAGCCCAGGAGGATGTGGGCTCTGAAATCGCGGAGCAGGTCATCGCGTACCTGGAGGACAATGTCATCAAGAACGCGGTCAACCTGCCGGCTAAGCTCGACCCGGAGATAGTGCCGTACATGCCCCTGGCCGAGGCGCTGGGCACGTTCATATGCCAGTTGGGCAAGTGCGGGACCGGCAAAGTGGAGATATCGTGCAGGGGGGAGCTGGCACAGAAGGGCACTAAGATCATCGCCGCTTCCGTCGTCACCGGACTGCTTAGCCCCATCTCCGAAGAGTTCAATGTCAACTACATCAACGCGCTGAACTTCGCGAAGACGAGAGGCATAGAGATCGTCACATCGACCTCGGATGATGCGGGCCCGTTCAAGAACCTCATAAGGGTCACGATGCACACGAACAGTCATACGACCTCCGTGGCAGGGTCGCTCATCGCGGACAAGGGACCCAGACTAGTGGAGATCGATGGCAGCAAAGTGGACATCGTGCCTGAAGGGAACCTACTGCTCATATCGCACATGGACAAGCCAGGTATGATCGGCAAGGTGGGCACCGTGCTCGGGGACAACGACGTCAACATCGCGAGCATGGAAGTCGCTAGACAGGAGACCAGGGGACCCGCGATGATGATCCTCGAGATAGACGAGTCCGTGTCACCAGAAGTGCTCGAGAAGGTCAAGGCGATCCCTGACCTGACCTCCGCAACCTACATCAGGCTTTAAGAGGATTGAATCACATCGCTGCCTAGCCAGGAGCAGTAGGTGAGAGTATAGCTCAGACCAGGATAGAGATACGCGAAGCGCGCAAAGAGGACCTCGAGCAGGTCGTCGACCTGTGGGAGGATCTAGTGGCCCATCATTCTGACCTCTCGATCCACTTCCTTCCAGCCAGCGACGGCCGCGAGAAATGGTCCAAGTACGTCTCGAAGAAGTTCTCCGAGAAGAGCACGAAACTGGTGGTTGCGGAGCAGGACAATGAGATCGTGGGTTTCATGCTCGGTATGCTATCACCGAACGCACCCATCTTCAAGGAGAAGACCCTGGGCACCATCTCCGACGCGTACGTGAGGCCGGAGCTGCGCAAGAAGGGCATCACGAGGGAGATGCTCAAGGTCTGTCTCAAATGGTTCTACAAGAACAAGGTCAGGACGGCTAACCTGAGCGTCGCCGCCGCGAACTTCGAGGCGAGGGCAGCCTGGGGCCAGATGGGGTTCAAACCTCATATGATCATGAAACGGATGGACCTCGACAAGTACCCGGCCAAGGATATGATAGCCAGGAAGCCGAAGATCGTCCGGAAGAAAGTGGTCAAAGGCAAAGACAAGAAACAGTCGAGAAAGTTGAGATAAGGAGTTTGGTCGGTTCGAGATCAAGCCAGCACTTTCTTGATGCGCTCCATGCCGTCCTCGATGTTCTTCTTGCCCGTGGCGTATGAGATCCTCAGGTGCTGCTTGCCCGCCGCACCGAACGCCTCTCCGCCCGTGACCGCGACCTCCGCCTTGTCCATGAGGTACATCGCCATCTCCATGGAGTCCATGTCCCCCTCGTATCTTGGGAACACATAGAATGCGCCCTTAGGCGTGTCGCAGTGCAGCTGGGGTATCTCCTTGATGAGCTTCATTATGAGGTCCCTGCGTTCGCTGAACTCCTTGACCATCGCCTTCACGCAGTCCTGCGATTCCGTCAGCCCCGCGAGACCGCCGTACTGGGCGAAGGTCGTTGCGTGCGTGATCGAGTGCTGCTGGACCTTGTTTATGGCTTTGAACAACGGCTTCGGCGCGACCAACCAGCCCAGCCTCCAACCGGTCATGGCATAGGTCTTCGAGAATCCGCTTATCGTCACCGTGCGGTCGAACATCCCTGGCTCAGCCGCGATGGAGTAGTGCTTGTGCCCGTCGAACACGATGTTCTCATAGACCTCATCGGACAGCACGACGAGGTCGTGGTCCTTCGCGAGGTCAGCGATCCCCTTGATGTCCTCCTTGGTCACGATGGATCCGCATGGGTTCGATGGTGAGTTGAGCAGTATCATCTTCGTCTTCGGAGTGATCATCTCAGCGACAGCCTCGGGGAGCATCCTCCATTCGGTCTCTTCCGTGGTCGTCACCGGGACCGCCTTCCCGCCCGCAAGTGCACAGGCCGGCTCATAGGACACCCATGCCGGGTCAGGCATTATCATCTCATCTCCCGGGTTGATGGTAGCCATGATCGTCTCGAACATGGCCATCTTCGTAGGCGCGACCATGACATTAGAAGAGTCGCACGGGATACCGTTGTCTGCCTTGCTCCTCTTGGCAATCGCCTCCCTGAGCGCAGGCAGTCCAGGGCCGTTGAGGTATCTGGTCTGGCCTTCGTCCAACGCCTTCTTCGCTGCCTCCACTATGTGTTTTGGCGTGTCGAAATCCGGCTCTCCGACTGTGAAGGAGATGATCTTCTTGCCCTCGGCCTTCTTCTGACCGGCCAACTCCTTCATCTTCATCGTGCCTGACTCTTTCACGCGTTGTATGCGTTCTGCGATCATTGTACTCGCCCGAAAGGTGTCAGGAACCCCACCGATATAAAGCATTGGTGTTCAAGTTTCGTCAACTTGCCGGGCAGATGTCGAAACCACGCAAAACACTATTATGTCGCTATGGCTTTCGAACGATTGATGTCTCTGCGAACGGGTAAGCTTCCACCATCGGTCCTGAAGAAGATGCTCAAGCACACCGGAGCTCGTGACCCTAGAGTGATCCTCGGCCCGAAGCTAGGCGAGGATGCTGCACTCGTCAGAATCGGTGGACAGACACTGGTACTCAAGACGGACCCTGTGACATACGCTTCGGACATGATAGGATGGTACGCCGTGCACGTCAACGCGAACGACGTGGCGACAAGAGGCGCGAAGCCCTGTTGGTTCCAAGCGACCATACTGTTGCCTGACGGATCCGACGAGAGACTCGTCGAAGACATATTCAAGCAGATCTCGTCCGCTGCAAAAGAGCTCGGAGTGGCAGTCACCGGAGGGCACACGGAAGTGACTCCAGGGATAGATCATCCGATAGTCGTCGGGGACATGCACGGAGTGCTGATCGGCCGGAAGCCGATATTGACTTCGGGAGCGAAGGTCGGAGACTCGATCGTGCTCACGAAGGGCGCGGGGATCGAGGGCACTGCATTGATCGCGAGAGAGAGGAGGGCCGAACTCGTGGATGTGCTCGGCAAGAAGACCGTGGACCGCGCCTCCCGGTTCCTGACAGACCCTGGCCTGTCCATTGCACGAGAGGCGTTGCTCGCACTGGAATATCATGTGCACGCAATGCATGATCCGACGGAGGGCGGTGTCGCGATGGGCGTGAACGAACTCGCGGAAGCCTCTGGGAAATCGGTCGAACTCTGGATCGACGAGGTGCCGATCAAGGATGAGACACGGAAGATATGCGCGCACTACGGGATCGACCCGCTGGGATTGTTGGGCTCCGGCGCGCTCCTCGCCACATTCTCAAAGGACGATGCCATCGGCTTCGTGCGAGCGCTCAAGAGAAGAAAGATAGACGCCGCGATAATCGGCAAGGTCGTCCGCGGAAAGACCCGGTCCGTGGCCATAAGGGACGGGGTCTCTATGCCGCTTTCTTCTTCGGAGCGGGACGAGGTTTTGAAGCTTTCTTAGGCTTGGGCTTCGCCTTCTCCTTTGTCGCGGTCTTCGGCTCCGGCTTCTTCTCGAACATGCCAGTCATCTTCTCCGACAGGTCTATCGCGCAGAGCACCTTCGCAGTGACCGTCCAGACCTTCATCATCCTGTCGCCGAGAGAATATCTGATATGCTTCAGTTTCGAAAGGTCGGAACGGAATGTCCCCTTCGAGAAACCTCCGACGATGACGACCACACGCTCGCCCTCGATATTGGCGAACTTCTCGGGAAGCATCTCGACCTTCTCGCCATCGGAATCCATGACAATCACGGTGTCTGGCTTGAGCGCCTGCACCAACGTCGCAAGAGGGACTTTCTGCCTCAGTTCCAGGAGCGGGTTCTCGGTCGATGGAACTATCTGCTTCTCGAAGACCGTCTCGATGAGCCCGACGAACCTCGGGAAGCTCGGCGGAAGCCTCGTCTCTGGGTTGATGGCGATGACATCGTCGTTCCTCGTGTGCACGAATGTCCTGAGCCTGCCCTGAGCAGATATGTCTGAGTCGAGGCACAGCATGAGGTAGAAATGTATGATGTCTGGCCTTCCGCGCCGGTCAGAATCCCTTAGCTTGGTGAACGCTGGGTGGTGATGAGAGGCGTCGAGGAGTATCTTCTCGGGGGCCTTACCACGCGCTCGCGCGTTGTTCAATATGCATCGCTCATTCAGCAGCTCCTCTGGAATCAGTTCGAGTTCGGAATCCGCGATTATGAAGAAGAATTGTCGGTTCAAGACAGCACCTCCATGAGCATGTCCTTCTCGTTGGCCAACTTCAGCTCCTGGGCGATACGGCGTCCGGTCGACAGGCCAGGTTCGATCAGGTCCGCGTATGGCGACCCTGATATGAACGGGTTCGTTCCCGCGACGATCCTGGACGATATCTCGAACACTTTGATATTCAGGTCGTCGGTGACGATACTCTCGATGCAGAACGGCCCTATCATGCCGCCGAACAATTCGATCGAGCGCTCGATGATCCTCTCGCCCATATCCAGGAGTTTTGGCAGAAGCGATTCGCGCACCACCACTGGGATGTTGCCGGTGACGACGAACGACGGATAGAAACCCAGCTTCTTCAGCTCCTCTTGCGCGCCGAGCTTGTACATCTCATCGACGTTCGATTCGTCCCTCCGGTCGACGCTGAGCATCTCAAGTATCCCTTTCTTGAGCTTGTACCCCTCGGACCTGATGGGCGAGTAGAAGTAGTGGATGTAGTACCTGGTGCCGAGGATATATTCCTGTATCGTGAAGCGCTGCGTGTGGTCTATGCCGAGCTTGAAGTCCGGATAATCCTTCGCGATGAAGAAGCCCCTGCCACCCTTCGCACCGTCGTACTTCACGAGGACGGGTCTGTCTATCATCTTCGGGTCCTCGATCCTGTTCGGCATCTCGATGCCGGCGGATGTGAGCCATTCGCGCTCCATCTCACGGTTGCTCTCCCACTCGAGCACGCGCCTGTTCCCGAATGTGGGGACCTCGAGCGCCTCGAAGTTCTTGGGAGTCATGTACTCGACGAACGAGCCGTGGGGGACGATGATGACGTTCCTAGCCAATAGTTCGTCCTTCATGTCCAGAAGGTCGAGGTATGACTTGACCTTGAAGAACTCGTCAGGTTTGCCCTTAGGGAAGGCATCGTAGAACTTGGTGTTCTGACCGACGGTTATGCCCAGAGTCTTCAGGCCCTCTTTGCGAGCACCGTCGAAAATCTGAAGCGATGTGTGAGAGCACGCTGTCGCTATTGTGAGCTTGTTTCTATCGTAGCTCTCGAGTATCTTCTGGATGCGTTCCCTTGGAACCATTGCCGCACATATTCTATTGTTTGATTTAAAGCTTGTCATTTATGGACTAATTAGCCAGGTGATGAGTAGCATCCCAGAATCGAGTACTGGCTATTCCCTCACCGCCTCTGAATATCGCTTCCGAGCAGTGGCGTCCCGAATCCGTTGAACGCACCGATAAGAACATCGGCCTCATCCACGACGGGGAGGGCATCCTGTCCATGCAATATCATCTCGTTGAGAACGCGGCCGGGATCATGGTGTTCGTACCAGGGCCATAACCTAATATCTCGTGAGCCACTCAACCCCCACCGACTGAGAAGGGGGCGAGACCATGACCGTCGAGGGTGAAGGCGATCGAGGCAGCAAGACCAAGAAGCGGCTGCTCACGGGCGTCAGCACGAACGTGATGATCCTCGGGATCGTGAGCCTGCTCACGGACATGAGCAGCGAGATGATCATCCCGATTCTTCCGATGTTCCTGACGGCCATAGGGGCTACGGGTCTCGTCATCGGACTGATAGAGGGAGCTGCTGAGACCACCGCATCCTTGATCAAGGTCGTCTCGGGATGGTATTCTGACAAATTCAACCGGCGCAAGCCGTTCATACTGGGAGGATACGGGGCAAGCTCGGCGGTGAAACCAGGGTTGATATTCGCCACCCTGCCATGGCAGGTCCTGGGCATCAGGATCACCGAGCGCATAGGGAAGGGGATCAGGAGCGCGCCAAGGGATGCGCTCATCGCGGATTCGACAGCGCCGAACAAGATGGGCAAGGCATTCGGGTTCCACAAGGCGATGGATTCGACAGGCGCAGTGATAGGCCCGATCCTCGCGCTGATCATACTAGCTTATGCATCCAGCATGGAGGAGCTGGCCGCGTACAGGCTCATATTCATATTCGCGACGATACCCGCGTTCGCCGCTGTCATCGTCGCACTGTTCGTCAAGGAGAAGGAAGGCACCAAACCTACTAGGAGACGCAGGTTCGTCGCTGAGATGCGGACCTTGAGCAGGGATTTCTGGTCGATAATCGTTGTCGTCATGATCTTCTACATCGGCGAAATCAGCTACGCCTTCTTCATCCTGCAGGCGATCGACTCAGGGCTGTCAGGTGTCACGGCGATCCTCCTCTATGTCCTATTCAACATAGTATTCGTCCTTGTGGCCATACCATCAGGGAGCCTCTCGGACAGGATTGGGAGAAAACCGGTCATCGCCATTTCCTTTCTGCTATTCGCCACCACATCGATGGTAATGGCCTCCGCGCACTCTCTGTTGCCACTCGTCCTTGGCTTCTCGCTGTTCGGATTCTACAAAGGATCGTCTGAGGGCGTGCTCAAAGCATATGTGGTGGACTTCGTCCCCCGAGACCTCAGAGGCTCCGCACTCGGAGCGTTCCACACGGCAGTGGGGCTCGTCATGCTCCCAGGAGGAATAATAGCAGGGCTCCTCTGGGACAGTTACGGACCATCCGCCACGTTCACCTACGGAGCCATCATGGCATTGGTCGCGGTACCGTTACTGCTGATACTGGGCAAGAACAGTGGTGGCAAGAAGTTGCATGCCGCGGAATGATGGATCATCGATTAGCTCCAGAGCTGGCACCACGAACCAGAATCGAGGTGTTCGCCATGCGTCTCCCCCAAAAGATCTTCAATCCTGAGCGGTGTCCATAAACGCCGTGATATAATATAACACTGTTGCCTTACAGCCTCACATTCATAAGGGTTCTGGGTTAGGGGTTCTGTATAGTTATCGGGTGGTGTTGTTGACGGTGCCTTTTCCGATGCCACACAGATCTTGCCGATCGCATGTGTAATGTGCATGTAGCCGCGTGGGGGATATGCCCAGGGCCAGATGCATCCTTCGATGCTCCACAGAGCAGTCGTGTTCCACATTCAGGGGGAGCTCCCATTTGAGGCTAGGATGCTCATGGAGGATTTCCGCCTGGCCGTCAACTCTGCGATCAGAGCGGGCTTGCATGCGAAGGTCACCTCCAGGAA
>JACZKW010000006.1:0-26771 GCA_014859835.1 Thermoplasmata archaeon | reverse complement strand
CTTGACCGGGACGTTCGGCGTGTCCTTATACACCAAAATCGTCGACAGTGGGGGTGACAGCTGGGGACGTCGTAACCGAACCGGCGCCAGTCCAGAAGCCGACAGTGAGGCCCTGTCCGATGGGGTTGAAGGGGGCTATATGCTCCTGCCGGAGGGCGGGGGTGTGCGCCTTTGTCGCGGAGATCGGGTCAGGCCCTGACGGGAGCAGCCTTACCGCGAACTATCAACGCTCACCGGGAAGCGGGACCGAGGAGGTTTCTGGGTAGCTGGCGCATGGAGAGGCCGGCAACCCCAGTGGCCTAGCACTCCTCATTTCTCTCAAGAGAGTCGAGCACGGCGGACGCCGCAGCGTGACAGCATCCTTTTACTAGCTCAACCTACCCGAGCGTTTAGGCGCCCTCTCGGATTGGTTGCTAACCGCTGTGTTACCGTGTTTCTCGCTCTTCCTATCACCATGAAGCGCCAGCGTGCTCATAGCTTTTGCGGATTCGAGCATCCAAAGGTGTCAGTCCCGAAATCGAACAGGGTGCGACTCTCACCTTGGTGGATCAAATCGAGTCTTTGTGAGCTGGTGACCATACCGCATCGCGCGCCCTGTACGCCTACACGCTTGAACCCGTTCAAGACTGATCTAACCTTGCTTGGCTCACATGTCACGACGAAACCGAATCCCTGATACGCGAGGAGCCATTGCAAGAGGTCGACATTGCGGGGTCTGGGTATCAACGATACATCTACCTCCCCTCCGCACGAGCTTGATTCCAAGAGCATGCCAAGCGTGCCCAACGATCCTGGATTGCTGATATCCTTCCCAGAACTGAGCATTGGCGCCATCCTGTGCATCAATCTCACATGCTTCTGGACCTCAGCGGAGGTTTTCATGCTCGTCGTATCCCAGGAATATCTGAGTCCCCGGGTGAATCTTCCTGACAAATCCATCGCGAATATGATCGAATCGTCGTCCCTCGCCCCGGAGCTCAGTAGGAGATGCTCCCTGTCAGTCTTTCCTAGTATCGCCACATCGATCGCGTCATAAATCGTGTCAGGGTGCAGGTGCCCACCCACCATTGGGACACCGAACTTATCACATGCGGACCTCATGCCATCGACGATCTTCCTACGTTTCGACGCATCAGAGCACGATAGGACATTGACTGCGGCTATGGGCAAGCCACCCATCGCGGAGATGTCGTTGACGTTGACCAGCACCGCGCAATAGCCCGCCCATCGCGGATTCTTCTGTATTAGGTCAGGGCGTATGCCATCAGCAGCCATCAGCAACACTTCCGACCCGAACTCTATAGCGGCCGCATCCTCCCCGTGGGTCGCGATCACGCCC
Source organism: Thermoplasmata archaeon (assembly GCA_014859835.1). Classification (GTDB taxonomy): domain Archaea; phylum Thermoplasmatota; class Thermoplasmata; order UBA10834; family UBA10834; genus UBA9653. The sequence goes on along the minus strand of JACZKW010000006.1, from coordinate 25,432 downwards.
TTGGCATAAAGGGGGAGCAATCTCGAAGCGACTGAGGATATAGGGGATTTCCTGACCACCCCTCGATACGCTCTGATCGCCTCAACCAGCTTGTCAGCATCTATCATGTCCACGATACCGCCATCTATCGGATACTTCGATTCAGAGTTTGGTCTGGACGGTCTCCTTCATGTGCGATCGTAGGTTGAACCGTTCAGCCACGATCTCCGCCAGAACCTTCATGAACTCCTCGTCGAGACCTGCTTCCACTATCGTCGGCACGTCGCTGTTCGGGACCTTGTATCCCATCCGAGTCAACACAAGCTTCGCGTCGGCCCGTTCCTCGGGGGTTGCCTTCCTCCCCTCGACGACGCCATCCAGATTGCATCTGCGGACCTCCATATCGAACACAGCCCTCTTGAAGAGTCTTTGGAGGCAATAGGCAGCTAATGTGGCTCGCTCAGTGGCCGTTCCAGCGTTCATGGAGGCAGCTTCACCTATGAGTTCGTATATGTTCTTCTCCCTGGTGGAGGAGATCGAGAATACTTTTGCCGGCTTGATATCCCTGGCCTTGAGTATGTTCATGTCTGCGAGGGCCTTCAGATATCCCGTCAGCTCAAGCCTATGGAGCTTGATGCCCTTGGTGCCGAGCTCCCGACATATGCCGCTTATCGATGCGGGGTCCTTCTTCAGTATCTCGAGGACCATTTCCTTCATGTCCTTCTCTGGCGAGAACATAGTACCGGACTTGGTAACAGATTCGGTAATAAAACCCTTTCTCAATTAAGCAGGGTGGGCCCGATCAATTGCCACAGGATGAGGAATAGCACGGATAGCGCGAACATCAGCGTGAGAGTGCCGACAGCCTTCTCCCTCTGCTCGGTCGAAAGGCCTTTCCTGATCTTGCTGAGCATATAATCCGCCGAATCGCGGAACAGATATCCTCCATCTAGAGGTACTGCAGGCAGGACGTTGGTCAGGCCGAGCATCAAGTTCAGCCAGAATATCCAATACAATGAATTGGTAAGGATCCAGAATGCTCCAGCAGGCATCCACGCGAACGCCCCGCTCGGTTCGTATAGGTCAGTGACCGGTGACCGCAACGGAGCCAAATCAAGGAACGGCAGCGCTATCAGTCTAAGCCAGGATCTGGAGAAATCATCTAGATTCCTGTCACCATCGAATGGGTCGGCAAGAATAGCCGCATAGTAATCGGCATCTTCGACGTCGAGCCCCATGTTCAAGAAGCCCGCCGCGAGATACCCCTGACCAGAGAATGAATCCTCGTTGTCCGAGGGGTAGAATTCCTCGTAGAAATCGTACTTATCTGAAAGTGTGAGCGAAGTTATCGTCTCATTGAACTGGAAGGATTCGCTCGCATCATCGTAGCTCATGATGGAGACATTGACGACCTGGTCCGAGTGGGTCGCCACCATCGCTTGCCTCAGGTCGTTCAGATTCCTGAGCTCAGTATCGTTCAACGAGAGGATTACCATCCCTGCATGCAGGCCGCCGATGTTGGCAGCATAATCATTCACAGTGTATGAAACGACTAATCCGTACGCGACACCGGAGGCAGTCAGATGTTCTCCAGAGAAGGTGTATTCGACATCCACTAGGGATCCAGGGGCTATGGAAGATATCTCATCGAGATCTTCAGCAGAGGTCAACCCGACACCGCCGACGGAGGTAACCACGCTCGAGGTGGTGACACCTGCGAAATTGACAGGCGAACCCTCCACCACACCCATGGCTAGAGCCCCATCCTCGGCAGGTTCCACGGAAGCCATCATGACGCCTGAGAACAAGGATAGTACTACAATGGCAACGATTATGTTCGTCGCCGGACCCGCCGCGAAGACTCTCGCCCTGATCTTCCGCGTGGTCGACCGCAGCTCCATCTCATCAGGTTCCACAAATGCGCCCACGGGGAACACGAAGAAGAGTACTCCTAGAGATACGAGCTTCAAGTTGCCCAGGCGGGTCATGATGCCATGTGCCAGTTCATGCACGACGATGGCAACCACGAGCCCCAGTATCCCGTATCCCAGAGGTATGATAGGATTTATTCCCGGTATCCCAAGTATCAGCTCAGGGGAAGGTGCTTGCTCGACCTGGTCGACTATGGTCGCCTCCCACAAGAGGAGCACCATGATAATCACCATAGACCCTGCACATATCCATAGGGACAGCTTCCCATAGATGGTCCAGAGCAGCTTTCGTTGTGATACTCGGTCGATGATGTCCCTGCCCTTCTGGGTCTTCATCATTATCATCGGACCCATTAGACTCATGTTGTGACGTTCGAGCCATTTTGTCCTGTTCAGAACGTATATCAGAAGAATCCAAGCGATGAACACTATAAGCGCGATAAGGTATCCGTTCATTTCAGGTGACCAACTGTCTGCGCATCAGGATACTGATATTAATTGGTTTCATTCTTTTTCGTTGTGATCATCTGGGGAACCAGGCACTTCGGGGCGATGTCTGGCCCATTCCTCATCCGACAATTCATCGTATACATCCGTCGAATGATCCACATCCACCTTGACTGCCTCGTCCATCTGCGCCAGTCTGATGATCTGGTCCTTCTTCAGGATCCAGAAATGAATCCGCCAGAGCTTGCCCTTCTTGATCAGGACCTCTTCCTGTGTCGTTGTGAGCATTCCAGCCTCCTCGAGCATGTAGAAGACATCTCTGTCCTCCGGAGTCAGTCTATTATCGATGACTTCGTCTGTGTATCCGAAGAAACTCATCAGGTATTCCGCTAGCTTCGCGATCTCCTCGGAGGACATCCCTTTCTTGCCGATGGTCCTCTTGAGAGCTAGTTCCACCTGTTGCATGGTGACAATGGTCATCCCAATCCCAAAGATGAAACTCAGTACACTCCTATAAGACTGTCGAATAAGAATAATGCAGAGGTCTATGTCCGAGACCTGTAATCCACGACTTTAAAATCAGGCCCAGAGATGCTGGCAATGATATGCTCGGCCCAGTGCAACTTCCTTCGCTTGACTGCCAAAATCTTCCCCGGCTTGGACGAGGGGTTGTCGAAGTCGAATCCGACCAGATGCGCCTTCTTTGCCCCCAGCTCCGAGGATATACACAGCGCTCTATCTCCGTCAGTGAATCCGCCGAAATTGTAGAGGCCCGTCACCGGTTCGCACTGACATGTCCCTATGATCGGACCAGTGAATAGGGGGACATAGGCCTTGAGCGACGGGACGTTGTCGCCATGGGCATGTACGAACACCATGGTCCCCTCTGCGTTCGCGTCCACCTGGTCTCCGATCACACCATCCAAGTCGGTCACGATCAGCTTAGGCTTGATTCCAGAATCCAATAGGGACGTGGTTGCACCATCTGCCGCGATCACGAAAGCCTGCGAGGGGATGGATGACAATTCATTCGAGAGGCACTCCCCTCCACCGCAGACATACACCTCATCCGGAAACCCCCTCATGAGGTAATCCATGACTCTAACGCAATCAGTCGCTCGGGGCATCAGCAGTTCAGCGAGGGTATGCGCTGATACGATATCCTCATCTTCGGAAAATCCGAACTCGGAGGAGATCTGCCGGTAAACCGGCATCCAATCCGCGAGTCTCAAGAGGTCACGCTCCGGACGCCTGACGCGTTTTGCCCGCCTCGCTCCTAAGAGATGCGTTCAATACTGAGCTGAATATGGCGATGAGGATACCGGTTATCATCTCTGCGATCACCACGGTGAGGTCGTAGTCTCCATATCCGATGAAATAGGATAGGGCGTCTGCGGAACCCTGGACGATGAAACCCGTTGCGAGCACGGAGACCATCATGACGATGAACGACCAACGGATCTTTCCCGTCTGCATGAATGTCGTGACAGACTTGCCCGATTCGAAGGCGAACACGCCGAATACGATGAACCACACAGCACCGGATACGAAAATCAGTATGGAGATGGCCAGGCTCCGCTCATGCGCCAGGAGTGATTCACGATATACCGTGGCCATATCGAAACCTATCAGTAGGCCTACAACCCCGAGGACCAGCCCTATTATTGCGAACGGGATCGCAAGGCTTCCCTGTCTAATGGATCTCTTAGTCCGGACGATGCGCTCGCGCAGGGCATCCGCCCACCTGTAGGACCACCCTAGCAGGTACAGCCCTAGGACGATGCCTATGACCCCGACGGCCATCTGAGAAAGCAGACCGATATCTTCGTAATTCTGTTCTACGAATTCCACGATCTTGACTATCAGCGATAGCATGCCCCAGATGATGAGCACGAGAGAGAGAGGGACTACCCATTTCCGTCTCATCTTCTCGTCCTGAAGGGTCTTGACGATCAAGTAATATGTGCCCTCGATGCTCTTGCTCTGCTTCACGTAGACGCGCCGTACAGAATCGATCTTGATCCTCGAGGAAATCACTGGGTATATCGCCTCGTCCTCGACCCCGTCACTGACGAGGATGGCACGGTCAGGCTTCACGACCTCCAGGACATTCTCCAGCTGAGTAGCGAGTATGAGGTCTGATTGGAAGCCCACATGCGAATCGCCCGAGATGGTAGCTATCTCCGCGTCCATGCCCCGTTTCACAAGGTCGTCGTAGAGCTGCAAGCCAGACAGGATGGTGTTCGTGTCGACTTCCTCAGGGTCCGCAAGTCCAAGCGCCAGTGCAGATTCGATGTTCTCTTCTCTACCGATGACAGGACCGTTTATACCCGCCTTTGAGCCTAGGTCGTCATCCCTGTCTACGCATAGAACGAGAATCCTCATCAGACCCACCTAATGGCCCGCAGGGTTATTTTACTCTGCGCTTGGGAGATACTGGCTCATACAATCATGGGTTTGGTTAAAAATGCTTATATAATAACCACCGATTTATCTGTATGATGGCCAAAAAATTGGACCGCGCCGAACCCAAGAAAGAATGCCCTAGTTGTGGTCTCGGCGTTTCACTCGAGGCCAACATATGTGAATTCTGCGGCTGGGACTTCGAAGAGGAGGATGAGTGGATACTCCAGATCGAGAAGCTCGAGAGGGAGCTCATGCTCGAGAAACAGAAGTTCGAGCCCGGTTCAGTCAACCACATGATAGAATCAACGCTCAGTAATCCTGTCCTTGATAGAACCGAGACGCATTGCGATGATGATAAGCCCGCGACTGCTGGCGACCTCCTTGCAGGTGGCAGAGCTGCGAACAACCAGCCTGCGAGAGGGGTACAGGAACCAGCATCCGTACACATGGCACATCCTAAGGCGGCGATGCCGAAGAACGAACCTAAGGTTGTCGCGGAACCCTCTCCAAAGACAAGGACTGTCAGGAGCGTCAAGAAACCATCTCCCGCGCCGGTCATCGAGCCCGAACCCATGGTTGAGGAGCAGTCGCTCCCCGAATTCGTGCCGGAGACCCGAGCACCCGCTCAGAGGACCATCAGGAAGGTGCGGCAGGTGGCTGCACCAAACCCCGCGCCAAAGCCCGTGCCATCGGAACCTCCGAAGAAGACCCGCGCGATCAGGCGCGTGAAGGATTGAGATGGCGGAATTTCGGACCGGCACCACCGCTCTTGTTAAGTACGGATTGGATTATTATCTCAATTCCCGGGGAGAGTAGATAATTGCGCATTCGTTGGCATGGCCATGCGTGTTTTGAGGTCGGAGGGAGCGTCGATGTCGTCACGGACCCTCACGATGGGAAATCGATCGGCATACCTGCACCTGACGTCAAGGCAGATCTAGTGCTGATCTCTCACGGTCATTTCGACCACAACTGCCCCAAGGCCGTCGAGAAAGAAGATACAAAGGTCATATCAGATCCGATCATGACCGTCGAGCAAGGGGTCAGAGTGGAAGGCATAGAAGCCGATCACGATGATGCTGGAGGGAAGAAGAGAGGAAAGGTGACCATCTTCAAGTTCGAGCTTGACGGCATGTCCTTCTGTCATTTGGGTGACCTCGGCCACGAACTCGACGATTCGACGGTTGAGCAGCTTGCACCAGTTGATTTCCTATTCGTCCCTGTGGGGGATGTGTTCACGATAGGACCTGAATCAGCTGTGAGAACGATAAAGAAGCTCGGACCCAAAGTGGCCGTGCCCATGCATTACCGCACTTCGGGCCTTTCCCTGTCGATCAAGCCTGTACAGAATTTCCTCGACCTCTGCGACAAGGACCAAGTCGTCAGAGTCGGCAACGAAGTCGACTTCTCGTCGGAAGATCTACCTGAGGAAGGCACGGAGATCTGGCTGTTCTCGCTATAGCCAACTGCATCAGTATAGCCCTAGACCATCCTCTAATTTACCCAGCTCTATGGGGGTGCTCTTGCCACCGATATACGCACCCTTGCTGTTCGCAACGGCGCATGCACCGAGGTAAGGCGTTCCGTAGTTCAATGTTGCAAGCGCGGCAGGCACTTTGAAGAACGCGGATATCTCCTTCAGCTCGTCCTGCGATGTCCGTGGGTGACATACGATGCCCTTTGATGTCACAATAGCCACTGAGCCCACAGTATCTATGCTGGCGATGGTCCTGCGCAGGACCTCCACTCCAAGGGTATCTTCTATGATCTTGACAGATGATCTGGACGCATTGAGATTTACATACGCCCCGTGATCGTTGGCCAATATGTTATTCCCGGCAGCGTTCAGCTTCTCCTCCATTATGCCGACCCTGAGGTCCTTCGGCAATCTCTTCAATTCGGATTTATCGGCGAAGTTCGTCACGACTATTCCGTTGGAATTCATCGAAGCGAGCGAACCGATCAAAACGGAACCAGCGAGATACGTGCACAGGACATCGACGCCCAGGGCCTCCTGCAAATCGTCCTTGACCCAGGGATCGGTTGCCTCGGGCAATATCGCCAGTTTCTCACTGGCAGCGCAAAAGACACCCACATAGGGACTACCCATCATCATGCCGATCTTGAGCATCGATTCTACTCCGAAAATCCTCACTCATCAGGAAGGGACACTTCGATCAGACCGTCCTCGAACCGGATAGCCTTTACGCGCACCTTGCTGGGAGGATTCTCAATACCCCTCGACCACAGAAACTCATTCAGACGGTAATCGATCCATACATCCTTCTTCGGGGCATCCGCCTCATCCGAGGAGGTCCTGTCGGCTAGATGCCTGCGGACATATTCCTTGATCTCCTTGATAGCTCTGGGCGCGCGCTTCGTTTTTGGCACATTCCTCGTCATGGGTAATGGAACGGTAAAAACTCTCTCTACTTCTTCGACCATGGTAAGCCCTCACACCTTCAATTTGGTCCTTCTCCAGTGCCTTCGCTTCGGATGCCTGAGGAAGGTTCTGTTCGTCCTCATCATGACCCAGGCAGGGACCCGCCTGTTACTCTTGATGGCCTTCATAAGCCTGAGTTTTCTAGCAGTCGGTTTGTGCTTGGACATCGGGTCATCTCCTCTCGATCTTGATCTCTCTTTTCGTCGGCATGATCTTCCGCAGCAATTGCCTCAGGGTGTAATCGTCTATCTTCTGGTTCACCCTTCCCGATTGGACGAGCGTTATCAGCTGGTTCTCGACAGATTCGACCAGGTCGGGTCGGGTCATGCGCAAGTTGGCGAGCCTTTCTCTCGCCTCAGGAGTCAGTATCTGCCGCATGACCATGGCCTTTTGGGCGTCTACCTGCTTCGTCTGCTCATGCGCCATGGCCTCTTGCTGTGCTCTCAACTGGAGTTCCTGTATCTTGCGTTGCCTAAGAGCCGCTAGCTCATCTTCTTCTGGCATATCGCTCACTTAAAGATATTTTGTGAGTTCGGGGTTCTTGGCCGCAAGTTCCTTCAGGACCACGGTGGACACGCTGTCCACTAGTTTCTGGCCCATCGGGGAGATCTTCCTGCCTCCGTCCCGCTCTTTCTGTATCAGTTGGCTTTTCTCTAGCAATTGAATCGTCGAACGTGCTATCGAGCGCGAGCCCCTGACCGCCTTGTCGGGTTTGGCGCCGCGGTCCGCGTAACCACCATAGCAGGCGGCGAGCCTTGTCGAACCCATCGGACCGTCGATGTATATCTTCCTGAGGACGGCAGCGGATCTGATATACCACCAGTCTTCCTGCACAGGACTCTTTTCCTTGTGTCGTCCGGTCTTGACATATGCAGCCCATTCTGGGGGTTTTATCGTCTCGATCTTCTTCAGCTCTTCCGCAAGCCTTGGAATGAGCTTGTCTGCGGGCACATCAAACGCCGTAGCCATTGGATTACCTCAAACGAGTGTGACTTACATACTGAAAGCATGTGCCACATGGGTGGCAAAACGCGGATAAGTTGGTGCTCATATTTAAATGCTTGTTGCCTATCGATATCGCCAGCATATGGGTCGTATCCCTTTGGTAGCATATGCACGACCAGGGGAAAAGGCTTTTGAGAGAAGTCGATGCTTGTGGCAGCCGTGAGAACTGTAGTCGGCATCACGGGAGCATCGGGAACGACCTACGGCATAGGGCTTCTGAAAGCGCTCCCCGGCCATAAGACCGTCATCTTGTCCGAGGACGGGATGCATGTGGCCAGGATCGAGATGAACCTCGATAGGAAGGACATAGAAGCTCTGGCAGATTGCCATAATGACAACGCTGATCTGGCAGCCCCAGTTGCATCGGGATCGAGCAGATTCGATAATGTCATCATAGCCCCTTGCAGCGTATCAACCATGTCTAAGATCGCCTGCGGGATATCTGACACGTTGATAACGAGAGTGGCATCGATCGCATTGAAGGAGAGGCGGAAGCTCGTCCTGCTCGTGCGCGAAACCCCTCTGTCGACAATACATCTTGAGAATATGCATAGGCTCTCAGCGGCAGGTGCCGTCATCATGCCCGCAAGTCCGGCGTTCTATCCGAACCCAGACACAGTCGATGACATGGTCGACTTCCTCGTCGGGAGAATCCTCGACGTACTCGACATAGAGAACTCATTATACAAGCGCTGGGAAGGAGAGTAGGTCCGTCACAGGTAATCATGTACCTCGTCGAACTCGTCGCTGATGATCTTGTACTCATCCTCGGGAATGCGTTCCTTGTTCACCGGGACGATGACTGATGCGCCGTGAATCGCGGATAGGTCGTTCACCCGCTTTACGAATGCCAGCGTCGCTTCGAACCCGTTTTCCGATAATATGGCCTCAAGGCCCTCTATCAGCAGTCCGGAGCGCTTCGTCGTCATCAGGAAAGTGGAGACGGTCTCCATCGCGTCCCCGTCCAGGTCGTGGATGTTCACGCTGTCTATGTCGGTGGTGCTGTCGCACATGCATTTCACGTCGAAATCATCGCCGAGGTCGAATTGCTCGCGCACCTTACCCGGGAATTCGTTCGTCATGATGAGCGCGGGTCGTCCAGAAAGTCCCATGGCGCGTATCATGTTGTACCCTCTTCGTGAATCGATGTCCACGATGATGTAGCTTCTACCGCCCTTTACCTCCTCCTGGAATGCACCGCATCTAGTGCACTGCAGAGTATACGGATCTTCTTCGCCGGTTGACAGGAAGGTCTCATCACACGCCTTGCACTGGATCGACCGCGTGTGCTCCGGGAACAACACCTCGCCGCATTGCGGGCACGCCTGCGCCTTCTCCGCACAGTCCATGTGCATCTGATGTCCGCAGATGCATTCGTAGAGTTCCTTCTCCGCATCAATCGGACGCATGCACATCTGACATCTCAGCGTGTAGGAATCGTCATCCTGCTTCACGACCGCCTGCTTCACGGGGATGACGAGATCATCCGGTATCTGTGACGACGCACGGTCATAGAGCGTCTTGGAGAACACGTAGCTTGCGAAGATAAACCCGGGCACCAGGAAATACAAGTAGGATCCGTAAATCATCGTGCTCCCGCTGGCGAATGAGAACATGAATGGGAGCACGTAGAACAGGGAAAGGATTCCGACCAGCGCCCATGTGAACCATCTCACAATCGGGAGTTGCTTGGCTGAACCTCTGAAACGCTTCGGATGCTGCATCAGGTACTTATTGAACCTCTTCGCGGATATCCTCAATATCAGTATGCATCCAAACAGGAGCACGATAAAGGATATCTGGCTGTTCTCATAGATGCTGAAAGGCTCATAGGTCATGGTCTCTTGGATGGCCGATTCGCCCGGAAGAACCTCGCCCTCAAAGGTATACCAGATGATCGTACCGATGGGGGTCCTTAGCTCGCTGATCTTTCCTGCAACCAGATCAGGGGATGTGAAGCTGCTCATGCCGAACATCATCACCCGGTCTTTCACTATCAATGTGCCATCGAATGTGAAGCCGGTGACAGTGTTGAGTGCACCAGCGAAGGTCTCCAACGGAACCTCCGATGGCCTCATGAGCTTCGTGACGCTCTCGCCTATGCAATCGAACCTTATGCTGATGGACATCACATCGGTAGAGAGATATCCCGTGTCGACTATGCCCGATGTGGCATGTCTTAATTCATAATCGGTCATGTTCTCGAAGTCAGTGGGACTATTGATCGTCATGCCCCAGTGCTGTCTGCCGGCCAGGGCATCCGTGAACGCGACAAGAAACGCTCTGGCCTCGGACACCTCGAGATACTGGTTATTGTTCGTGTCGAAATTTGTATAATCTTCCTTGACTCCGAATATTGATTGACGCAATTTGACGGCAGGGTCGCCTTCGAATGTCAGCTGCACCTTGCCATCGCCTTCCATCGTGTCCAGGACGGTGAACGACATCTTCGATTCGATCATCATCACGTTCCCGTCTTGGGCGGATGTTCCCATGGGAACTGAGACGATGAGTGCCGTGCACAAGAAGAGAACTAACATTGCTGTCCTGAAAAGCATCATGAGGACCAGTATGGCAGTATCTGGTCAGATTGCTCTTAATGCTTTCGCATCTCATTATCACGCATCACAAACAGAAGCCCTTGTGTGGTCGATCGTCGGAATCGACATGGATTCCATGGATCTGCGGCAATAACGGAACCAGGACGATGCATGATGCAGCTATTCGGCATATACTGCGGGCCGACCAGGCTTCGCAAACCTGCTACGTCCTTTCGGGTCAACCAACTCGGGGTCGTCGACCGAACGAACTTCGACTGCACATCCGAACTGCTCGCCCAGGAAACCGCTCGCGGCTTTGAGTACCTCGAGCTCGTCGAATTTTGCAGACAGCATGACCCGGTCATGTTCGGCGGCCCTCGAAACCTCCTGTGCGACATCCTTTGCGAAAGCAGGTATTGCCTTCCTCATCTCAGGAGTCTTCGCGTTGGGCATGGCCGCCTTTATCAATGCGGACACATCCACCTTTCCTTTTGGTTGACCGAGTGCAGCTGATAGCATCTCGATCTTCCACGATGGAGTCACCATGATGGAAATCCTCGTAGGGCTCATGCTCGTCACCTTCAGGATCTCAGATACATCCTGCATGAGATTCTGGATGAGCTTCTCCTTGGCCTCCTCCGAGATCACTTCATCGTTCCTGCTCCCATCTGGGAGTCGGTGCAGAGATACGAACGGCTTCTGGCCTATGTGTTCCCATAGTTCCTCGGACAGATGAGGTGTGATTGGAGCCATGAGCGGTATCCAGGTTCTCAGCGCATCCATCAGGGCGCTCCTGCTCTTTCCGCCTCGTCTGAGGTACCATTTGATATCCTGAGATATCTCGAAATACACTTCGTTGGAGTACGATCTGATATCGTAGTCGGCCATATGCTCATGGAGCTTGGCCAAGCGCATGTTCAACCTCGCCGAGAGCCACGCGTCCATGCCAGTGCTCTCCTCGGTCTCTATCCTCAGCAGATCATCCACAAGGACCCAGGTCTTCTCCAGCCGGTCGCTGTATATCTCGACCTTCTCGTCATCCCAAGCAACATCGACGAAGAGAGAGGATATGTGCGCATAGAAGAGCCGCATCGCATCGACCCCGAACTTCTCTGCAGCATCGGGGATCGGCTGCGCGCCCCCTTTCGATTTGGATATCTTGCTACCTGTAGATGTGATGTACCAGTTGACCATAATCCCGCTCGGGCGGTGCTCCGGCCTCAAGATCGCCACATGGTTCATAAGGAAGACCGGGAAGTGAACGGTCATGTGCTCCTTGCCCCCGAGGTTGATGTCGAGAGGATACCAGTACTCGAACTCCGCCCTAATCATGTCGAGGGTCTCCACGGATACGCCCGATTCTGCCTCGACGATCGTCACATCCCCTTCACCAAGGATCACATAATCGAAGAACTTCTCAGTCATGCCATCGGGTTCTATGATGCCCTCGTTGGCGTACCTGGACAGGACATAATAGACAGGATACAACGTGCTATCGGCGATCGCCTCGATTATCCATCTCTGGTCGAACGGGAATCTCGTACCGAGCCAATTGCCAAGGCGGACACATGCTCTCTCCCTGTACCATTCTATGACGTTCTGTATGTTGTCGAAGTACTCCTTAGGCAGGATCTTCATCGTCCTTGCGTGCTCTTTCGACCGCTCCTTTAGGCCAGGGTTTGCATAATCGATGAACCATTGATCTGGTATCTTCCGTACGAGGACCTTCCCACCACATCGGCAGATGACCTCCTCAGACAGGTCGCGCATGATCGCCGCTTGGCTGCCAGAGAGCATCTGCGCCCTTATCGCGTCCTTCGCGACCTCGACGGGCTTTCCTGAGAACTCTCCACAGGAAGAGTTCATGACACCCCTGTGGAAGCCGGCCTTGTAGACCTCCTTAGTCGCCTCCTCCAGCTTGGGATCGTCCAGTGTGGATATCCCCATCTTCTCGCATATCTCGACCGCAGGCATCGGTCCCCAGCCGGGTGTGTCTATGATCGCGATCGGCTTCGCATCCTCTATCATCTCATCCGTCAGATTGTACCGTGCCCTCATATCGGAATTGCGCTTGAGCTCAACCAGACCGATCCAATCGACCGGTGCGTCCGATGGGACACTCATGACGAGCCCAGTGCCAATGTTCGGATCGCACAGATTCGACGGGAACACAGGGATCATCTTGCCCGTGAATGGCGCCTTGCACCTCTTCCCCATCAACGCGCTGCCGTCCGTCGAACCCAGCACCTTGACCGAATCCATCTGCAGTGCGAGCTTCTCGGCGGCGGGTCTGCTGACCACCCATGTCTCGCCATCAACCTCTGCATCGACGTAGTCCACATCAGGGTTCACCCAGAAGTTCGTGAGGCCGAACACGGTCTCAGGCCTCAGGGTCGCTGCAACCAGATTCCTGCCGTCATCGAGATCGAACTTCAGCAAGGTGTATTCCAGCACCTCGGCGGTCCCGCCCTTCTGAATGTCGGTCTCGGAGACATCGATCGCAACCGGCCCATGCTCAAGACAGGCCGGTGCGAAATATGGTTTCTGAATGAGCAGTCCATGGGCCTTCAGCTTGAGCATCTGCCATTCTATGAACTTGGAATAATCAGGATATGTCGTGCATGTGAACCTGCGCCAATCAGACATGAAGCCGAACCGCTTCCAATAATCATTCACATAGACCTCGTTGAAGAACCTGACGACACCATCTGCGTTCGCCAGAGATTCGATCGTCTCGGATGTGCACCCATTGGCTTCCAGTATTCCGATCGTTGCTGGATCCCTTCGCTCCACCTTACGAGCGAAACTGATCGCGCCGTTGCCAGTAGAATGCGTCCCCACGGGGAACAGGACATTGTGTCCTGTCATCATCTTGTACCTGACGATCGCGTCGGTGATGGTGTATCCCCTCATATGCCCGACATGGAGATACCCTGTGACACCAGGGTATGCGAATATCATGAAGAATTTCTTCTTTCCAGGCGCGGGATTCGATTCGTTTATCCTGGCCTTGTACCAGGCGGTCCTCCATTTGGCTTCCATCGCCGAGAAATCCAGTGTCATCTTGGTCAGCCAGCGGTATGACGGAAGGGTTGATACCAATAAAAGGTTTCTTGAGAAGTCGATATCCTCAGGCTCCGCGCCTCTTGCTGTGCAAGAAGAACGCAGCTGGACCCGCAGTCGCCGATACCACTCCCACGAGGCTGAGCACAAGCCCGATGAACAACGGCAGGGAGGATGAGCTGAAGATCTGATGGGAGTCGGATGTCAATCCATCGCCACCCGCACTGACCGTTTCGAGTGAGGATAGAGAGTATACTGTTATGACGAAACCCATGACAAACAACGCTATGCCGACCCCCACTACGATAGGTGTTCCCTTCAGTCTGAAGGGACGCTTGCGGTCGCTATCATCATTTGATGCCATCTAGTAGATTCCCCTCTAGCCTAAAAGATGCATACAAGATGCTGTTGATAAAACTTGCCGGTGTCCATGGACTTATTGGTGCAATCATTGACCCGTATGACTGGCAGCCTAATCTGAGGGCGCCGTTTTGACCGGCCAGGGGATTAGGTATGACATTATCAGACGAAATGTGACATTTTGGATACCTATATATATGATTGTATGACATATGTTCATTCTGCGTCAGCAAATTGGGATGGGATGCACACATGAACGACCCGTTGGAAAATGAACGAATAACTCTTCGCCTTGATTCGGAGGATCTCCGGCTCATCGACGAGTTCATAACGAACAGCAACGAGTTCTCCAACAGGTCGCAACTAGCACGCGCGGCAATACGCGCATACGTGGATGCAAAGCTAGGGTGTGCAGAGGGAGCGAGCAACAAACCGAACGAGGTGGTCGTGGAGCTGCCACCTCTAGTGATGGATACCGTAATACACCTCGTGACTGAGGGCGTCTACAATTCGGTGTCCGAGGCGCTCAGCGACTGCGCCCGACACCACTTCCTCCACGCGGAGCACGTGGAGGCCATAAAGAAGGACGTTACACAGCTGAGGAGCACGGTTAAGGTCGTTCCCCGAGCTTAGGCACTGTTTGTGGGCGCCTTGGCATAGTTGGGGGATTCTCTCAGTTGAGAGGACCCTCTCTCGAATGTCAGCGGTGAACGGAGGCCAAAAGGATGACGACGGAAGAAGGGAGCAACACGGAAGAGATAATCAATTCATTGGGAGCGAGTCTGGGCGAACCGACGATCGCAGTTGTTGGCTGTGGAGGAGCGGGCTCGAACATCGTACATCGTATGTACTGGAAGCACAACAGAGTCGAGACCGTTGCCATAAACACGGATGAGGAGCACTTGAGAAAGACAGATGCTCACAGGAAAGTGTTGATAGGCAAGAACGTGTCCTTCGGCAAGGATGCTGGCGGTTACCCAGAGATCGGTGAGCACTGCGCAGAGACGGCTCGCGAGGTCATAAGAGAGGCGATAAAGGGCTACGACATCGTGTTCGTCGTCGCAGGAATGGGAGGCGGCACCGGTACGGGCGTAGCACCCATAGTTGCCAATGTCGCCAAGGAGATGAACGCGATCTCATTCGCCGTGCCGATACTTCCATTCGAGGTCGAGGGTGCCAAACGCAGGAAGACTGCGATGGATGGGCTCGCCAAGCTCAAGGATAATGCGAGCTTCACAATCGTACTCGACAACAATAAGTTGGTCGGCCTGGGAGACTCTTTGCCGATCTCAGACGCTATGGGAGTCATCGACAGGAGCGTCATGAAGATCGTGGATTCCGTTTCGCAGCAGACCAGCTCGTATGTGAGCTCGCTCATGGAAGAGATATCAGGATTCACGGATACGGATGCATCGGAAGAAATGCCGCAGACCATGCCGCCAGCGATGGAAGGGCCGATGATACATGCGGATCTGAACCCGATGCTCAACAGTTTCGGACCTGGCTTCTTCTGAGAAGCCCAGGACGAACAATCGGAGGGATAGCCCATGAGACACATCCTCAAGGGTTCCGGGAATTGGCTTCAGACGATCGACGAGTCAGAATGGAACGAAATCAGGAAGGACTATCTCGAAGATGAGATCAGAAGCCTATGTGAGCCGATCGTCTTCGATCCTGATTCAGTACCAGAGAATGAGGAGAAGTCGATCGGATCGGTGTTCGTGCCTGCACGGTGTGGCACCGGAAAGCATCTGAATGGAACCATCGGCAACGTGATGATGAAGAGGGTGTCTCATGATGATACGCACAGCTTTGAGGTTCACGTGAAGGTCTGGACCGCATCCGGTCGCGAACCTCCGAGATTGGCAGATGTGCACGCGTGGAGATTCGATTCCGTACATGAAGCGGAGCGATTCATCTCGCCGCCGTCGAAGAATAACTTCGCTTGGGTATGATGATCGAACGAGAAACCCCTTCCACGGATGTTTTCAGACAGATAAAGACGACAAATGGTTTCTAGTCGCAAAGCGCTAACCATCTCTCGATGAAGGCTGGCTTCGTCATCAATCCAATCGCCGGCATGGGAGGACCTGTCGGTCTGAAGGGTACTGACGGAGCCGATGCGATTGAAGAGGCCATAGATCGAGGAGCAGCCAGGACGGCTGAACGGAGGGCCATCGACTCCTTGCAGGGAATCAAATCAGCAGAGCTCCCCATAGAGTTCGTCACCTGTTCTGGAATCATGGGAGAGACCGCCCTTACCGCAGCCGGATTGGAGGCTCGCGTTGTCTGCAAATCCAAGCCTGAGACGGATTCTGAGGATACCAGGAACTGTGTGGCAAGGTTCATCGACGAAGGAGCTGAGATAATCATATTCGTCGGAGGAGACGGGACCGCGAGGGATGTTTTATCCGTAGTTGGCTCAAAGCTCCCGATTCTAGGCGTTCCGGCAGGAGTCAAGATGCATTCCGCAGTCTTCCTGAACACGCCCCAAGCCTTGTCGCAGGTGATGGAGTCGTTCCTCATATCCAGATTATCTGAAGAAGCCGATGTGATGGACATAGATGAGGAGGCTTTCAGGGAGGGCAGGGCGATAAGTCGCCTATTCGGGGTGGCGCGGGTACCTGACGACCGCGTCCACATGCAGACTGGAAAACAGTCCTTTGGTTCAGGCACAGCGGACGACGAAGCTTTGGAATTGGGGCAGTACATCGTAGACACGATGGATCCCGACATCACATACATAATCGGTCCAGGAGGCACAACTGCACACGTCGCCGAAGCGATGCAGTCAGACAAGACATTGCTGGGCGTCGATGTATACAGGGACGGATACATCGTCTGTCGCGATGCTTCCGAGAGGGACTTGGAGGCAATCATGGCTTCAGGCAGACCGGCCAGGATAATCGTCTCGCCCATCGGCTCTCAAGGATTTCTGTTCGGGCGAGGCAACCAGCAGATATCTCCCGAGGTCATCAGGCGCGTTGGACCGGATAATGTGGTCATCATATGCACGCCAACAAAGCTCCTGTCGACGCCTGTGATGAGAGTTGATACCGGAGATGCGTCGTTGGATGCCCAGCTCAGAGGCAGCGCCAAAGTCGTGGTCGGCTACAAGAGAAGAAGGCTTGTGCGAATACTCTGATCAGATTCGGACTCGTTCATGTACCCGAATCATCCTTCTCCAGAAGAATGGCCCAATTAGTCTCCACCGTGCTCTGTATCGAGGACACCTCAGCTGGAGTCAGATGAGAGAAACGCCCCTGTAGCTTCAGGTAGTCGCTCACTGGCAGACCCTTTCCTTTCCGCGTCACATGCACCTTCCCGTTCTCGACCTCATAAAGGGGGAACACATGAGTATCGACCGCGAGTCTCGCGATCTCGATCGTATACATCGGATTGGCCTTCCAGCCAGGTGGGCATGGCGAGAGCGCGTGTATGAACTTCATTCCCTTGATGGCCTTTGCTTTCGCGACCTTCTTTATGAAATCCTCGGGGTGCGCCACGGACACCGTCGCCGCATATGGCACCCTGTGAGCCTGCATTATGGCCATGATGTCCTTCTTCTGTTCCTGCTTGAAGTCATGGTTCTTCCCGACCGGGGTCGTAGTGGTCCATGCCCCCCATGGCGTGGAGCCGCTCCTCTGGATGCCAGTGTTCATGTATGCTTCGTTGTCGTACATCACGTAGATGGCATCGGTCTGTCTCTCCGCGGCCCCGGACAACGATTGTAGACCGATATCAACGGTCCCTCCATCGCCAGCGAACCCGACTACGGTGACATCCTCTATCCCCTTCATGTCCAGGGCAGCACGCAATCCGGATATCGATGCGCCAGTGGCTTCGAAGGCCGAATACACGAGCGGAACCTTCAGACAGTTGCTCGGCCAGTATCCTGGCATCACCGCCCAGCAGCATGCGGGGATCGATACGATGGTCCTCTCTCCGAGGCCCTTCAACAGGTATCTCATCACCAGATTGGCACCGCATCCGGGACAACCCGTGCTTCCAGGATATGTGTACTCTTCCTCAGGGATGGTCGTCTTTGGCATCAATGCCACCTCCTCGGGAGACCCGCGACATCGACCCATTCGACATCGGTCTCCTCCCTCCGCTTGACGAAGAGTTGGATGTCGTCGAATATCTTCTCCAATATCTTCGGGGTTATGTCACGCCCACCCAGACCCGCGATGTAATTCTTCATCGCCGGTCTCTTTGGGCAGTCATAAATCGATCCTTTGATCTCGGTGAAGAACGCACCTGAGACGCCGAAAGTATAGCTGCGGTCGAGTACCGCGATGCCGGCCACCTTGCTTGCGAGTGCTCTGAACTCCTCGTGCGGGAACGGTCTGAACACCCTCAGCCTGGCAAGTCCTACCTTCTGCCCTTTCTCCCTCAAGCTGTCAACCACGTCCTTGGCAGTAGCAGCCGTCGATCCCGCGGCTACTAGCACCACCTCGGCGTCGTCGCAGCGGTAGTTCTCCAGCAGGCCCCCGTATTCCCTCCCGAACACTTGCTTGAACTCCTTCTCCACACGGAGTATCCTTTCCCGAGCCGCTTTCATCGCGAGCATCGCCTTGTATCTGAACTCCATGTACTGATCGGGTTTCACGAGCGATCCGAAACCCATGGGCTTACCGATCTCCACCTTCAGCTCTGGCGAGAATGATGGCAGGAACGAATCGACGGCCTCCTGATCAGGCACATCGACCGGTTCGGATGTGTGTGAGAGTATGAATGCGTCCTCTATCACCATTGCTGGAAGCATCACGTTTCTGCTCTCGCAGATCTTGTATGCCATGATCGTCGTGTCCAGGACCTCCTGATTGCTTGAACAGAAGAACTGCAGCCAACCCGTGTCCCTCTGGGCTATGGTGTCCATGTGATCGACCCAAACGCTCCATGGTGGAGCCATGGCCCGGCTCACATTTGTTATCACGATCGGCAGTCTGGCACCCGACGCCCACATGAGGACTTCGTGCATGAGGGTGAGGCCGTGTGAGCTAGTAGCCGTGTAAGTCCTCGCTCCTACGATGGACGCAGATATGCATGCCGCCATAGCACTGTGCTCGCCCTCTACCGAGATGAACTTGGCCTTCAGCTCTCCGGTTGATACAAGCTCCGCGAGCTTCTCGACGATGGAAGTCTGAGGGGTGATCGGATAAGCCGCGATGACTTCCGCCCGAGATAGTTTCGCGCCATAGGCAGAGGCGTAGTTCCCGGTCATCACCTGTCTCATTCGATACCCTCCTTGATCATCTCGATGCATTTCGCGGGACATTCGGCAGAACAGATGCCGCAGCCTTTGCAGTATTTCAAGTCGATGACTGGCACGAAGTCCACGAGCTTTATGGCCGCATCAGGACAGAACTTCCAGCAGATAGTGCATCTCTTGCACTTCGATATATCGACAATTGGCCTGAATGCCCTCCAAAGGCCGGTCATGTTCATGGTGCTTGGCGTGTTCGAGATCGGCGTCAGCGGTATCTCTTCGTAACTCTTTGTCATACGGCAACCTCTCTAGTCCGCTCGTATGCTTCCCTGGCCGCCTCGACATTCTCGTCCTTCTTGACAGGAGCGACCTCCCGGATAATCTCCAACATCGCCTCTATTGACACCCAATCGCTCATCTTGGCGAACCCACCCATGATCGCAGTGTTCACTATGGGAGTCATCTTGGATCCGATGCCATGTGTCGCGGCGATAGCCGTGGCGTCCAATGTATAGTACTGGAATCGGTCCGATATTCCTGGGAGAGTCATATCATCGGGGTAGTTTATCAGAACCTTGCCTCCAGATTTGAGGCCTTCGAGGAGGTCCACGCCCTTAAGGAGAGTGCTGTCGAGCACGACGATGTAATCTGGTTCGTAGATGCTTGATTTGATCCTGATGGGATTCTTGTCAATACGAGCATATGCGGTAACTGGCGCGCCACGCCGCTCAACGCCGAAGAAAGGAAAGGATGATACTTCGAATCCCATTTTGAAAGCTGCCTTCGCCAGGACTTCTGAAGCTATGACGACCCCCTGGCCGCCCCTACCATGAAACCTGACCTCAATCACCCGAATGCACCAATTCGTGCGTTAGCGACTTCAGCATATTAAGTATTCTCTCACCTACTAGTACGGGACCATGCATTGACATATCCTGGCACGTAAAGACGCGATTCGGAACGGATTTAGATATGAGATACGCATTTACACGAAATGTGAACAGGAGTTTCTCGTCTCTGAACGCCCGAGCGATCTGTCACTCGACCGAGGACATCGAGAAGGTCAGGCAATCGATGCTCAATGCATTGGGAGAGATAGAGCTGCATGTTTCTGTGGCGAAGGGGCATCATGGAAATCCGATGGAGATAATCGAAGCGCGCACAGAAAAGATGCGTGAAATCGATGGTGTCTTCAAGAAGATGCAAGCAGAGGATCTTGAAGCGATCGACAGGACAATCGAATCGAGGATAGACGATGCATGCAACCTATTCCTCAGGTTGAGCAAACAAGATGCGTTTCATGAGATCATACGATTGGCCACCGATGATGATGCCATCGCCATCAGGATAAAAATAAGGGCATATCCAGCAAAGCGAGAGAACGCCATCGCACAAGCACGCGAGTATCTCGCAACCGCGCAAGACAAACTATCGAGCGCTTAGATGAAGGGCAAACGGCAACCCTTTCGATTGATTCTTATATGGAGCCTGGCATCCGGCATATGCGACACAAGCAGGGGTAGCCAAGTCCGGTCAACGGCGCAAGGCTTAGGACCTTGTCCAGCAGTGGTTCCGCGGTTCGAATCCGCGCCCCTGCACCAAATGCTTCTTCAAAGGACAAAACATATGATTGCTCCGAGAAGATGGCACTTATCAAGCTGATGGAAAGGTTCCATCAACATCTGGAATGCCATAGAAGCATTTATCGTGGGCAATCTGGGTGTAAACCCAAAGAGGAAATGGCCATGCCGTCTGAAACGCTTCCCGACTGGATGAGATACAGAATCGAGCGCAAGGTTACCAAGGACTCCAGCCCATCGATACTGCCAGCGCTCGCTCTTCTGACACTCTTTGGATTTCTGGTATGGCTCAGCATCAATACGGCGTTGGAGCATCCAGCATATTTCCATTTGTCCGTCAATGCAGCAGGTGCAGTATTCCTAGGGTTTCTGATTGCGGCGCGCATTGAATGCACGAAAACAATAGCGCAGCTGTTCATACTCGCAGCAATCCAGATTAATCTTGCGATGACCTATTTGACCGAAACCATCGAGTCCGAACAATCCCCACTGCTTGCGCTGGCTGGAGTGATACTATTCACGGGATTGATAGGGCTCTACCTGTTTTCAAGAACGATTGCGAAACCATCCAGATTGGCGAGAGGCGCGATGCTCGGAATGGTCGTGACTCTATTCATAATGTCATTATTCATCCCGTTCTACCTACCCGAGGGGTCGATGCACCCATTCGCATTGAACTGGAGTCGTGCAGCCGCTGCGCCTCTAGCATTCCTATCCGTGATGACGTTCTGGTTGGTCAATGCTTATCATCGCACCGATAAAACCATGCCATACGACAATTGGGGTTGAACAAGCCAGCATTCAATGACTGATAGGCGAAGGCACGTGCAGATTCAATCGATCATGAAGAAGGCACCGTTCGGATTTAAGTGCATAGAGCGATGAATGACAATCATGATTTCCCCGTACTCTGGTCCCTCGGAAGATATTCCGGACAACCTGATTCGTACTCCGCAGTGGAGAGGAATTTTCGATATTTGCCGTTCGGAAAGCACCCTCTCTGCGGACCTCTCATGGACAACCATGCACAATATCTGCAGGTGCGGCCAGTGGTCTGTCTCAACGATGCGAGCACTCGTCTCTCATCGCTCGTATAACCATCTGAATCTACGTCATGGTCCTTGATCATCTGGTTAAGTATCTTCGTCCAAGGTTGTGAATCTTTCCCTGGCACTGTGGGTTCATGATATATAGGACTCTAGCAATTCCGTGTCCGTGAAGTACCTATACTGCCCAAAATGCAAGGAATTGAGGGTGAAACCGTGGTACCCGACCAAGGATTATTGTCCAAGGTGTATGGGCACCCTGAAGGTGATCCCCATACCACGAAATTGGGCCACCTATGCCATATACGTGCTCGCAGCCACGACATTCACGTTCGTATACCTCAACTCCACCATGGACAATAGGAATTACCTCTATGTGGGAGTAGCCTCCGTCGTGGCATTGCTCGTATTGCAGTTCACCGAATTGACGAGAGGGCACAGATACGCGATATCGAAGCTCAGGGTGACCAAATCAGACACCCAGGTCATGAAGACCAAGGGCTGGCTCAAGGACAAGGACAAGTAGGAACGGCCGACCCTCATGATCGAGCATCTTCTGCGAAGCGGCGCTCGTATCTGCATCGCCGCACGGAGCGTTCTCTAAGATCAATATCTCCGAAGGAGGGTTCACCGTAAGGTCGAGAACGATTAGATGTGGCTCGATATCTGACGGGCATGCTCCCATGAGAGCTTCGAGTATCATGGAGGGAAGAGGAGCAAAGAATGTCTCGTCGACCCCGCTCAGCTTTGCATCGCAGACAACCATCAAGATATCCGCCAGGGATTCCCTGCCAGTCATCTCAATATCTGTGCCCGATGCAATCTCGACTGACGCACCGATGGATGTGCGCAAAAAGACAGATAGCAGTTCAGACACATCAACTGCTTTGACCCCATAATCATCGATTCTGTAGGTCTCGCATATCTCGACATAAGCTACCATGCTACTGCAAAGTGCTAGAATCACTGTGAAGAACACAAGGGCATCGAGCAACGCCAATTGAGCATCCGAATCCCTGATCATCCTACCATTCAAGGACTCGAACCTCCAACATCGCCACTCGATTGTATCTGTCCAGCGCATTGATGTATCTTGTAGCGAAAGCAGTCTCCCTCACGGGACCGCCATCGGAGTGTTCGATCGATTGGAGCACCTCACATTCAGGAAAGCATTCGATCACTGTGATGATGCAATTGATCTCATCATCTGGATGGAATATCGATAGATTGTAGCGCCCAGCGCGTATCGATTCCACAAGTGGAAGGTCGTCAGATCGGGAGGTCAGAAGCAGAACGAAGCGGTCTGCGATCTCTTGAACCTCCAGCTCCAGGGCGCGCGACGTCTCTTCGGACATCAAAGCATCGCCGACCCAGCCTGCAGTGGCCATCAGCAACACAACACCAGATATGACGATGGCAAGCACGGGCAGATCCTCAGTGAACCCGCCCACTGCATCGCAATCGAAATACATGATCCTAAGAGGGACCCGAAAATGCCAAATCGTGCAGCCTTACATGTAGCGTACGAAGGAACCTAACAATACAATATCAGACGAGCTGTAAATCACATGCATGAAACAACGTAGCAGTGGCCCTACGAAGAAACTCGCACCCGCCAGACATGCAGATGTGCATTGTCCTCATTCATACACGAGTGAACATGGACTGCAATTGGAGGTTGATTGTTCGGCATGCGCGGGCGCTCAGGACATCAATAATGGTAACTGTGCGAAAGGGATTCTGAACATATTGCGTTCTGGCGTCGAACCGGATTCGATCATACTCAAGAGGTACATACATCGGAGATATCGGTCAGAATCATTCAAATTGCTCTGCGAACTTGCCACGGAATTATCCGTCTTGAACAGAATCGTCAGCGCACAGGTTATTCCGTCAGACAAGAGGTGTCTGACATGTTCGGCCAGTAAGGAGAAGACTGCGGAATATCTCATCAACCAGTTGAGGCACGACCCTGTAGCATATACGAAGCGAAAGCGAGCATTGTCCGACAGACTGAGGGATATTGCATCAGAGGCTTCATGTCCCAAAGGACATGACTGTCTCAGGGAGGCATTAGCGACCACCATCATTCGATATGACGGCGGTGCGTAGACGTGGGGGGCAGCAGACCGCGGCCTAGAATCATCGGTCAGGTCCCGAGTGCTATCCCGCTCAGGATAGTCAATGAGCCATATCGTGAGAAACAAGGAGACCTCATCCACACTGGACCGGCTTCCGAGACGAGACCCTGTTTCACATCATCCTGGATCGAAGTCCGCGGAGACATGGGACTGCCAAAGGCCAGGTTCAGCGTACGAGATGTCAATGTATCCCTCTTCGCACTCGAGAACGAGACATTTGGAAGATATATCGTAGATCCGCCAGAGTATCGACTCAATCCGATTCATCTCAGGATGATATCAGATGCCATCGAGATCATCTCCGCCTCGCCCCCTACAGAGATGGACACCTCGTCACTTGACTTGATGAGACCATATATCAAGTCACGCGCCAAGGACATAGTGTTCGACAAACTAGTCAACAAGGGGCGCTCTCAGCCTCACGAATATGATGATGAGAAGATGACGGACAATCTCGCCGAGATTGTCGCTAAGTACACTGCGGGATACGGTCTTCTGGAAAGCCTCCTTGACGATCCGCAGGTTCAGGACATCTACGTCAATGCGCCATCGAGCGTCACCCCGGTCTTTGTAGTGCTGAGGTCAGGTACCATCGAGGGCGTCAGACAGAAATGTCGGACGAACATCTTCATCGGTGCAAGAGATATACAAGGTTTTGTTTCGCGGCTGAAGCTGGAGACTGGCCTGCCATTCTCAGAGGCGCATCCCGTCCTAGAGGCGGACATACCTAGACTCGGGAGCAGGGTCACACTTGTAGGCCCTCCGATAAGCGAGAAGGGCGTTTCCGTCGCGATTAGAAAGCATTCTCGTGAAATGTGGACTCTTCCCCTTCTGATCAGGAACGATTCGTTATCGCCGCTTCTAGCGAGCTTCCTCTGGGCATGCGTCACGGGCAGGAGGACGGCACTAGTGGCAGGGAGCCGCGGCGCTGGAAAGACCACGCTTCTCGCTGCGATGATGCTCGAGTTCCCATTATCACAGAGGATTCTTCTGATCGAAGACACACCTGAGATACCTGTTCGGAGAATGCGCGACCTCGGCTACGATATCCAGACGCTCAGGTTCACGAACGATCAGGAGGTCACTCACATGTCAGCAGAGGGCGCGCTCATGGTTAGCCTCAGGATGGGAGAAAGCGCAATCGTCATCGGAGAGGTTCGGGGAAGCGAGGCGCGCGTGCTGTACGAGAGCATGCGCGCGGGCAGTGCGGGATCGGCGGTACTGGGGACCATCCATGGGAATTCCGCAAGCGGGGTCCTCGACCGTGCAGTCGAGGATC
>JACZKW010000044.1:0-8585 GCA_014859835.1 Thermoplasmata archaeon | reverse complement strand
CGTAGACCTGTGACGCCCTTCGAGCACAGATATCGTCTTGTAGCATACCGTCCGAATAGAAGTATATGTGATGGTTCGTGGAATCTCCGATGTATTCTGGATTGTCAGGAGCTTCCGTTCCCAGCAGAAATAGCGAGTGATACGAGGTCTCTAGGAAGGCGACATCCATTGTCTGCATCGCAAGGGCCATGTCCGCAATCCAGTCGTGAGTTCCGTAGTCGGGGTCCTCCTGGTCCGCCGAGTATCCTCCATTGCTCCAAGCCTCTGTCACGGGGAATGCGAGAATGGCAATGATCACTGTCGACAGGAGCATCCGGGTTCGCAATGAATAACTCATGATCTTCCAGGTTGGAATGTCCGTGAGCTCATAATTGAGTTTTCCCTGCGACTATTCCATCGGAATCCTTCAAATAGCGAAGGGTTGATTCCTGGTCAGTGGGGGAATAGACTTGGTGGTATTGAGGAAGATCAAGTGTGCTAGCAAGTGCGCTGTGATTCTGGCCGCGATGGCGATGGCGATTCCCGGTCTTTCGGGCTTGTCATCCGCCGATTCGGACGGGCCGGACCCATGGACGATCGCGTTGTACATCTGCGCGGACAACAATCTCGAGGCGTGTTGGGACCAGTTCTCCGTGCCGATGCTGTTGAACCTGCCGGACAATCCGTTGGTGAACGTGGTCGGTTGGGTGGATCGGCTCAGCACGACGGGATATGAGATAGTTGAATACTCGGGCGAGTACACGACCACGGAATATTGCGACACCGAGCTGGATTTCGGTAGTCCCGATACTCTCAGTGATTTCATCACATGGTCCTATGACACGTACCCGTGCGAGAACTACTGCCTGGTCATGTGGGACCATGGTAGTGCATGGAAAGGGTTCAGTGTCGACGAGACTGATGGTTCGAGGATGTACGGCCCGGATTTCGATCAGGCAGTTCGCGAAGCAGATGTCCACATTGATGTGCTCGGCTTCGATGCCTGCTCCATGTCCAGCATGGAGCGCATGTACGAGATCAGCTACTCCGGATACGTTGACTACATGGCGGCCTCTGAGGAACTAGTCCCTGGAAACGGTCTTCCGTATGATCTTCAGTTCGGCCCAGTGATACAGGACCCGTCCAGAACTCCAGAGCAGCTTGCAGGTGATATGGTGCTCGGGTGGGAGGCCTACTATGGGTCCTCACAGAGGGTCAACTTCGTGGCCACGGACCTCAGGGTGTACAGAGCGGCCCTTGACGAGTTCGCCGATTGGACATCCGACCTGGCCGATGGCTATGACCTGTTCAACAAAGCGTACAACCGTGCCATGAAGCACGCCTACACCGTCAGTGGTTCCGTATGCCAGGCGGACCTGTTGGACCTAGCGCAGCTCCTGTACGAGGAGCTGGGCAAGTATCCGGTCAGCCCTGAGAAGACCGCCCTCGCAGATTCGACGCTGTGTCTGAAGAACGCACTCGGCAGCGCGTTCATAGCGATATCGACGGGCTCCGTCGCTCGCGATACGCGTGGTGTGACCATTTGGTGGAGCTGGGCTGGTACCTGGGATTCGTTCGGCTCTTGGTACGTCGACAACCTATGGTTCGCCGAGGAGACGCAATGGGACGAGTTCCTCACAATGTACAATGAATGAGTACATGCGCTCAGTAAACCCCTTTCATTCACCATTTTTCATTTCTCATGGCGGAGGTCGCTCTCTTTACGAGCATCTCGCCTAAATCGATGTTCCAATGGTCCCTCTCAACAAACAGGTCATATCCCCCTCCGGCCCGATGGTGATACCGAAGGGTGGTCTGATCGATGATCCGTTTGATGGATCTTCTCTACTATCTGACCCGATGTCACTTCCTGTCGCGCTCTATCATGCCCATGATGAGCATGCAAGCAAGGAGCGTCCTTCGGTCGAAATCGGGTGGGAGCCTGGTGCAGTCGACCTCCCAGATGTCCCCAATGATCTTGAACTGCTGCTTGATCTCAGTGACTGGCTGACCGTAAAACTCGACCACCAGTTGTTCAGGGACTAAGGCACCACCGGGCATGTATTTTCTCATCAGCCCTCTTCCTCCGCGTTCGGCAACCCTCCCGACGGTCTGATTGTTCGCGTTGAGAAGAAGGTACTCGTCCTTGTAGACACCTGACTTCAATGCCTGCCTGCGCAACTTGCCTACGCATGTATCTGAACCCGTGTCGATAACCGCGAACGTACCCCACATGTCCACGATCTGCTCCTGCTGTATCCTGAAGAGCTCCTGGTTCATGCTGTCGTCCGCGAACACTCGTATGTTCTCCTTGATCCTCAGTATCTTCTGCCTGGAGAAACCGAGCATGGTCCCCTGCGCGTCCTCGATCCAATACTGGTTCGCTATGGCGATGACCTTCTTGCGTATTCGATAGAAGTTCTGATACCATATCGGATTATGGGCGGTTCCTGTAGGTCGTGCACCTGCACTGACGTCTGCTCTCGCGCCACATTTCGCGCAGAACGCGCCGCCTTCTACTATCTGAGCCCCGCATGATAGACAGTTCGTCATCCGTTCAACCCATCCACGAATCATCGGTTCGGATATATTGCCTTTGGCAACATGCACGGCCCGCATGACCTGTCAAACCATTTTCTTC
Source organism: Thermoplasmata archaeon (assembly GCA_014859835.1). Classification (GTDB taxonomy): domain Archaea; phylum Thermoplasmatota; class Thermoplasmata; order UBA10834; family UBA10834; genus UBA9653. The sequence continues at coordinate 5,965 of JACZKW010000044.1, read as the reverse complement.
CCTTTCTTTATCATATGGCCCAATCGCAAGCTATCAGTCAGTCATGAAGCGAATCTCCTGATGCGCTGACTCCTCATCTTCCACTTGACTGAGCTTATTTCATTGCCCGATTCCACGGAGAGTTTCTGTCCGCTCAGAATCCTACACGCAAGTACATTGCTGTACTATGCACGACAGACCTGCCAGCATGTTCGAAAATCGCATCTCATCACCCAGTTCCTCGCTGTGATATTAGGATGTTATAAATACGCCCGATGTCGATGCGAATATAGCTAATGTGGGGAAGCAGGTCGCGAGTTGTTCGAAGGCCTGCTATTTAGCGTTCGACATTCGTGCCAAGTGCTTCCTCGCTGACTGGAGGAGTTAAGGTGGGGAGTTCAGGAAGTGAACCAAAGAGTGAGATCGCTCAGCCGAAAGCCAGACCCGTTCGACCCAAGAGCAAGGTTCTTACCGCGGTCGTAATCGTTCTTGTGCTCGTAGTCGCTGCAGTCGCGGGTGCGTGGGCGTTCGGACTGATTGGAGGAACGAGTGACGAAAAAGTCTTGGTCATCGCCATGAGCTCCGATGTGGAGACGATGGATCCTGCCAAGACTAGTGCCATGTACGGTCCGCCAGGCATGATATATGAGACCCTGATCGGAAGAGATAAGACGGGCGCTTATGTGCCAGGTCTTGCCGAGTCATGGCTGCTCACGAACAAGAGGGGCACTGACTACCCGTACAACGCCACTCTCGACTTGACATTGAAGCAGGGAGTGAAGTTCCACGACGATACGCCATTCAACTCCGATGCGGTCAAGAGGATAATCAACTACTATTCCGACAATGACAGCTGGGTACAGTACGAGTTCTGGTGCATATTTGGATGTCAGAACAAGACCGATTGGCCTGATGCTGGGATATGGTGCAAGACCGATTACACCATGACCCTGAACCTCACATGGGCCGATGTCGCGTTGATATTCAACCTGTCCCACCTGTATGGGTCGATGATGGGCCCGGACGCTCTCGAGTCTGATGGGCTTGACAACTACGGAACGGTAGGCCACAAGGTCGTAGGAACGGGTCCGTACAAGCTATCGGAGTGGGTCGCGGGAGATCATATCACGCTCGTGAAGAACGAGGACTACGACTGGGGCGCATCGTGGTACGTTAACAAGGGACCGGCCAAGATCGACAAGATCATCTACAGGGTAATGACCGACCAGACAGCGAGGCTCGCGGGTTTCGATTCCGGATCGGTAGACATCCTGATGCAGGTTCCGCCGAACAGGGTCCCGGCTTACCAAGCGCAAGATGATGTGACCCTCATAACCGGACCTGGTCAGGGAACCTACCATGTCGAATTCAATTGCCAGAAGGCCCCATGGACCAGCGTACCGTTGAGGCTTGCCGTGTGCTATGCGATAGACAGGGCGCAGATACTCGAGACTGTCTGGAACGGCATAGGTGAGGAGGGAGTGAACTATCTCTCCCCGGTCGAGCCCGAATCGACGAATGTGCCTGCGCAATACAACTACTCGTACGATGTGGATAAGTCTGAGGCATACTTCCTGGAGGCTGGCTGGGACAACACCGACAGCGACGTATGGTTGGAGGACGCGGACGGCGAGGAGTTGACGCTGCATCTCTGGACGACCAACAAGGGTGAGGATGTCTCGATGGCCGAGATAATCCAGAGTCAGCTGGAGGATGTGGGCTTGCATGTGTCCTTGACCCAGTATTCCGAGACTGAGCTGAGGTCGAGGGCGGCTGCAGGGGAGCAGGAGGCGATCCTGTTCTGGTATTCCTGGCCGAGGGCAGAGATCCTTGACTGGCACTTCGGGACATGGGCTTCAGGAGGGTCCAACACCGGTTGGTACGAGGATGATGTCTTCGATGGCTATGTGACCAACTGGACATACGCCGAGACGGAGGACGAGTTCTCTGACAACGCCCTGGCAGGACACATAAGGCTGCTGACTCAGGGTCCATGGGCGACCATCCTGTTCTGGCATCAGATAGTTGCGGTGCACGATCACGTCACGGGCTGGTATGTCCATCCGTTGGGTCAAGAGCAGGTCATCGACATCGTCGATGTGGACATAGTGTAATAGTTCGTAAACCCGACCAAACCCCTTACCATTTCATTCCGTCCTCATATGCTGACGAGGGCAGAAGCAACGGAGGATGCTCGGAGACACGGCTGACGATCGTGTGAGGAGGTGACGGATGGCGGATCTGATATCTTACGTGATACGGAAGCTTCTACTGGCCATTCCCGTGATCTTCCTCGCGACATTCATCGTCTTTCTGATGCTCTACATGACTCCTGGGGACCCCATCCTCGCGATCGCTCCTCCGCACGCATCTGTGGATGAGCTGCAGGAGTTGCGTGAGCAGTATGGTTTCGACCAGCCGTTCCTGATACAGTACGGGAAGTTCCTTGAGCGGCTCCTCCAAGGTGACCTGGGCCAATCGGTCTCTACTGGCACTTTGAACGTGGATGTGAGCTATCTGCTGGTGCAGCGGCTCCCTAAGACGCTGGAGCTCATGGCCATCGGTCTCACGATATCGTATTCCCTGGGAATACCTCTGGGCATCTTATCGGCATTGAATCAGAACAGCTGGAAGGACCGGTCGGTGATGGTATTCACCCTGGTAGCCTATGCCATGCCATCCTTCTGGCTCGGAATCCTGCTTCTGCTCCTGCTCTCAGTCCAATTCCATATCCTTCCCGCTGAGGGCACGGTCGGCGGGTTAAGCAGCGTGCTGCTACCTGCTCTCACGCTGGGCCTGGGCAATGCTGCATTGACCACCAGGATGATGAGGTCCAGCATGCTCGAGGTCGTGAGGCAGGACTTCATAACCCAGCTCCGTTCGCGAGGCCTCCCCGAGCGGGAGGTCATATTCAGGCACGCCCTCAAGAACGCCATTCTACCGGTCGTAACTGTCATCGGTCTCGACATAGGCTGGTTCGTCGCCGGCGCGGTCATAGTCGAGACGGTCTTCCAATGGCCAGGGATTGGTCTTCTCGTGATAAACTCCATCAGCAGCCATGATTTTCCCACCGTGCAGGGCTGCATACTCCTACTCGCGTTTTTCGTGGTCATCGGTAATCTTGTCGCCGATATACTTTACGCGCTTGTCGATCCAAGGGTGAGGTTGGGATGAGGTTCCGCAAAGCGCTCAACGACAGGCTATTGAGCTGGAAGATGTCTGGTGGCGCCAAACAGCTCGTCGTCGAGATCGTTGAAAGAGGGAGCAAGAACAATATGGTCGTGGTAGGCACCACGATAATCGTGATTATAATCGCGCTTGCGTTGCTCGCACCGGTCCTGCCGATGGCCGATCCGACCGTGTTTGTGCCAGAGGAGAAATTGCAGCCCCCGTCGACCGATCACTGGTTCGGCACTGACGAGCTTGGTCGGGATGTATTCAGCAGAGTCATATGGGGTTCCCGAGTCTCGCTCACGGTTGCGACCCTCGCCATCTTCTTCTCGCTCATAATAGGCGTCATGCTCGGCCTGACGGCGGGATATTTCGGACGTTATGTCGACTACATCATCGCAGGCACGATCGATCTGTTTTGGACCTTTCCTGCCTTCCTGCTTGCGTTGGCATTCGCTGCGGCCCTAGGTCCCAGCCTGATGAACGTCATTCTTGCCATATCGATATCCTATTGGGCAGGGTTCGCCCGACTGATGCGTGGACAGGCTCTGTCAGTGCGCGAGAGGTTGTTCGTCGAGTCGAGTCGGGCGCTTGGCGCGAGGCACCCGAGGATAATGTTCACGCATGTGCTCCCCAACTGCATCGCGCCGCTGATAGTGTGGGCTTCCATCGGTGTCGCAGACGCCATCACAATTGAAAGCAGCCTGAGCTTCCTAGGAGTTGGCACTCAACCTCCGACCCCTAGCTGGGGGTACATGTTGTTCCGCGGGATGACATACCTCTCAGAGGCTCCTTGGATATCCACCTTCCCTGGGCTGGTGCTGCTGCTGACCATACTCGGATTCAACCTGCTGGGTGATGGCCTGCGTGATGTGCTCGACCCGCGCATGAAGGGGATGAGAAGATGAGCGGACAGGGAACCCCCATTCTCGAGATAAAGGGCCTCAGGACCCAGTTCCTCCTGGACGAGGGAACCGTGACCGCCCTGGACGGGATCGACCTGACCATATACGAGGGAGAATCAGTCGGCATGGTCGGTGAGACTGGGTGCGGCAAGAGCATGACTGCCTTCTCCATCCTGAGACTGGTGCCATCCCCTGGGAAGATAGTCGAGGGTTCGATTAAGTTCAAGGGCATCGACCTGATGAAACTATCCCCAGACGAGATGCGGGGAGTCCGGGGAAAGAGGATCTCCATGATATTCCAGGATCCGTCGACATCGCTCGACCCCGTGTTCACCATCGGCTTCCAGCTAGGAGAGGTGATCTCGCTTCACCAGGGCATATACGATACGAAGGAGCTCGAGAAGGAGATAATCAAGATACTCGACCTCGTCAAGATGGCCGATTCCAAGAGCGTGATGAAACAGTATCCTCACGAGCTCAGCGGTGGCATGAAGCAGCGGGTCATGATCGCGCTCGCGCTATCCTGCTCACCCGACCTCCTCTTGGCCGATGAGCCCACCACGGCCTTGGATGTCACTATTCAGGCGCAGATACTCAACCTGCTCAAGGAGCTCGCCAAGAAGGCGGGCAGCTCGATGATACTCATAACTCACAACCTCGGCGTGGTCGCCGAAACCTGCGACCGTATATGCATCATGTACGCCGGCAGGATCGTTGAGGAGGCGGATACGAAGGAGATATTCGCGGAGCCTCTCCATCCGTACACCTCCGGCCTGATGTTGGCCTTCCCGAAGCTCGGGGAGAAGAAGGGCGAGCTGGCGGTCATCAGGGGCACGGTGCCGAACCTGATGAACTCGTTCCCTGGCTGCTCATTCGTGGATAGGTGTGACAGCGTGATGAATGTCTGCCGCACAGTCAGGCCGACCAGGATCGAGGTATCGCCCGGGCATTTCGTCTCATGTCATCTATATGACAAGAACGGGGGTGTGCAGTCGGATGAGCGCTAACGATGGTAAGAATCCGGGACCGCTCCTGGAGACGGTGGCCCTCAAGAAACTCTTCCCGGTTAGGAAAGGTGTGTTCGGCAGGACGGTCGACTTCGTGCACGCCGTCGATGGGATAGACCTCAAGATACTGCGAGGCGAGACCCTTGGGCTAGTGGGTGAGTCTGGCTGTGGCAAGACCACATACGGACGAACGGTACTCAGGCTCGTGGAGCCGACTGGTGGGAAGATCATTTTCGATGGCAAGGATATCACCGCATTGCCGGCGTCCCAGATGAGGAAGATGAGGAAGCGCATGCAGATAGTATTTCAGGACCCTTACTCCAGCCTCGACCCCAGGTTCACGGTGGAGAAGATAATCGGCGAGGGGTTTGCTATCCACGGGCCGCCCGGGCCGCCAGGAGGGGATCCATACATCGCAAGAAGGGAGAAGGTGCACCAGCTCATCGAGGAGGTCGGCCTCTCTCATGACCACCTGTCCAGGCTTCCGCACGAGTTCAGTGGTGGGCAGAAGCAGAGGATAGCGCTTGCGCGCGCGCTCGCCCTAGAACCCGACCTGGTGGTCCTCGACGAGCCGACATCCGCGTTGGACGTGTCAGTCCAGGCCCAGGCCCTCAACCTGCTCAAGAGCCTTCAGCACAGGCTCGGCCTCACCTATCTGTTCATATCCCACGACCTATCGGTCGTGGCGCACATGAGCGACAGGATCGCGGTTATGTACTTGGGCAAGATAGTGGAGATCGCGAACTCTGACGAGTTCCTGAACAATCCGCTCCATCCATACACTCAGGCCCTGATCGCGTCGATACCGATTCCCGACCCCACGAGGTTGAAGATCCGGAAGGGGATCGAAGGCGAGGTGCCCAGTCCGATCAATCCTCCGAAGGGTTGCAGGTTCAATCCCAG
>JACZKW010000043.1:0-6263 GCA_014859835.1 Thermoplasmata archaeon | reverse complement strand
GGATTCCCTGTCAGAATCAGCCATACCTCCGAGCTAATACTCGGCTCGTCGTGAGAAAAGACGGTAGAAAGGGAAAAGCGGGTCTAGTGCTTGACGAGTGATTGTGCCTCAAGAGAATCCCTGAAGGCATGCTACTGAATGGAAGCGCATGCTCATACTAGTACATTCTCGCTGCCTGGGACTGAGATTGCCCCCGATCAGGAGGAATCGTGCCCAGGCAGTTCTGAGATGAAGGTTTAGTATGATGACCGAAGAATATAAGTAATGGCATCATCATATTTTCATATCACTCACTAAAATTCCGCGGGTCACTTTGTGAATCGTTGTCGAACCTTGGCAGCTATTTGGGTTGATGGGATTCATGCGGTTCTCAATCATAGTTTGTGGGTTATAGGGGCACACTAGCATGGCTAAGAAACACGAAGGAGCAGTCACGAACAGGAAGGAAGAACCGAGCAAATCGACCCGAACGGAACCGACAAAAGAACGGGAGGATGCCTTCCGGATGTGGACCGAAAGCTATAGCGCAATGTCGAAAGTCTGGCAAGAATCCTACGCGAATCTGTACAATCCCTGGTTCGAATCTGCAGGCAAGCTTTTTGACAAGGCTTCGGATCTCTCAAAGGAGACGTCGCCAGAGAAATACAGAGAGTTCTACGAGGAACTGGTTAAGACACAGCAGGACACATTCGGCAAGCTCTATCCTATGCCGAAGGCAATGATAGATAAGAAAACACTGGAGAAACTCGTCACGAGCGCACAGGAATTCACGGATATGATGAAATCGTGGAGCGCCGAGTTCGAGGAGAACTCCAAGATGACTCAGAAGATACTCTTGGGTGGTGCAGGTCCAGAGGACTACAAGAGCTCCTACGAAATGTGGATGAAGTCCTACGAGAAGATGCTCGATGAGTTTCTCGAGATGATGACATCGAAGAATACGACGGATGTCTTCGAGGGGCACATGGGCATGCCGAACGTATATCTCACAAGCCTTGCCGAAGCGGCAAGGATGTGGAGAGCATCCTACACGGACATGTACACCCCTTGGGTGGAGTCGACTCTCAAGCTCTCGGAGAAATTCTCCGAGCTGTCGAAGGGCGACGCGAGTCCGGAGAAGTACAGAGAGTTCTACGACCAGTGGATGAACACATACAAGGAGCCATTCGCCAAGATGTTCGCCGCCGATATGACGAAGCCTTCAAAGGAAATGGTCGAGAACATGCTCCGGGGCATGAACAACAGTACGGAAATGTACAACTCCTGGTTGAAGGCGTTGGAGAAGATGACAGAGAAGATGAGGGCCCTACTCACGAATGCGACTGAGGCGGGATCTTACAAAGAATTCTACGGGTTATGGTTCGATACATATGAAAAGGCATTCAAAGACTTCTTTGAGTTCATGCCCGTGGTCGAGCCCATGAAGACTCTGCTGGATCCGCTTAAGAAGGCAGCACGGGTTCAGGCGGACACCTACGCGAATGCAGCGAAGATGTGGATGGACGCAACGTTCGGTCAGAAGAGAGAGTTGTGATCATGGAGGATACAGATCTCCAGGCATCTCATGACTTCTTCGAGCTCTGGCGGAAGGCCTATGAGGCTACCTACGGCAGAATCATAGACATGCCCGTCATGGGCCCGTCTCGCGAGGGCGTGGATAGGCTGAGAGAGAACTTCGAGGCCACGGTCAATCTGCATGCTGCATGGGCGCAGTCCCTCGCGAGTTTTCAGAGCGCCTTCATGGAAGCCACGAGGAAGACCCAGGAGAAGGTGGAGAAGCAGGTCGCAGATGAAGGCATCTCGCATTCATCCTACAAGGGCTACTACGATCTCTGGATGAAGACATACAGTGAGACATTCAAGGAGTTTCTGAAATCGCGCTTTTTTGCCACGGATCTGGCAAAACTGACGGCCAATTCGATGGATTTTCAGAAGTCTTCAAGAAAACTCGTTGAGGAGAATTTCCTCAGACCCGCCAACCTTCCCACGCGGACAGAGATCGATGAACTCAGCAAAGAGGTCTATCTGCTCAAGAAGCAAGTGAAAGAGTTGGCTCGAGATCTGAGGAGAAGCGCAGAGAAGAAGTGATGGGCGCTCCCTAAATATCGTTTCGGAGAGTGGAAACTATGGAAGTCGCGGACGTGATAGAAAACAACAGGAAGGCCATGAGGATGCTCGAAGTATTCCTCAAGGTACCGGAGTTCTCTGTCGGGACGACCCCTTCAGAGGTCGTTTACACAGAGGACGATATGAGGCTGCTTCACTACATCCCATTAGTGGAGAAGCCTTATCCAGTACCCGTGCTCATCGTCTATGCTCTCGTCAACAGATACTACATACTTGATCTCCAACCCGACAAGAGTGTCGTTAGGAAACTGCTCGAAGACGGGCTCGATGTCTACATCATTGATTGGGGGTATCCGTCAGGAGTAGACAGGTATCTCACCATTGATGACTATGTGAACGGGTATCTTGACAACGTCGTCGAGAAGGTAAAGGAGTTGTCCGGAGCCGAGAAGATATCCCTGTTCGGCGTCTGCCAGGGCGGTACTTTCTCGGTGATGTATTCAGCCCTGCACCCGGAAAAGATCCGGAACCTTGCAACAATGGTGACCCCCGTCAACTTCGATACCGAAGACGGGCTTCTTCACGTCTGGGCAAAGAGCCTAGATGTCGACAAAATAGTAGACGCATACGGCATCGTGCCTGGGAATATACTCAACACGGGTTTCCTGCTCACGGATCCATTCAGGGTTCTGATAGACAAGTACGTCGGATTGTTTGAGAAGATCGGGAGCAACAGTGATGACGAAAAGGGCGAGCGAGAGAATGTGAAGACCGTGAATGACTTCTTGCGGATGGAAAAATGGATCTTTGACAGTCCTGACCAGGCTGGAGAAATGTATCGACAGTTCATCAAGGACTGCTATCAGAAGAACCTGCTGATAAAGAACGAAATGATGCTGAATGGCAAGAGAATCGATCTCAAGAATATCACAATGCCTCTGCTGAACGTGATGGGGGAGTACGATCACCTAGTCCCCATCGCCGCCAGCAAGCCACTCAACGATGCAGTTGCGAGCACGGACAAGGAAGTAATGGTTTTTCCAACGGGCCACATTGGTATGTTCGTCAGCGGCAAGTCACAAAAGGAGATTTGCCCGAAGATCTCGTCCTGGTTGAGGATGCGATCTGGGGAAGACATTCGGAAACATCTTGAGCAGCTGAAGCAACAAAGAAAAGGATGATCGAGTGCAGAGTGAAGGAGGAATTTCAGATGAGATTAGAGAACAAGGTTGCAGTAATCACTGGTGGCGGAAGTGGAATCGGAAAGGAGACTGTGAAACTTTTCTTGCGTGAGGGGGCAAAGGTGGCTGTCTTCGACGTCTTCACCGGAGATGCCGAGAAGGCCTGTCGTGACATGGGGCTTGCCAAAGACACGGAAATCGAGAACACTCTTTGCGCCATGGCAGATGTATCCAAAAGAGGGGACTTGAGGAGCGCAGTCGATGCAACGCTTCAAAGATTCGGGAAGATCGACATCCTGATCAATAACGCAGGCATAGTCAGGGACGCATTGGTGCAGAAGATGACCGAAGAGCAGTGGGACAGAGTGATTCAGGTTGACCTCACGGGCTCGTTCAACTGCATCCAGGCAGTCGTTGACCACATGCTGCAGAGAGGAAGCGGTTCGATTGTCAATGTGTCCTCTGTCTCAGGCGTCTACGGCAATATTGGCCAGGTCAACTATTCGGCCGCCAAAGCCGGCTTGATCGGAATCACCAAAACCTTGTCCAAGGAGCTGGGAAGGAAGGGAATCAGAGTCAATGCCGTCGTTCCCGGATTCATAAAGACCCCGATGACTGCATCCGTTCCTCAGAAGATCCTCGACCTGATGAGGGAAAAGACTCCTCTGAAAATGCTAGGTGACCCGCTAGATGTTGCCTATGCAAACCTGTATCTGGCGTCGGACGAAGCGAGGTACGTGAACGGGTGCGTATTGTCAGTCGATGGTGGACTAGTAGTCTAAGCTCATGCGAGGACAAGAGGTTAGAGGCATGAAAAGAACAGCGATTCTAGATGGAAAAACCGCTCTGGTCACAGGCGGCTCTAGAGGCATCGGTCAGGCGATCGCAATCAAGCTCGCAGGAGAGGGAGCGGATGTCGCTGTGAACTATCAGAGCGGCAAGGACCAGGCTGCGGATGTTATCGACTTCATAAATAAGACGGATAGAATAGACAATCTTGACGAACTGATCAAGATGATTGACATCATGGACACTGTTGAACAGGCAAAAGAAGTCAGAGAAATGATAGAGTCGATGGGGAGACATGCTATCATATGCCAGGCCAACGTTGGAAGAATGGACGAAGTGAACAAGATGCGAGACAATGTGGTTGCTGAGTTCGGCAAGATCGATATCTTGGTCAACAACGCTGGAATAGTCAAAGACAAGTCGTTCGTGAATATGACGTCCGATATGTGGGACGATGTAATCTCCGTCAACCTCACTGGAACTTTCAATTGCACCAAAGCTGTCATTGATGGAATGCTTGAACGGAATTACGGCCGGATAGTGAACATATCTTCTGTGATTGGCCGGATGGGGAACCGAGGCCAGGCTAACTACGCAGCCTCAAAGGCGGGGATAATAGGGTTGACTCAGACACTAGCAAAGGAATTCGCGGACAAAGGCGTCACCGTAAATGCCGTCGCCCCGGGATTCATAGGGACCGATATGCTGAAGTCTGTTCCAGCCAAGATCATGGTGAAGGTACTGGCACAGATACCCATGGGCAGGCTGGGGAAACCTGAAGAAGTCGCATCTGCGGTTTCATATCTGGTGTCTCCAGAGGCAGGCTACATCACCGGGCAGGTAATTGACATCAACGGCGGACTCTACATCTGAACAATGACTCATTTCTCGCAAACGGTTCACGAATCCATCAGCGAACTTGGAAAGAGCGGCAGAGTCGACTCATCCTGGCAGCTCGTTATGAGTCTCATCAGTGGTCCCGTCCGAGTGCATCGTGATGAATCAAGGATAATGATCGATCCGCTCGAACATGGTGTTGAGGTAAAGTCACCCCGGGGAGTGACCACGAGGATTGGTTGAAAGGGAGTGCTCCCGGATAGACATGTGGCTCGTTATGAACGTGCTGAAAGATGGCCGGCGGACCCGCTACACATGTTGGTCCCTCGGTGTAGGTTGCACTTGTATCCCATTGGCGGTCGCGGCCTTCAGAGTCCTCCGGGGGGAGGGCTCTGTTCGTGGTGTGGTTCCGTCAGAGGCGTGTTTCGAGCCCATGTCCTTCTTCGAGGAGGTTGTTCGTTACGTGTCGGAGGAAGACCAGGATAAACCGTTCTATGGAGAATCCATGGAGTGGCTTGGATGGCTCTGGCGAGCCACATGCACGGTTAGCCGACTCCGAGCCGCGACGTACGACTCATTTCTTACCATCAAAGAATTCCGAGGCCATCAATTGGGTGACTTTGGATTTGAAGATTATAGCTGGCCGTTTTCAACTGGGGACGGATTCCGATCCTATTCACCGAGGTTTGATGGAATCTCTTTGATAGTCTGAAAATGAAGCGCAATCCTGGAGTTCGACTCTTTATCTGTAGTGGTACTTGACTGCGTCCTGATGATGCTGATTATCCGACGAGTGAGGCGGTTGGACTGATGAACATACAAATCCAAGAAATGGAGCCGCATTCATTTCGGCTGCTACATGGTAGTGGAAATCCCGAAGGTGACTGCTAGATGGAGTCATGGACGAAATCTATACACTGAGCAATGGGACGCCAGCATTCTTTATGTCTGGCGACACATATCGGGGTCGAGCCCTTTGGAGGATGGATGATCTTGAAGGAGACACGCACACTCGAGAATATGACGACCTGTAGCGAATGCTTGACGATTACGCTTTCATTACCCGAGGGCTGTCGTCTGAGTTTGGATGTGCTCGCAGTCCGCTTAACGGAAATAATTAACAGCGAGGTTCTTCGGGATCTCTGCAGTGGCTGTCCGCTCGAAGGAGCCTCGGTCGCAGCTGTATCTCAAGCACCTTGCGCTCGGTAACGCTCGCCTTCTCTTCAAGCTCGTGTGATATTGCGCGTCTTATGAATTCGGAAACAGATCGGACTCCCCACTCGGGATGATCCCTGATTTGCTTATTGATAACCTTCCACATTTCCTTCTCAATCTTGATCGTGATACGGTCGTCTCTGTCTGGACCGCTCTTCTTTTTCTTGGGCAGGT
>JACZKW010000042.1:0-4083 GCA_014859835.1 Thermoplasmata archaeon | reverse complement strand
CCCGACCGCTGCAGCGATGAGGACCTCCTCTCTCGCGCCGTATCGTATCTCTCCCGTCTTCATGTTCATGGTGCTCGATTCAGAGCTGTAGATGACGGGTGCGCCTTTCTTGGCGAGCTGTGAGATTGTGAAGCTAGCAATATTCTCCGCATTCACGATTGAAATTGCAGACGCCAATGTCACCGGTGCGGTCAATCCACACAATGCCATCGACATCGATACGACCGGTATCCCTGCCTTCGCGAATTCCACCACCGCCTCGACGGAACCCTTCTCGAACTCGAGTGGACAGATGGGGCATTGGATGACTGAGAATATCGGCTTCTTCGCGAGATGTTCCTCTCCACCGGTGACTAACGAAGCTGCCCTGATCATATCTTTCGCTTCTTCAGCGGACATCGCCTCTCCCTGGATGTGCTTCGTCGTGCTGTGCATCGCGATGACCAGCTCGTTCAATCCATGGAATCGTTCGGGGCCGTCATGAGCCGCTACGATCGGCCAGACATAATCGAGCGAATCGATCGCGTCGCAGAGCGTCATGAAATCCTTGAGGTCGTTTCCCATGGTCGGTCTCTTCGCGCCGGTCTCCAGATCCGTCATATAGACCGCGGTACCGTTGGTCGCCATGTACGGTGGGCCTTGCCTCGGCGCGACCATCTCTCTCCTAGGGTCCCTCGCGCCGAGAGTGATGCCATTCGGCACCTTCGAGATGGTCTCTTCCACCAGTTCCTCCGGTATGCGCGCGATCCTCGCATCTAGGTCGACATCCGCTCCTCCGTCCGCAAGAAGCTTCAGAACAATCTCACTCTCGACCCGTACCCCCGGCTTGGTCAGCAGGTGCAGAGTATTCTCGTGCACTAGCCCGATCTGCTCCTCCGACAGAATGTTTATCTGGCCACCGGCCATTATCCCGCTCCATAATGTGAACGACCGGGAGGTTTATTATACCATCCCGGAGCCGCGCATGGTCTGTTGAGAAAGCACGCCCTGGGACCGAACGGCATCCGTTCCGGAGCTTCAGAGATGGTACTCGAATATCTGAAAGGGTCACCGAGAGCGTTCAAGATACTCGTAGCGAGCGCCCTCATCGAGAACATGGCGTTCGGCCTCGTGATACCTTTCTTCGCAATCTACATGGAGCAGGAGATCGAGATATCTCTCCCGCTAATAGGCATAGTGCTCGCTGGGTACACGATCGCGGGGATGCCCGCGACAGTGATAGGCGGCATGCTCGCCGATAAGATCGGTCGCAAAGCGGTGCTGCTGGCGAGTCTTGGGCTGATGTCCATCACCATGCTCATGTACATCTTCGCATCGAACTTCTACACTCTGTTGGCAGTGGCCATGGCCGACTCGTTCGTAGGTTTCATGTACATGCCCGCGGCCAACGCAATGCTCGCGGATGTCATACCCTCAGAGAAAAGGCCGCATGCTTATAGCACCTTGAGGATCGCGTGGAACGTGGGCATCGTGTTCGGCCCGGTCGCAGGCGCGATCCTGGTCGAAGCCTATTCGATGAAGCTCCTGTTCATATTCGGCTCTCTGATATTGGCGTCTGCCTTCATCATGAACGTGCTCTTCATTCGAGAGACGAAGTCCAATGCGGTGACGGATAAGATCACATTCAGGTCGGTCGCGGCCGTGGCAAACGACCATCCATTCCTCGTACTATGCGTGTTGACTGGCATCTTCTGGTTCTTCTTCTCTCAATGGATATCAGTCCTCCCGATATACGCATACAATCAGCTCGGCATGTCGGAAGGCACGTTCGGTCTCCTGTTCGCCGTGAGCGCATTGATGACGATCATCTTCCAACTCTGGGTCACGTCCAAGATGCTCAGCTTCCGCAGATCTGCGGTGCTCGTGGTCGGCCAGCTTGTAGCAGCCGGAGGCTTCGCGCTCATATTCTATGCCAACGATTTCTACTCGCTGCTCGCATGCATCATGGTCATCACAGTGGGCGAGATAATCTACATGTCCATGATCTCCGCGGTCATAGCTGATATGGCTCCTGAGGAGAAGCGCGGTATCTACATGGGTTTCTCTGGGCTCATACAGACCCTCGGTCAAGGGATAGGCTTTCTATTCGGCATGTGGCTCCTGGATACGATGGCGGTCAAGGAGCAGATATGGCTCGTTTTCGGTTTCATCTGCGGCGTCACAACCGTCGGTTATGTCGTCTTCGCGAAGATGGTTCGTCCAGATATAGACAAGCCCAAGAAGATGGGATCGCGGGATCATGAGATGATCACATGATTATCATCTGACCAGAATACGATAATAGAATAAGGGTAAATGGTTTTGAAGGGTTCTCACGAACCCGTTCGGTTTGAGTCGAGCCGATGCAGGACTAGAATCGTCTGCGGCCCTTGTTCATGTACTTGGGCCTGTCGTCATTGTCCCTGCTGCCGCTGCCGTAGGAGCCGCCGCCACCGCTGCGTGGTCTGCCGCCACGGTCGCCGCCGCCACGGTCACCGCCGCCGCCACTGTACCGCTTGCGCTCCATCTCGTACTCCTTCTCGCTCAGGTTCGGCTCGGTAACGGTTGTCTCGACTGCCTTCTCGGCCTTCAAGAGGTTGCCGTACTTGCCGACATTGAGCCTCATGTGTCCGCGCACAAGGGATACATATCCGTTCTTAACGTGAACGGTGTCTTCCTTCGCGACGGTTCCGATCTGCTCATCCCAGAGGGACATTACGATAGCTCCGGACTCGTCTGCGAGTGTTGCTTCTGCTACCTTCCTTGTGTTCCCGAACCTGCCGGGGATTTCCTTCGCCTCACCGATCTCAAGGCACTTGGCCAAAACATCTACCCTCTTCGACTGAGGTGTGAGTTCTTTTATTTTCGTCTCTACGCTCTGGCCCTCTTCGGGGGCTGCATTAACGCTCTCTTCCATGTCTATTCTTCCTGTGTGCAGAATTGCATCCGTTTCAGCTACGCGAAAAACAAACTAACGGCTCAAAACATTGGGCTGTTCGGCTTTTCTCGTGTCGATCGGCACACAATTCGTGCTGAGATAGCATTGCCAGTCATCCCTATTAATAACCTTCGCCGGTACGGTACCGTCGTCATTATGCCGATATCGCGGCCCAATCACCATTAGAATTCGTGTAACTGGCGATGAGCAGATCGGAAAGGGATAAATACACACTATGCGTACGGCGGTTCCGTTTAAGGGGCAGCGTGCCATTGAGGGCCAAAAATATACATCCAGGGACGACACAAAACGCCTCTGATCGGGCTTCTCAGGACGCTTGCCCAATGAACATCGAAGGGACTGAAAGGAACTGTTGTTCCTGAGAGGGATGCACGTGGTTGGTGCTGGTGTAGACCGGGCTATTGATGCCGATACCCCTCCCTCTCATCCGACCAGTTTTTCGGCCAAGGAAGAGGTCTCTGACAATACATTGTATCAAGGGCTGCAGAGGTTGACCGTCGGGTCTATGCGGATAGCGTCATCCCCGGGCGAACTCATGCTATACGCCCGCGACCAATCCGAGATACCAAGGTTCCTCAAGGATCTCATGTTCTCGTCGGTCCCCGAAGCGGTCGTGCAGGCCGAGACACCCGAGGTGGTGCTCGAAGTGCTCAGATTCGCGTCCTCGACCGGCCTCAATGTCATACCGCGTGGCTCGGGTTCCTCCCCGTTCGGCGGTTCCGTGCCTGTGAACGGCGGGCTAGTGCTCGACCTGTCGCGCATGGACAAGATCGTGAAGATCGACGGGGATGCGAAAACGGTCACTGTCCAGGCAGGCGCGAGATGGTTCGAGATAGATCATGCGCTCGAGGCACATGGGCTCAGCCTCATCACTTCGCCATCGAGCAAGTTCTCCACCGTCGGCGGATGGGTCGCCACAGGTGGTGTCGGTATCAACAGCTTCTCGAGAGGGGCACTTGAGTGGGAACGTCGTCTCTTTGGAGTTGGCAACGCCCCGTGGCGAGTTCGTCCGTTTCACTCCCTCAGATCCTGGGTTCATGCAAGTGTTCGGTAGCGAGGGCCAGCTGGGCGTGGTGACGACCGTGACGCTCAAGGCGATGAAGATATCCACTCACCAGCATCCTCATCTGTTGGTGTTCGATGAC
>JACZKW010000041.1:0-2165 GCA_014859835.1 Thermoplasmata archaeon | reverse complement strand
TCATGTCCTTCGTGAGTCCGTCGCTCATGAGGTGTCCGTGGAGCTCGAATGCGAGCTGTCTCCTCCTCAACGGATCCTCCTCGATCGCAATGTTCGAGACCAAGGTCGATAATGATCTCCTCGTGTCGAACCCTAACAACGACATCCTGGAACAGAGGTCGGACAGGGTGTCGAACTGAACATCCGATAACCGTCCTTCCTTCGCGGCTGTCGTCACCAACTCTCTCACTCTCGCCTGCTCGGGGGCGACAGCGCCCCGACATCGATCCGCCTTTCCTACCTTCAAATCGAGAAACAAAACAGCCTTCTTCTCGTCTTTCCGGGAAGGCTTCCCGCTCTTTATGTCCCCTGATTTTCCCATGCGATAATCCCATCCACGGCGAAGAGCCGTTGCACTCATCCGTCCTAAGCATCGGAGAGGCAAACATTGTAGTACCTTTGGAGTACAAATAGGTTTTCAACTGGCGGTCCTCACTGTTGGGTTTATGAACCCTTTCCGATAGAATAAAAGCTAGGATGCAAGTTCCAGGGGTTGTTATCACGTTTGATATCGAGGGAGAGGCAGATTGTGGATGGAAAGGGGAAGAAAGCGAAGAAAGATGACCGCATTACGATAAAGATCGATAGGGCTTTAGGAAATGCGATCGGAAAGATGATTCAAGAACATCCCGAATGGGGAATAGGTTCCGTTTCTGAGTTCATACGCAGGTCATTGGACCGCGAGATGGAGTACAGGCGCAGCATCGGTGATAGGAAGGTTGTCGAGATAAACCTCACACCTGGACGTTCTCGTTAGGACAGCCCCTGCAGATGGATTGTACGTGTGGGGCCTTCGCCAAGTCCTCGAAGCTCTTGACCAGAGATTTGGTGTCCATTCTGCAATCCTTGGGCAGGATGACGACTATCTTTATGCAATCCTTGCAGGTCGTCAGATTCGTGATCGTGTGAACCTCTTCCATCAAAATCCCCCAGTGTCTATGCCTGATCGGGGAAGATGACTGCCCTGTTGATAAACAAACACCCGAACGCGGAGGTCACTTTCCTCTTTCCAATTCCTCGATGGCTCTCAGCACGTCGGAGGGTTTCGGTTTGTCCGGCATGTTCTTCGCGTTGTGATCCTTCTCACATGCGTAATCGACAGCGCGCTTCAGAGCCGTCTTGTCGACATCCCCCAGCATGGACAATCTGGTCGGGAGGTCGACGCTGTTGCACCACGAGACAAGGCCGGCGACCTCTTCCTTCTTCCTTCCCTCGTAGGCCGCCTGGACTATGGTGCAGTACGCGACGATCTCGCCATGCTGCGACTTCATCGTCCCCGTCCTCGTGAGTCCGTTGTGCAGGGCATGTGCGAGGGCGCATCCCGTGTTCTCGAACGCCATCGCGGACGACAGTTTGACCGCCTCTATCACCTCATCCACGTCCGCGGAGCATATGCCGTTCCGCACATGCCTCACCGCATTGAGGCCGTGTTCCATCAGACTTTTGTAGCAAGCGTCCGCGAGTGCTAGCGCAGCTCCGGTCGGCATGGGGCCGTCCTTCTTCCTGTCCCTCGCCTTCGCATACGCCTCGCTCTCGAACTTGCACGATAGTGCGTCCCCCATGCCCCATACCAGATACTTATATGGCGCCTTGCACAGGATGTCCGTGTCCTCTATCACTATCACGGGGTTCCTCGGAAGGATGATCGATTCCATGAACTTGTGGTCCTCGGTGTAGATCACGCTCTCCGCGCTCGTATCTGCGTTCGTGGCGCACTGCGTGCCCACGATGATCGAAGGGATCTTCAGCTTCCACGCGACCGCCTTGGCCGTGTCGACCGCCTTCCCTCCGCCCACGCCGACCACGAAGTGAGGATGGACCTCCCTCCCCTTCTCCGCGAGTTCGTCGATCTTGCCCTTCGTGCATTCCTTCACGGTCGAGTCCCACAGCGATACATCTATCCCGTTCGATTCAAGGGACTTCCTAACGCTGTCCCCGGCCACCGAAAGGGCTGTCTCACCTCCGACCACAAACGCCTTGTTCCCGTAGGCGGCGGCCTTCTGACCGAGGTAGTAAACCACTCCCTTCCCCTGAAGGTAGAGCGATGGTGTCGTCATTCTTCTGATTGGATCCATATCGTCATCTCCTCGAAATCGAACTCATAAAAGCTGGCATCTACTGAAACC
>JACZKW010000040.1:0-9776 GCA_014859835.1 Thermoplasmata archaeon | reverse complement strand
CATGTCTCCAATGCGGCTACTGCAACTTCGTGTGCCCCATACAGCTTGATCCAGACCATGGTTTCGAATCCTATCGCGTGCGCGGTAAGATGTATCACCTGAAACAGTACGCGCACCCGGGCGTGTTCGCTCGTCTCACTGGGAACAGGGCACGGATATCTCCAGAATTTGTAGAGCGGGTGTACAACTGCACAGCGTGTGGCTACTGCCAAGTCGCTTGTCATGTGGAGATCAAATTCAATGACAGATGGGAGCAGGTCAAGGAATGGTTCGTGAAGAACGGCATCGGTCCTCTAGACAGGCACAGTGCGCTGAGGACGAGGGTGATAGCTAAGCACAATCCGTACGACGAGCCTCACGAGAAGCGGGCCGACTGGATACCGAAGACCGCGAAGATGTCCAAGAACCCGGAGATACTGTACTTCGCTGGATGCACGGCCTCATACCGTCAGCAAAAGATCGCTCAGGATGCCACGAAGGTGCTGGACGCGGCCGGCGTGGAGTATGGCATACTCGGGGGCGATGAATGGTGTTGCGGCTCTCCGTTGATCCGGACTGGCCAGACAGATATCGTCACCGACGAGAAGGATGGGCTTGTGCATCACAACATCAACGAGGTGGAGAAACGAGGTGCGAAGACTCTCCTTACCGCATGCGCAGGCTGTTTCATGACACTCAGCCACAACTATCCGAAGTATGCGGGCAGACAGAGCTTCGAGATATTCCACATGACGCAGTTCATCGACCAGCTCATACGCGAGAAACGATTGGTCTTGAAGAAACCGCTGCCGAAGAAGGTCGCGTACCACGACCCGTGCCATATCGGCCGTCATTTCGGCATATACGAGGAGCCGAGGCGCATACTGAACGCATTTCCGGACTCGCATTATCTGGAGCTTCCCAGGAACAGGGAGAACTCACAATGCTGTGGAGCTGGCGGCGGGTACAAGATCCAGTTCAACGACCGTGCGGAGTACATCGCATCGCTCAGGGTCCAGGAGGCCAGGGACATTGGAGCTGAGATGCTCGTGTCCGCATGCCCGTTCTGCGTGACCAACCTGACTGGCGGCGCGAAGAAGGCCGGGATAGACATGCCCGTGGCCGAGCTGGTCTCGCTCGTCGCAGAATCCATCTGAACTCGATGCCCACTGGAAGCTATTTTATCGTGAGGGAGCAATCATCGGCAGAGCTGAGATGCGTTTCCTCCCGTTGTTCAGGTACAACAAGAGGGCGAGGTCCACCAGCTGGGCGATCGCTCTTTGCACGATGTTCATAGTTGCGAGCTTCTCGGTGGCTGCAGGCCTACGCTCGTCCATGGACACGCTTGCGGACAATTTCGAGTCGGAATTCTCTCTTGTGATGCATCCGGCCGATGACGGCTGGAGCTCTTTCGGCGCCGAGGATATATCTGCAATCATAGGCCAGTCTGCGCTGGGGCTGCTGACAACTGCGACAGTACAGCCTGGAGATACTGAGGTGACCATCTTCTCTATCACGGATGCCGAGGAAATACTCCCGGAATCCATGATTGCCTCAGGATCGTCCGTCAAGATCGGTGGCGAACTGTCGTTCAACGGTAACATAACCGTCACTGCACTTCGCACTTCGGATGCGATCGTGTCGGGCGAATTCTCGTCCGCACTCTTCTCTCCAAGATGGATGCTGGCCAGCGAGGAGTTCGTCAGAGGGGTCATGGATGAAGAAGATGAGTCGTACAGCTTCGCGATAGTGAAGGACATCTCCCATACTCAAGCGGCTGAGCTTCGTTCGGATGGTCTGTCCGTCCAGCCGTTCATAGCGATAATCGATTTCCTGGACGATAGCGTGACGGAGCTCGAGAACGACGCGTACTGGGTTCTCGCACCTTCCGCCTTCGTCATCGCCGTGCTCGCGCACAGTTTCATGGGTTCCGAGATCTCGGACAGAAGGCACGATATCGGGATCATCAAGACGCTCGGAGCAGGGCGCAGGAGGATACTCCTCTATCTCATCGGCGAATCGACCATCATATGTGCTTGGGGCGGGGCGCTCGGCCTGGCCCTGGGCATCGTCCTCTCCTATGCGGTCTCAACCGTGGGCTCCCACGTGTTCACATCGGTGTTCGTCATCGATGTGCAGGAATCATTGCTGCTGCTCGCCTATGTCGTCACGGTCCTTGCAGGCATCTGCGGTTCTCTGATACCTGCGATGAGGATGCTGATGTCCTCGCCAGCCGGAGATATCCGGGAGGTTGCGTGATGCTGCTCATACGCCAGAGGGTGGTGGTCGTGATCGCCCTCTCGGTGATGGTCTTCACCGCGACCATCTCCGTGCTGATAGGCCTCAGCTCAGCACCGTCCGCCTTCGCTGCGAACGAGGGCTTCGTGGTGACGTCCTCGGACGCACCCACGATCTTCTCGAGCAGAGTCGAGATGGACCTGGTGACTATCCTCGATTCATTGGATAAAATCACAGGTGTGAGCCCCGAGGTGTTCGCGTTCTCGGAATGGGACAGCGATACGTTCGTGGTACGCGGCGTGGACTTCGAGAGGATCTCGTCGGTGGGTCCCGCAATCGACGATCAGGTGCTCTCAGGGCTGAGCGATGGCTCCGTGCCTGATGCGCTCATAGGTGATCGACTCCTATCCAGGATGGGCTTCGACCTCCCAGCGACGATCGTTCTCGTCGGCAGTTACAACTCGAAGATGGACCTCGTGAGGATATCGGACTCCTTCTCATCCGGCTCTCCCCTGGACGACGAGCTCCTGGTGCCGCTCAGTGTCGCTAGATATCTCTCCGACACTCCGGAGGACATGGCGTCGATCATCCGCTTGTCGACGAACGAGCCCGCATGGCTCTCAGGGCTGCTATCGCCGGAGAGCGCGAGGTTCGCGCTGTTCGATATGCACATCTCCAAGAGCGAGGTCGTCATCGGCGAGTCGATAACGGTATCCGCGAGCGTGAGGAACTGGGGCGGTTCGGAAGGATTAATCTCGATCGACTTATCTGTCGATGGTGTCTCTGCATGGCAGATCTCGGTATCCATTGATCCATATTCGACCGAGTCCGTCTCTCATGCACTATCATTCTCTTCCATAGGGACTCATGAGATCGAGATATCCATCGGAGGCGACTTCCCGGTCTCGTTGAGCTCATGTGTGGATGTCGTCGAACCTTACATCGTGATGGAAAGCCCGGGTTCCGTTATGGATGGCTCGACATTCTCCGTCAAGGTATACACCTACGATGGTGCACCTGTACAAGACGCCATCATCACAATACCAACACCTACTCCTTCGACAAACACGACCGATGATGAGGGCGTCTCGGAGTTGCTCGCAGATGCCGTCGGTGAATTCACGCTCGTCGTCGATATGACTGGAACGGACTACGGATCATACGATGTCGTGCGGAAACCGAGCACGATCCAAGTGCTGAATCCTTCCGTGTACCCTGATGAATTCCTGCCCGTCGTGAGCGCGTTCTCCTTATCGCCTCTGAGCATCAAGGAATCCGAGGAATCATACGGGAGCGCGATGGTGGACAATCTCGGTATCCTGACCGGAGTTTACGAACTGGAGGTGTTCGTTGACGGAAGCTTGGAACGTGTCATCTCGATCCCCCTCGATTCCGCGCAGAGCAAGAGCGTATCGTTCGAGTTGGATTCTCTCTCATCAGGTACCCATGTCGTGCAAGTCGGTGACTTCTCGATGTCCCTCGAGGTGCAGCCATGGTTCGTTGACGATTCCGATATCGTGCGATTGGTGATCCGGTACGGCGGCTCTAACTCACTGTCGTCCGCGGGTTCCATACCGATCTATCAGGCAGCCAAGATATCCCAGGGCAATGTCGCGGTCGCCCTCTTCGCGCTGGGTGCGATATCCGGGCTGCTCGCGACATTGGCGATAGTCTCCGTGTTCAGCAAGGAGGTGCATGAAGGACGTCGGAGGCTCGGCATCATAAAAGCGATCGGCGCGTCAGCGTCAGCGACCAGGAAGCTGGTCTTCTCCCAGGCGTTCATGCGAGGTCTGATGGGTGCTGCGATCGGCCTCGTCGCCGGGATCGCATGTGCGATCGCACTCGTCCGTTCGGGGGTGTTCGTCGTCTTCGGTCATTCGCTGGACTTCGACATCAGTCTCGGGCCTCTCATGATGATACTCGCCGGAGCCATATCCATCAGCCTCGTCAGCGCGCTGGTATCCGCAGAGATGGCCGTCCGTGAGACAGCGATCTCATCGATAAGGGACCTTTCACAGGAAAATATCTCCCAGATCGATATCGAGACCCTTCTGCGGGAATGATGCCCCATTATTCTACCAAGAGCCAGATATGAAGGTTTCCGTAGAGGTAAGCGTCCCCTCCGATCGGCTGGATATACAGGTTGAAATCGAGTCGGACGATACCCGTTTGATCAAGCAGGAACGACACATCCTTTTCCCAAGTATCGCCTTCGCTCATCGTATGATTGTGCCAAGTGTGAGCTTCATCGCTTATGTTGGAGCCGTAGGATTCCAAGGAGAAACCCATCGTGCCATCCTCTCCATTGTGCATCTCGATCGTCAATGTTATCGTCGACCCGAGCTCCCTGGTGCTGTTGATGTTCGCGCTGCCATCCTCGGTCATCGCGAAGTATGTGCGTGAAGGATACTCTGCAGTGATGATCAGCGCGAGGCATATGCCGGAAACCACCAGGGCGGTCCCGATCATCACCGCGACGACCTTGTCCAACTTGAACGACTCGGTCTTCTCCACTCTCGTCTGCACCTCGGGCTTCTCGCTCTTCGCGCCCTTGCGGTTCTTGAGCATCTCAAATGCGACCGCACCGATCGTGAATACTACCAAGGACCCCTGCGTGCTGCTCGAATACAATGATATGGGCGTGAGCACCAGGATTAGTGCGAGGATGATCACTACTATTATGCTCAATCCCAGGCTGAGAGCGAACTTCTCTTCAATCGATGTGCCTTTCCAGAAGAATATCCGGGTGACCGCGAATCCAGGGACGAAGAATATCAGCGGCATACCGAATATTATCGAGGCCATGGTCCCTGGCATCGTCAGAAGTATCAGAGTAGCAAGCACTGAGAAGGTCACGACCGAGATCCTCTGGCCGTTATCCGTCTCCATGAATGCGACGAGGCGGTTGAGCATGTCACCGTTATCCTGCAAAGTCCGTCAGCCTCTTTTCGGGAAATGACTACCTGCATATATCTGTTTGTCATGAATTGCCCGCCAGTATGCCTGCAATGGATCATTCGGATATCTGGCTTGTCGCGAGCCAGTACATCTTAACGGAACCTATTTAAACGAAGAAACCGATAGTTCCAATCTGTCCCAATCGAACCCCTCGTGAGGTGACTTTATTGGCTAAGAAGAATGAGGAAGAGGTAGCATGCCCCGTTTGCGGGAAGAATGTGGGTCTTGAAGTACCATCGTGTCCGCACTGTGGTGCCGAATTCGATGACTCTGAAGAAGAACAGGTCAGTGCAGCTGCGGCACAGTCCGAAGCTGTCGATGAAGAAGTCGCATGCCCCGTTTGCGGCGCGGCTGTAGGTCTCTCTATCACTAGCTGTCCAAAATGCGGTGCGGAGTTCGAAGAAGAGGAGATCGAAGAGGTCATCGAGGTCGAGGAGAAGCAAGTCTTCAAGGAGGATGTCTCTGAAGATGAACCCGTCCCGATGAAGGCTGCGGTCAAGGCTAAGCCAAAACCGACGCCCGCGGCGAAGCCGAAGGCGAAGCCGAAGCCGAAGGGTCATGTGCCTCTCATGGCGGACCTTCCGGCGAGCATCATGGACTTCCGTGTGATCGGCGTCGCGCTGATCATCCTGGGCATCATAGGTGCTCAGGTCGCTCTCATGATCGACTGGTATTGGGGATGGGTGCCACCGATCGAGGACAACCTCGGACTGTTCATCGCAATACCTGTCGTATTGTTGTTCGCAGGGATACTCGCGTTCATGCTGATCAAGAAGGCGCTCTCAGGCGGGAAGGAGTTGCCGAGCATCATGCCCAGCATGATGCTCTCGATATTCCTGTTCGCAATATTCGCGCTGATCGTCATGGTCATGTGGGACCCGATCAACTCTGCCCTGCAGGACTCGAAAGGCGCAGTCGCGGGCGGGTTCTTGATCGCGTTGATCGTGGGCGTCCTGCTCCTGTTCATGGGCATGAAGCAATCGGCCGAAGCATCCTGCGATTGAACGGACTATCGAAAACTCTTTCATCGAAACCTTTTGATCCTTCTCCAATCCTGTGCCTCATTTCGATACGATTATCGTACAATGCTCATGGTCCTTGCCGATATTCGTACCATGTGAACGCCCCTCTTATGAACCAAATGCACAATGCTTGAAATACGATAGCACCGATTCGGATTTTAGCACGCAATTGGAAGCAGCTCTTTCGGATGGTGTGGTGGGGAAGTGTTGCTCATGTGCCAAACGGCGGCGTGATGGGCGCCGCTTGGACCTTTATTATTTTCACGCTGTTCTCCTCGCGTGTCCACGCGTAGGCGCATAGCACGCGGTGGCCGGGGAGCCAGTATTATCTATAAAACTGACCAAATAATTATATACCAATAACTCGATTAATAAGACGCCGAGCAGAAGGGATGGACCAGCGTGCGCTGGGCAATGATATCGGCACCAAGTCTCTCCCTTCCGCGGAAGCTGAGAAATGAACGAGGAGTGTGCAATAAATGGAGAAGAAGATTCTCACGATAATGGTGGTGCTGGTTGTGGCAGCCACCTTGATGGTCGCGGTCGTAATGATAGCTGCCGGTGGTATCAGAAGCGCTGGTGGCTTCACGAAGCTGTTCGACGAACTCGAGAACTCGACCGCCAGCGTGACATACAACCAGTATCTGACCATGCCTGATGGATGGGAATTAGGGAACAAGAAGTCCGTGAGCGACAGGATTGTGGATATGTACCAGACCAACACCTACACGATAGGTTCATCGACGATCTACATTACCATGTTGTACTTCACGTACATGAGCGACAAATGGACCGACCCGAACGAAGGGACTTCGTTCTATGTGCCATATTTGAATGGAGAACACAACGGCTTCCTCCACGTGAGTCATGGGCAGTTCAGATTGACCGTGTCCTCCGCGACGAACCTATCTGCGGAGTACGCCATCGGCGACGTGATCGGGCTGGAGACCACATTGGTCGAAAACGATAACGTGCTGTCCTTCGGTACATGGATTGTCTCGGACACCATCTGATCCACGGATGATCAGGGATCTTGTGAAACCCCTTACCTACTTATGTTTCATGGACCCTTGCTCCAGCCTTCCGCATCGACGAGATGACCCTACCCTATGGGTCGATATGCTCGAACTCGTCGAATAGCAGCTGATTAGCCCACCCAGATGTCGCTCGGAGGCGAAAGCATATTATAATCTAGCTCCAATGATTGATAATATCATCACGGCGCTAATTGCAGGGCATGAAGTCGTTCAGCGGGTGCATTTGTACCTTTTGGGGGGAATGGAGGTTGTTCGCACCGTATGAATGGCGGAAACGCACCATTGCGTAGGGAGAGATGAATGAAGGTGCGCAAGAGAAACAGCAACAGTGGACGCGCGAATTCCCCAACGCGTTCCCAATCACGGGGATTCACCAACGGCTCCAGCGAGAGCCGTGATCACATCCATCAAGTCGGCAAGACCAACGGTCAAGGTCGCACAAACGGACTCACGAACGGTCTCACCAACGGCCTGACGAACGGCAGCAGAAACGGACGTTACTCCGGCCTCACGAATGGAAAGGCGGATGGGTTGACCGACGGTTTCGTGAACGGCGCAGGTGCGGTGAACGGCTTCCGCCTGTCGATTGGGTCCAGGGAGCTCAGGCATCCACCGGGCTCTCCGAAGAAGAAGCTGCTCATCGTCTCGTTCATGGTCCTGGTGATGCTATCCATACCTTACGCGCTGGTATACACGTTCCCGCCATCTGAGATAGAGATCGACGGTTACTTCATGGATTGGTTGAAGGCATCCGTGTACGACGATGTCCCTAGCTCCGAGAACCCCGACGTCGCGATAGCTGAGTACGCTGTGAAGGCGGACTCTCAGAGGACATACTTCTACCTGTCAACATCGGGCACGATACTCAACGGTGCGGACCAGGGTGCGGACGGATACTTCTTCCTCATGGATGTGGACGGCCTTTCGTCGACCGGCTATTCAGTGCACGGCATCGGCGCGGATGCGATGGTGGCGATAGTCGGCTGGGACGGTGTGGCAGAACTCCAATCGACATACATCTTTGACGAGAGCGCAGACCGGGACGATTACGCAGGCTTCGAGCTGATGTCCAGACCGCTCATCGCTTTCAAGGGTGGTGAGTTGGAACTGAGCACCGACGTGATGACCGACTCAAGTTCCGTATTCGCATTATGCACCAGGCACACGGATATGCCGGATGATTGGTCCGATGCCAATTTCGCATCCAGCGGACCAGCTCTCCAGATAATGCAGTTCCATAAGGCTCCTCAAGTGACATCTGGTCTGACCGACGAACGCATGCTCACGATCTCGATAACGAACAAGGGTTCTTCCGTGAGGCTGATGGGCATGAACTTCGAGCTCATGGGCAACGCGGAAGTCTCGGAGATATCCGTGCTCTCGGGCAAGGATGTCTTCGCGACGGGCGAAGGTCCCAATGTCACTTTCGACCGCGGGATGGACATCGGCAGAGGAAGGACGGTCTCTCTAGAGATCGCCGTGACGATGCCTCAGGAGGCGTGGGGCGATTCGATCGGGATCGGTCTTTCATCTACGAACGGGCTGATACTGGATAGGAACTCGACCATCAACATCGAATCGTATCAGACTGATTCACTCGTATCATATGTCGGAGTGGTACCGTTTGATGTGTCGATCGATGGGGCCTTCGGCGACTGGGACCTGAGATTGCCCTCCATCGACCCTTCTGACGATGTCACGATGGATGGAACGAACCAGACGAACAAGCAGAATGTTGATATATCAACCGTCAAGGTCTCCACGAGTTCCGAGTTCGCGTCTTTCTTCATGTCCGTCGACGGCAGGATGCTCGGCGGCGCGGGGATGCCCGGTGCGATCGATCGCTGGGAGACAGAAGAAGTCCCTAGCGGAGACCTGCCGAACGCTACAGGGCATGAGCCCAAGTTCGGCGCGGATTCCGCGTTCATCTTCATCGATGTCGACCGGAACGCATCGACCGGGTTCTATATCGGAGGCTCGGAGATATCCATAACGATCGTTGGGAAGAGCGGTCGCATACTGAATGCGTCAGCATATGCCTATGCCGAAAGCGGATGGATCTGGCTGGGCCCGGCGGACGCAGCTTTGGATCATTACTGCATCGAGGTCAACGCATCCTTCTCGATGCTTGGCCTCGAGTCGGATGCGATATATCCGATCACATTCATGTCTAGAGATTGGCAGAATGCTCAGGATGTTGTATCCTCGATGGTGTCCACACGCGCATCGCTTGGCACTAGAGAGTTCGGCGGGATTCTGATAAATGAACTATATTCGACTCAACCTTCCATTACCAATGATTGGGTCGAGCTGTACAACACTGGACCGGTGCCCATTAACATAGGCGACTGGACGCTCTATAGCGGGTCTACACTCATTTTCACGTTCCCTGATGTCTGGATCCCGTCGGGGGGGTTCTATTTGACTCCGTTGATCTCGTTGTACAAGTTACAGGTGTTCACGCTCTACGATGACGAGGGCGGTATCATCGATTCGGTGGCCATACCTCTCTGGAACGCTCGCTCCTATAGTCGTATAGGCA
>JACZKW010000039.1:0-19130 GCA_014859835.1 Thermoplasmata archaeon | reverse complement strand
CGGGGAAGGATGATTCGCTACCATAGGTTGAAACCGACGAACCTCGCCATGAACAGAATCCCGAGGCACACGACCACAACGGCAAACGCCTTCTGCACCAGCTTGGCTACGAGAACATACCTCTTCCCGAGGGCGCCCTTGATCTCCCCCGTGGCTGCGCAGAACGGTATGATTGCTGCCCCGTGCCCTAAGCCGAATGCCAGCATCATCAGCCCCCCTGTCCATATGGAGATGTCCTGTGTCACGAGCAGAACCATCACGGGGAGAGTCAACGAGAGGGCGCACGGGGCCCATCCCACCGAGAAAAGGACACCGAGAAGCACGCCGGCCAAGTCGGGTGACCTGTGGCTTAGGGCCTGGATGCGCCCAAGGGTCTTGCTCCTGGTGTCTGGAACTCCGCATGCTTCACTGGACTGGTTCGCGCCCAGCGAGGACAGGCCCTGCTTGACCCATGTGGTAATCGGGAACAACATGTTCGCTCCTAGTGTGATTAGTATCGCCCCCGCTATCAAGAAGAAGGTGGTCGACATCTGCACGAAGTCGCCCATGTAGGCTATGAACAGTCCGAAGACGAGGAAGACCGCCCCCGTTCCGACCGTGAAGGCTAGGCCTATCCTCAGTCCGATACCGAACAGTGGCTCCTTAGATTTCTGCTCCCCGTTGTGCATGGACGCTGCCCCCACGAACGATATCACCGCCATGAGGAGTGCAATAGAACACGGGGAGAACGAGGTCACAATCCCAAGCAAGAACATCCCGCCCACCGTCGCCCCCTCCCACCCGGCTGCGTCGCCTTTGTCCGAGACCCAGGTCCCGGAGAGGATGCTCTCAACGTCTTCCGTCAATGAGTCGGCGTCCTGCACTCCGTCGATGACCCCTTTGCCAATGCAGTACACGTGGTAGACACCGGCTACCATCAGGTCCTGGTCGATGAGGACGATCGAGGGGTTCGAGAACGCCCCATCCAACTGCCAGAACTGTATGTAATTGCCCGATATGGGGTAAGGTTCGAACTCCTCCACCCAGTGCCAGGTGATGTTGGCTCCGTACCACTGCTCGGCCATTGCCCACCCGTCCTCAGAGTAGACATTCTTGCGTATGTTGACCGTGACGACCTCTATCTGCGAGTTGTCGAACGACACCAGTGTCTCGAGCTCCTCGATCTGGGATCGCATGTGCTCCTCGCATTCGATGCAGAGAGGATTTTCCAACTGTGTGAAATGGATGATGGTGACCTTGCCGGAGTTCTCGGAGAGCGAGAATTCGGTTCCCGTGAAATCCGTCGAGGCGAAGAGATCAGCGGGTTCGTAGACCCCTTGCGAACTCCCTCCCGTCCAGTACATGAGGACAGCGGCTAGTAGGATGACCGCTGCCACTGATACTGATATTATTACCAGGGATCGGGTCCTTTGATTCATGCGGGAGACCTTCTCACGTGCATTCATCGTAATACGACTGTGCATCTTGTATCCAGCTGGTAAGGGTTATGAGGTCCACTACACCTTCCCAACTGTGCCAGGCTACGACTGCGTTGCCGAGATTATCCACAGCCTTAGTCACCACTATTGTGAGTGGTACATAATGAGTGGCCCCGTTCGGATCGTAGGCCGTGAAAGCTTGAGACGCTGACGGTTCATCAGTCCCAGACAACAGGTCGAAATATTGTAGCTCTGGGTGAGAGGCATCCACCGATTCACATATCTGGGTCTGTTGTATGCAAGGGTAACATCCTTCGCTATGATCGAGTATGAGCGCGACCCCCTGCTCCAGCGCGGAGATTACCCAATCTGGATGCGCTACCGTCTGTCCGGACGATGGGTGTGTTGCCGGGTACACGGTCCAGAAATCTCCAGCTCCTGTGCCAATATTCCGTCTCACCGTAGGGAGATCCCCTGTCGAGAATGACCATATGTAGCTTCCGCAGTCAAGGGGTACTCCCGTGGCGTCTCTAGCACCATCTCCTATCGTAACAGTGAAGTACGAATCATCGGGGAGCGTCTGAGTCGGCGTGAAAATCAGAGAATTGATGGACCAGGTAAAAGTGCCTTGGACCGAAGGTGAGATGGCAAACGACGATTCTACCGAGTCCACATTCATGGCTTTGTTGAAGGACACGATGATGTTAGTGGACGTTGATGCACTATATCCTGCCGGGGAGACTGTTAATACCGTCGGAGGCGGCAGGTACCGTTCCGCTCTCGGATAGAATGTGTAGGCCGCCACCGCTGCAACGAATAGTATAACAACGATCGCAGCTACTGTGATGCCTCTCTTGGTCGATTTCGTGAGTGAGCCGCATTTTGGACATCTCCTCGCGCTTGGATTGAGCATCTTCCCACAGCTATTACATTCAGTGTATCCCTCGGACAGAAGTCGTATCTTCTCCTGTTGTTCTTTCGTACGTCTCTTTGCCATTGCGACCCTCAGAGATGCTTCGCTTCATTATGGGCAAGAGACTCCTTGCCTTCGTTCGTGATCGAATATACTCGCCAACTCCCCTTCCTTCTCGCCTTTATCAACTTCTCTGATTCGAGGATCTTGAGATGGTATGAGAGCTTCGAGTCTGGAATCTCTGCGATAACCTTGAGGACGCAAGGACATAGATCCATCTTAGAGAGCGCCCACAATATTTTCAGCCTTGTGCGATCCGCCAAGGACTGATGTCTCTTCATCTCCTTCCTCAGCTGAGTCTCGGAAGGAATTCCCCGTGTAAGCCCTCTGATTCCTCCAGCTGCGTTCAAACCAGACGCCACTGAAGCTGGCATTGCCAACCCCTTGAGCGCGGGGTCGCAGCACGCTGTTTCAATTTTGTTTGAAACCACAAACCCTATATATTGCACAATTTATTTCAATTTTTGTAGAAATTCTTCAGAAGCAGGCGAGGATGATGGCATGAAGATCGAAGTGTTTGGGACGGGATGTCCGAAATGCAACATGCTTGAGACCAACGTGAAGAAAGTACTGAACAAGCTCGACGTGAAGGCAGAGGTCGTGAAGATTACGAGCATCGACGAGATTGTTGAGCGCGGGCTGATGTCTACCCCTGCCCTGGTAATAGATGGTGAGCTGGTCGTGGCGGGCAGGGTGCCCTCGGTGGCTGAGCTCCGGGTTATTGTCCAGGCGAGGAGGAGTGTGGGTTGACGGAACGGACATGCGGAGGAATCCCTCGAGAGAAGATACAGTGGTATCCTACAATTCTGACCAATAAATGCACGAAGTGTGGCGCTTGCGTATCATTCTGCAAACAAGCTGTATACACGGATGGTGAGGACGGCTCCATGGTCAAGAACCCGTTCAACTGCGTCGTTGGGTGTACCGGGTGCGCGAGCGAATGTCCGTCCCAGGCGATTATCTTCCCCTCACTAGTGGACCTGAGGGATGCACTCACGCTTCTGCGGAAAGAGTGTGGCCTACTTAGAGGTGGAGATCTGTGACTGAAGGGCCAGCACCTGCTTGCCACGAGCCTCGAAGGAAGCTCTCATTCCTTGACGAATTCCTTACACTCTGGATATTCCTGGCAATGGGCACAGGGGTTGGTCTCGGCTATGCGTTCCCCGAGATATCAGACGTACTCGACTCGGTCAAGCTGTTCAACGTCTCGCTGCCCATCGCGGTCGGGCTCCTCGTGATGATGTATCCGCCACTGGCCAAGGTTCGCTACGACGAGCTGGGTAAGCTCCGCGGTGCAAAGAAGATGTTGAGCACTTCGCTGGTGCTCAATTGGGTGATGGGCCCCGTCATCATGTTCTCGGTCGCCTGGTTGTTCTTTCCGAACCCGGAAGATGCTGGCTTTAGGAACGGGCTCATTCTTGTCGGTCTTGCCAGATGCATAGCTATGGTCCTCGTATGGAACATGCTCGCAAAAGGAGATTGCGAGTACTGCGCGGTCCTGGTAGCTCTCAACTCGGTGTTTCAGATAGTGATGTACTCGGTGCTGGCATATGTGTTCATAACCGTGATGACGCCAGTGATTTCCCCTTCATCTCAGTCGATAGTCGTCGACATAACGATGGCCGATATCGCGAAGAACGTCCTAATATTTCTAGGCATACCGTTTGCGGCCGGTGTCGCGACATGGTATTTCTTGGCACGTCGGAGGGGCAGAGAGTGGTTCGACACGGTCTTTGCACCCAGGATAAGCCCCCTAGCACTGATCGGACTGCTCTTCACGATCATTGTCATGTTCTCCATGCAAGGGGAGAAGATCGTCCACCAGCCATTGAACGTGGTTCGGATAGCCCTTCCGTTGCTCAGCTACTTCCTACTGATGTTCTTCGTCAGCTTCGGTCTATCGTACAAGCTCGGTTTCAACTATGGCCAGGCGGCTACACAGTCCTTCACGGCCGCGAGCAACAACTTCGAGCTTGCGATCGCTGTCGCAATCGCGACCTTTGGGATAACGTCGATCGAGGCGTTCACAGCAGTCATCGGGCCCCTGATGGAGGTTCCAGTCCTGATCAGCCTTGTGACCGTGTCCCTGTGGATCAAACGGAGGTACTACGGACCGGAGGGTCTGCCAAGAAAGGCATTAGGTGCACCAGCGAGAAAAGAGGCCTAAAGTTTGAACCTGAGTGATTTTCTGCCGGTAAGAAGACTACTCACAGAACCTTGTTTCGGGCTTTGAAGATTATAGCGGGCAGTTTTAATTAGGGGTAAATTTGGGGCTATAATCCGGGCCCTCGCACATTTTAATTTATGATGTCACATGTTTATTGTCGCATCGACAATGTCGCCATCCTCGGCCACCAGTTCAAGGAGGTTCTCTTCTACCCTTACATATTGGATGTAATCGAAAACTATATGCATATGTAAGGGTATGAGATGTCATGGTCGTCGTCAGGAAGAAGGTGGTCGACGGTCGGGAGTACTTCTATCTCCAGCACACTGTCAGGACTTCCATTGGCGTTCAGACTCGTGAGAAATACCTTGGAGCGAAGTTGCCCTCCGATGTCGAGATGGCGAAGAGGGACTTCCTCACAGAGATCTACAGAGAGAGGTGGTATCCGCTTCTTGACCAGGTTCGTTCCAACTACCAGAAGGAGAAGCACTCACTACCCTCTAGCGCCCTTCAGAAGCGGGATCGTTCGTTCTCTGTTAGGTTCACGTATGATACGAATCGCATTGAGGGGTCGAGGCTCACGTATCGTGAGACCGCCGACCTGCTCGAGAGAGGGCTCAGTCCGCGGCAGAAACCGATTGGGGACATCAAAGAGGCTGAGGCCCACGACAGAGTCTTCCGCGAAGCGCTGGGGTACAAGAAGGACTTGTCATTGCAGGTTGTCTTGATGTGGCATAGGAAGCTGTTCGAGGAGACGAAACCCGACATCGCGGGGAAGGTCAGGAATCACCAGGTGGAGATCTCCGGGAGCCGGTTCATGCCTCCTAGTCCCGTCGAGGTCCAGCCGTTGCTCAGGGAGTTCTTCCGCTGGTACGACCGGAACAAGTCTTCCATGCACCCGGTCGAGTTAGCAGCTGGGGCTCATCTGAGATTCGTAACGGTCCACCCGTTTGCCGACGGGAACGGCAGAATGAGCCGCCTCCTGATGAACTTCGTGCTGCACAGGCACGGGTTCCCTCCTCTGAATATCCCGTACGAGGGTCGCCGGGGCTACTACAATGCTCTAGAGCGTTCCCAGATGAAGCAGACTGACAGCACGTTCATCCAATGGTTTTTCAGGAAGTACCTCAAGGAGCACTCAGCATACACCAAGATCAAGAAGTGATGTCTCCCTCCTCTTTTCCTACCGGTGAAGAATTGCACCTTGATTCTTCAAGCACCGACCTTTAAACACCAGTAGATTCCGGGCGATAATCCGGGAGGGACCATATCGCACCGAAGTTCGTCCCTTTCCAGGATATCGCTCGTCTAGGGTTTCCGCATGGGGCGGCGAGAAAAGTTCATTACGAACATCCATGTTGTCCTTCTTGCAGAGGCATTGTTTTCCGGTTTCCAGCCTCCCAATCCAGGAAACCACAGCCAGGAGGGCACAACGTGGTTGAAGGGAAGCTGGTGGATAAAGCCGTTGAGTGGGCGGATTCAGTCCTCCCATACATCAAGAGGCACCATGGTACCCCACAAGTGTTCCAGGCCGGAAAGTCCGCTCTCCTGATCATCGATATGCAGAAGTTCTTCCTTGAGAGTTCGTCTCATGCATACATACCATTAGCAGAACCAATAATCGAAAACGTCCAAAGGCTACTTAGGGCTTATCGAAGCGCGTCGAACCCTATAGTGTTCACCAGACATGCACTGTGCCAGGGCGAGTCTGCAGGAGCGATGGGCAGGTGGTGGGGAGATGTTGTATATGACGAGCAGGAGCGGTCGCAGATAATCCCTCAGCTTGCACCACAGTCTGACGAGGTCGTATTGCGGAAGACGAGATACAACGCCTTTGTAGGCACGGACCTCGAAAGCATTCTCTGCAAATGGGGGATCACGAGCGTAGTCATTACTGGCGTCATGACGCACCTATGCTGCGAGACCACTGCACGGGATGCATTCGTTCGCGATTTTGACGTGTACTTCGTGATTGACGCAACCGCTACGAAGAGCGAAGATCTTCATATAGCAAGTCTGAAAACTCTCGCAGACGGCTTCGCAATCCCGGTCAAGACTGATGAGGTGATACAATGGATGAGCGCGAAGGAGTAACGATCATAGGAGCCGGCCCCGCAGGAATTGCGGCTGCGATGTACCTTCATCGCGCCGGTATATGTCCAGTGCTCCTTGAGCGCGCGGATCTTGGCGGACTTCTGCTCCAGGCCAACCTGGTCGAGAATTACCCTGGTTTTCCAGGAGGCATCAGAGGATTGGAGCTTGTCAAGCTGTTCGTGGAGCAGATGAATGCGTTGGGAGTCGTAGTGACGGTCACATGCGTTGACGACGTCCGAGCAGATGGCAAGGATTTCAAGATTACCACTAGCGAAGGAGTTCTTCTTTCCCAAGCCGTTATTGTGGCGACCGGGACGGTCCCTAAGGTGCCGACCATCAAGGGCGCTAGACATCTGATGGGGAAGAGGGTCTTCGATGATGTTCGTGCCGTTCCACTAATAGGCAAGAGTGGGGGGAAGGTCATCATCTTGGGGGGCGGAGATGCAGCTTTCGATTACGCTCTGAATCTGAGCGGTCGGGGCCATAACGTCACCATAGTTTCCAGATCGGAACCGAGGTGTCTCCCACTCTTGAGGAAGAGAGTCGAGGATCGAAATATCGAACTTGTTGTCGGCGCCAGCCCTGCGCTAGTGATCGAGAAGGCCGGTCGAACGATTGTGGACTGTCATGATCGAGGGAAGGTCGTCCGGGTCGTTGGGGATTTCGTCCTCCTTGCATGTGGACGGGCGCCAAACACGGCTGTTCTTGCTCCTGCGCTCAGAAACCGAATTGGTCAACCGAAGTCGCCGCCGGAGACAGATGTGCCTGGACTGTATCTTGCGGGAGACGTCCTGAAAGGGGTTTGCCGGCAGACGGGAATTGCAGTGGGAGATGGCATTCACGCTGCCATGTTGGCAGAACGATACTTGAACAAGAGGAGAGGAATCTAATGAGGATTGTGTCTGAGTACGGCAACGACGCGATTGCCAAAGTCTATGTGGCCCAGATGAGGGAGGATGCGATGAAGAACGGGTCTTCCGACAAGATGCTGGTCGAGTTCGTGGAATCGGTCCAGCCGCCTCTTCCGAGGGATAAGAAATGGGTCCTTATCGTGTCATCCATGTTCGGATGCCCTGTGAAATGCAAGATGTGCGATGCCGGTGGTGCCTTCGCAGGCAGACTCAGCGTTGATGAGATACTTGCGCAGGTCGATCACATGGTTCGCCGGAGATTCCCTGACGGTCGAGTGACCATTCCGAAGTTCAAGATCCAATTCGCGCGGATGGGAGAGCCGTCCATGAACCCCGCTGTCCTCGATGCGATGAGATCGCTCCCAAAGATATACGACGCACCCGGTCTAAATGTCTCCCTATCAACAATCGCTCCTGCAACTCCTGGGGCGAGAAAGTTCTTCGACAATCTGATTGAGGTGAAGGACCGCTATTACGACGGCGGTAGATTCCAGCTGCAGTTCTCCATCCATACGACAGATGTGAAGAAACGCGACATCTTGATTCCTACGCCTAAGTGGTCTTTTGGCGAAATCGCTGCTTATGGCAAGCGGTTCTCAACTGCAGGGAACGGTGATAGGAAAGTGACCCTCAACTTCGCACCGACCGAGGGTTACCCCGTAGACGCCTCGGTTATACGAGAGCATTTCAATCCGGAATTGTTCCTAATCAAACTCACTCCGCTGAACCCCACTATCCAGTCAAAGGAGCAGTCTCTGAAGGCGTCAATCGACCCATTCGATAGCAGGACGTCGGAGAGGCTGCTGAAAATGTTTCGCGACGAGGGGTTCGATGTACTTCTGAGCATCGGAGAACTCGAGGAGAACAGGATTGGAAGCAATTGTGGGCAGTTCATACAGAGGGCGCTCAGCGCACCAACAAGGCCTGCTAAAAGCTATGAACTCGAGCGATACCAAGCCAGCGAGAATGGAAACTAGATCATACGACTGACTTTGATTCTGACGTCCTCAGGAGCACGTGCAGATCGCGGTTCGTGCTAGTTGACAGAATCGGAATTGTCTGCAGGTAATGAATTACCAACGCACAATCCCATCTTCTACAATTCATTGAGCCAGATGATTCAGGGATAGCTTGAAAACGCCCCGATTCGATATCATCTTGAAATGCATCGCTGGCACCTCTCCAAGGAAGAAATTGATGGATAGGGAAATCATGCGAAAGGTCGAATCCAGGCACACAGGGCGACGTCTCGATTCATGGTCGGCACGGCTGAACCCTTCTCGGTTGCTTTCTATGCCTTCAAAGAATTCAGAAGATTCAAGAATCGCATTTGGCTTTGAAGATTATAGCTAGCAGTTTTAATTAGGGGTAAATTCGGGGCTATAATCCGGACCCTCGCACATTATTATTTTCTCATGGTTATTTATGTGGCGGTTGAGTTCAAATCAGCACCCTGCACTTCGGTATTCTCACAAGCCCATTGACATCCCACCTTGTTTGAAGGATGTTGACCATGTCCTCTGAGGTTGCGCTGGAGCAACTTGTATGGTTGAAGGACAACCAGCTTGAGCCTTGGTATATGGAAGATGTCCTCACGCTGGAACGTGAGTGGACGAATGCTGCGGGCCCGCTAGAAGCTATACTTCAGTGAAAACTCATTGACAATACTCTCCGGCGTAACACAGCCGGAGAGATCTCTTACTTTATCCTCGCATACAAGCAAATCAATAATCGATATCATGCAGGTCATGACGACCATTCTGGCAAGAATCAACTACCCAGAATGATGGAGCATTGCACGAATTGGATGCTATGTTTCTTAGTGGTTGAGAGTGGAATTGTGGGTTCGGAAAAAGACTTAGTCTGAATCAATAGGCCCAGACTCTTTGGGCAGCCTAGATGTGGAAAGGATTTGATCAGCACATCATGCCTTGGAATCCCCGTACTGCTTCATAGTGTAGAAGTACGTCTCCAGCACGATATCCCATCCCGTATCATTCACGAAATCCAAACCGACGTTATCATAGGCCCTGTCGAATGAATCCCAATTGACCTCATAGATGCCAATGGACGGGCAGACGAAGACTGAAAGTCCTGTGACAAGTCCGCGCATCCTCCAGCTAGCCCAATCGTGGACTATGACTCTGCTCGCCGCATCCACAATTGCACTGCACGATTCTGAAACCTCGGGATATGACTCCGCTGTGCTCTCGCCAAGGATCGTGAACATCACTTTTATGTCCGGGTAGAACCAGGTACCCATATTGTTCATCCACAAGGATACGTCTGACTGCAGAGAAGCTGTCTTCAGGTACTTCCCCAGGGAGTTATCCTTCGGCATGACCGCCTCTCTGAAATCATTGAAAGCATCGATGAGCGGACCGAGGGCATTGAGGTCTATGACGGATAGGGATGCAAAGTCCTGCATGTACGGATAGAGTGTCGGCAGAGTGTGGAGCGGGGCAGAGTACCACGCCTCATAATCATCGACAAGTTTGCATGCCAAATCCAATGGCTCGATATCTGGGTCGGTCGACAAACCTGAGAGCAGGTCTATGTAGTTCTGTCCGTCAAATGGGACGCCGAGTTGCGAAGCTACGAGGTAGGAAGCTGTCCCCCTCAGTTCGTATGCAATCTCCACGGTGCCAAGTGTGCAAGCATCGAGAGATATCACATCGATCGATTTCTCAGTCTTGTCAAGGGCGTCTCTGATCCCCTTTCCCAGGTCATCTATTGACATCCAAACCTTAGGCAGGTCTGAGTCGGGCAGACCTTCATCGGAGCAGAGTCCGAGATAACCATTCCCGTGATCCTGCACCATCAACATGAAATTGTCCGATGATAGTGAAGGTTCGGTCAATGCGAACTGTATGAACGAGCTCAGAGTGTCCGGTGAGGACGAATTGACCTCTTCGTAGCTCTCGATCTCTACCCATCCCGTCTCGGTCAACGTGCTAAGGTTCGCGGGCATCGTCAACCGGTCTATGAAGACGCAGAGTGCCACGTCATCCCTGTTCGTCAGATAGTCCATCCACAATTGGATGAAGTACTCAGTGTATTCATCCAGGTTGTTGTCGCTGGCCCAATACATCCCTATAGTCCACTTCCTCGCATTGTCCACAGCCGAATCATTTGCATCATCGGTAGCGCGACAAGCCCCAATCATCATTGAGACGATGACTATGCCAACTATCGCGGTAACAGTCGACGCTCTACAAAACCCACTACGAAATCCTACAGCTTTCAAATACGACTCCTCCCAAGGCTTTTCGGTCTAGCATAGACCGATTCCCTGGTCTCCAAGATGGGCTCTCGGCTAGTTAATTGTGATGCGTGTCAGTGTGTGTCGAACGTACATATCTGCTCATACATCATTCGAAGCCATACCTTGTTTGTCTAAGCGGCGATATGTTGCAGGTAGCGCGTCTATTTCTGAAGCAAATAGGCATCGTGTAGCGCGGGCTCATTCATCATAGCATTAATCTCCTACAGTTCACTCTTTCCGCATTATCTACCATCAAAG
This sequence comes from Thermoplasmata archaeon, assembly GCA_014859835.1. GTDB lineage: Archaea > Thermoplasmatota > Thermoplasmata > UBA10834 > UBA10834 > UBA9653. Next base: position 8,044 of record JACZKW010000039.1, on the reverse strand, counting down.
AGCCAATGATATTGCCCAAGCTTCTTCGGATTTGAAGATTATAGCTGGCAGTTTTAATTAGGGGTAAATTCCAGGCTAAAATCCATGTTGTCCCCGATATGCTATACGGATTGTGATCTCTGCGACCGCTCCAATTATCTAGAGGCATTTCTATGAGTGTTTGATACAGCGTATGACGGTCCCTTCGGATGAGTACAGTCATGTATCTGCCAATTGCATGAGCTTGGTAGAAGCTTTGGAGAACGATCCTTTCTATGATGCTATTACAACGGACTTCTCAAACGATCACATCCAGCGGCGCGAAGTCCTACAGGCCTACTTTGATTTTTCGATCAAGGAAGGCGTGAGATTTGGCTGCTGCACAATCTTGCCGGACGATGACGGGGGCGCTGCAATCTGGATCAAACCGAGGCCTCAGGAGCTTCTATCGAAATCCAAGGAAGAGAAGCACAGATTCTTGGAATCAATACTCAGAGAGAAAGGACTTGTGGATTATCATAGGATTATCGGTTTTATGTCGCCTCGCGCAGAGCAGATTGTGGATAACGACACCTGGTACCTATCGATTCTAGGGGTATCACCTCGCGCTCAGGGAAGGGGACTTGGAAGGAGGTTGCTGGAGCCTACTTTGAACGAGGCGGACCGTGCTGATGCCGACTGCTATTTGGAGACATTTTCGATTCGCAGTATCCCCTTCTACGAACGACTCGGTTTCAGATGCGTCGTCTCGCACGTTGAGCCAGTGACCTCATCAGAATATTGGATTATGATACGAAAGCCTGCTGGGGCTCCAAAGTGAAAATTGGCGGCTGATGGAATTCCTCGGATTCGACCCATTCTCTACCAGTAAAGACACCTCTCATCGAGAACTCACTATCAGATTTGAAGATTATAGCTCCCAGTCTTTTGATTTCCAGTAGATTTCGGGCTTCAAACGAAAGTCCCCCAGAAATGTATTTCTAGTCAATGGATATCCCGCACCCTGATGGAGCTACTTTGGCTGCCCTTCTCGATCGCGACGATACTCCTCTATGGTCTAGGACAAGTGTTCGTCAAGGAGACCAGGACACAGATATCGTCGGCCAACTATCTGCTCCTATTCAGCATCAATATATTCGCGATGTGGGCGGTCTACTGGTTGCTGTTCCATGAGAAAGGGGCATATGATAGCTGGATATGGGTGCAGGCTATCACCGCAGCCGCGCTCTCGGGCGCTGCATATATCACATACTATGAAGCGCTGAAGCATGGAAAGGTCAGCATCCTCGGGACGATTGCAGGGGCGTATGCTCCGTGGACTGTCTTCCTCGCGCTCATATTCCTCGGAGAGGACATGAGCATAGGAGAAGGCGCAGGGGTCGTGTTGGTCGTAAGCGCGATGCTGATTTTCACATATGCGCCGAGGAATGGCAATGGCAACAAGAAGCTCGAACTACTCGGAATTCTGCTCGCGGTGGCTTCCCTGTTCTTCTGGGGAACATCAGCGATGGTCGCCAAAGGCGCGATAAACGAGATGGGAGATACGAACTTCATAGGCGTCTACGCAGTCGTATGCCCCGTGATGTGGACCATCTATTGGCTCGTCACGACCAAAGGCAAGTTCGAGATGCCAAAAGCCAATCTGAAGATACTGGAGATATCCATGCTGTTCCTCGCGGCCGGAGGGATAACACTCTATCTGGCATTCGCACACGGCAACGTGTCTATAGTCTCACCGATAACAAACCTCTATCCGGTTCTGACCATAGCAGTCGCCAAGTTCAGACTCAAGGAACAGTTGAACATCAAGCAATATGCCGCTCTAGCCATGTTGCTCGCAGCTGTCCCGCTCTTCTCCCTCTAAGCGTTCTTGTACTTGCCATCCGAGAAGACGATCCTGTCGAACACCTTGAAATCCGGTTTCAACTTTGACGGGACCAGTTCCGCGACTATCTCGATATGGTTCTTCAACGGGCTCTCCGCGACCTTCTTTCCGAGGGTCTCCTGGAGCTGGTATATGCCGGCTGAGTTTGACATCTTCACGTTTATCTCGATCAGCTTATCCTTGCCCTTTGAAATGTCCACGGATTCGATGGAGAGTGCGGAGATTGAGTGTATATCGTGTTTGCCGAGATCATATGCCAATCTACCTCTGCCCTTCGTGATGTCACACCCGTCGGCGATGACCACGATGGCTGCTTCTATCGTGAGGGCGTTCTCACCAACATCATGAGCATACAGCGTATGAAGCACCTGCTCGATAATCGCGGTCCTCTCGGATATGTCAGGATATATCTCCGGCAAGAGCCTATCGAGTATGCTCTTGCCGTACATGACGCTGAACATCTCATGCTCTATCCTGTGAACTGCATTGCCCGTGTCGTGCAACATGCAACCAGCGAGCACTATGAGATGAGCATCGTCCTCGGTCATCCCTAGACCGCTGATGGAATCCAGCTCGACCTTCCCACCGCTGTCGAGAACTAATCTCACAAGACGCATGCCATTGGCAGCGACGATCTTCGCATGGATGGGACCATGGTCATTGTAGCCGAGTTTGCGCACTGCTATGAAATTAGCTAAGTTGAACAGTGTCTTGACCTCGGAATCTGTCTGGAGCATGTCGAATAACCTGGATGCCTTCGGGTAGTCCGCGAGCACCTCCTTGAGAGTCTTCACTGATTCATCCTCAAGAGTGGTGTATGAAGACGGCATTTCGAGTCCATACAGCAAACCGTTCTCAAGTATCTTGCCAGACATCTTAGCACCGCTCCCTATGATGGTACAGTGATTGCGAACTGGGATAATTGAACTTCGCTTCGTTGAAACCATTGATTTATGAGCATATGCATGCCGTGCAAACAAAGGATATTTGCCCAGACAGCGTAGTACAGGCTCGGATGGAAGATACACAACACATCACTGTTGTCAATCTGCACACAATCATAGGAGGGTGCATCGGAGCAGTGTCCCTGTTCCTGCCATGGATCATCAGGAACGGCTCCGAGCGATATTCGCTCTTCGACCTCATCACGGGCGCGGGTCACCTGGGCCTATCGCTCGATCGCATCCTGCCTCTGGGAGCGATAATCGTCTTGATGGCGACGATATTCAATTTCATATCGCCAATAGCTTCAGCCACCCAGATCGGGGGAATCGCGATGATATATTTCACGACCGGCATCGCGACCATCGTCAACAGCGAGACATCCTCGGTCGCAGTCGGTTTCGGTCTGTACATAGGCCTGCTCTCACCGCTCATGGCATTCTTGGGAATAGCATTCCCATTCGGGTTTGGGTATGGCAACTGGAGGGTGTTGGGCAACAGAGGTCGGTTCTACACATTCAGCTTCTACCGTGATGTCGATGACTCTGATGGCCAACCATACATGTGGTGGTGGGCTGGCCTAATGCCAGGAATGATCTGGTACTGGGTGATCGAGATGGATGCTGGATGGGCGTACCGCGGGGCCTGGCAGAAGTATCAAGAGAAGAGGGCGATTCGAATCGTTAGGAAGATGGCCGAGAAGGAGCACGAGTCACCAGACTACGAAGAGCCATAGACCTGCGCCTGCACGACTCGTCTGCAATGTACATTATTGTGGAACAATCAAGCTTTTGTATTTCGATTTCGCTAACCACAGAATAAGATGTCCTACATCGACGAACTCATAGGAGCAGTGGGCAAGGAGAAGGTCCTCACAGACCCAGCGGAACTCTTCGTGTATGGGACAGACTGGAGCCCGAGGACTCCGACCGAATTCAACCCTCCAGATGTCGTGGTCCTTCCCAGGACCACTCGCGATGTCCAGAGGACGATCAAGATAGCTTTCGATCACGATATCCCCGTAACTGCGGGTGGCGGACTCACAGGCATGCTCGGAGGAGCAGTCCCGATCTACGGTGGAATCTACATGGACACGACCACGATGAACTCGGTCGTCGAGGTGGATTCGAAGAATCAGACTATAAGGGTCCAGGCGGGCGCGACGCTGCAGGAAGTCAACGATGCAGTTCACCCATACGACCTCTGGCTGCCGCACCAACCTGAATCGAAATGGGTGAGCACGGTCGGCTCCGCGATCGCTTGTGACAATGATTCCACTTTTGGGGTCAGATACGGCAAGATACTGAATTGCCTGTTGAGCGCGGAGATGGTCACTGGCACGGGAGAGGTTCTGGAGTTGGGCCATCGGAAGGCACATTTCACTTCTTCGGGATACAAACTCATGCACCTCCTTGCTGGAAGCGAAGGCACGCTGGGCGTCGTGACCGAGGCGACGCTGAAACTCGAACCGATACCAGAGACGAGACGCGTAGACATGCTCGTCTTCCCGCGACTCGGCGCTGCCGTGGATTATCTCAGCCGTCTACTGAAAGCAGGACTGTGCATCGAGGCGGCGCACATCAACTGCAAGCACAGACTCAAGTTCTATACCCATTCATACAAACAGAAGTTCGGCAAGGACCCGACCATACCTGCATGGGCGGAAGCACTTCTCGCGATCTCATTCGCAGGTGACAAGAAGGTCGTCGACTTCCAGAGAGAGCAGGCTATCGAATTATCCAAGGAGTTCGAAGCGCAGCTGGTCGAGGAGCGGGAGCTGGTCGAGAGCTGGTGGGCTTCGAAATACACGCTCGAGTTCGAACCGTTCAAGCAGAAGTGGCCCGACGCCCAGACCAAGAAGAAGTTCGGCGCTGCCGATCCAGGAGTCCCGGTCGGGCGGCTTGAGGAATTCTATCACAAATTCATCCAGACTGCAGAGAAGCACAAGCTGGAGATACTCGGGATGAACGCTTACCTCGAGCATCCGAACAGCATCGGCTTCTCACTCTCGTGCGCCGTGTTCGTGGATTACAGGAGCGTGGAAGAGGTCAAGCGGTTCAGGGATTATCACGACGAGCTCAGCAAGATGGCGATAGCCTTCGAGGGTACGATGAGCACCTTCATGAGCGACACGTACCAGAAGGCGCCGTACCTGGAGCTCGAGCACGGGGCTTCGCTGAGATACATGAAGGAGATCAAGAAGCTCTTCGACCCCAAGGGGATAATGAACCCTGGCAAGAAATTCCTCAGGAGAGGCGATTCGCCTTGAACAGCCTAGAGGAGTTCAAGGACGAGCTGGAGACCTGCTTCGGAACCTCATGTGGATTCTGCGAACGCGGTTGTCCGGTCTATCAGAGCCTGAAAGTCAAGACATTGTGCATGAAGGGAAGGAACAGGACGATGCTCGGCCTGCTCCAGGGAAGATTCGAGATAACCCCTGCAGTTGTCGAGGCAGCGTTCGAGTGCACGCTCTGTGGTAACTGCGACAGATGGTGTTCGCTCAAGAATACGGAGCATACGAGAGCGTTCAGAGAATACCTTCTGACGCATGGGATCGCCCCGATGAAGGAGCACGCATCCCTGGCCGCGAGCATCAAGAATTACGGCAATCCATGGTTCCAACCGAGGAGCGCTAGGAACAGATGGACCCGAGGATTGAACATACCGAAAGCGGCTCCAGGCAAACAGGATACATTGTTCTTCGCGGGGTGCACCTCAGCAGTCATGAAACCGCTGATCCCGAGTCTTGTCGCGAGTGCGAAGCTACTCCAGAAAGCGGGTGTGCAGTTCGCGACTATGGGACAGGACGAACCATGCTGCGGCTCCACCTTGAGACGGGTGGGACAGACGGATGCATTCGAGGATCTTGAGAAGAAGAACCTCGAGAAGTTCGAAGCGCTTGGGATCAAGAAGATAGTCACTGCCTGTCCTGGGTGTTACACGACCCTCAAGGAATCGTTGGAGAAGGCGGGATCGAAGATACAGGTGGTTCACGTCGCCCAGGAGATTTCCGACCTCGTCAAGAGCGGGAAGCTCAAGGTGAACAAAACCCATGAGAAGATGACATACCACGACCCGTGCCACCTCGGTCGATTGGGCGGAGTGTTCGAAGAGCCGAGGGAGATCGTGAAGGCTGTCGCGGAACTGGTCGAGATGCCCAACAGCAGGTACGAGTCCAGATGCTGTGGTGCGGGTGCGGGTCTCCAATCTGCGTTTCCAAAGCTGTCAAGAGATCTAGCATCTAAGAGGATAGCCGAGGCGAAAGCGACTGGCGCGACCAAGATAATCACATGCTGTCCGTTCTGCGAGACGCAGCTCAGGACCGTACCCGGGATAGATGTGGTTGACCTGATGGAGCTGCTGCTCGATGCATCTGAGAATGAAAAGGAGATCCGCGACGACAAAGAAGCGGAGAAATGATTTCTCGGGTTTCAAGGCTTTTGCGTTCTCTTGAACTCGCGTTCGCGCTGACGGACCGCGTCCCTGGCAATCGTCCAAGTTATCATGAAGGCTATCGCGACTCCCATCGAGAGAGCCGAAGACCAGAGCACCTTGGTCGATAGCGAGGCGTCGGTGACCGCGATGTATACATACATCAGACCGACGCTTATGACTGCAAAGGCCGCACTAAATCGAATCGACACTTTTGATATCTCGCGCATAGTCTCGGATTCTACCATTTCTGCCTCCCTTGGCGAATATCGGGGCGGCGCGTACTTAAGTGTTTAGAAGGATTGCCGCTAAATCTAGAGCTGGACCGGGGGGATACATCATACCAGTTCGTAGGTGATCCGTTCCCTGTCCTTACCCTTGTTCTCCTTCTTGACAACCTTGATCTTACCTATCTCGGAGAGGGATCTCACATGCGTTCCCGCGCACGGACATATATCGAAATTCTTCACGATGACGACCCGCAACTCTCTAACGGATTTGGGTAGCAGGTCCAGGTTGGCCCGCTGGGAATCCACATTCTTCTCCAACTCGACCCTGTCCGTGGTGACGATATCCACGGAAGCCCCTGAGGACAATATCTCGTTCGTCTTCGTCTCGAGTTCCGATATCATCTCGTCGGTGAACTTGATCGGGGCGAAATCTATCCTCGAGCGGTCGTGGTACAGCTGATTGCCTACGGTCCTCGCCGTCCATAGATCGTACACGACACCAGACACGACATGCTGCGCCGTGTGCATCCTCATGTGTGCGTATCGCTTATCCCAGTCGAGCACGCCCTTCACCTCGTCTGGCACCAGGTCAGGGTTCTGCACGAGGTGATGCCTAATGCCATCCTTCTTCGTGACCTCTCGCACATCGGCCTTCCCACCGGACCATTCAAGACGGCCTGTATCGGACGGTTGCCCGCCGCCGAGAGGATAGAATGCGCTCTTGTCGAGGACTACATAATCGAAGCCGCGCTCGACGACCCTCGCATCGAATTCCCGGATGTAGTTGGACTCGACATCATTCATGTAGAGGAGTTCCGTCATCGTATACACTGTTCCGTGAAAATATGAAAAGATAGGCTGATGGAAATAGTTTGCTGTTCATCCGTCCTTCGGCTTCCCGCAGTTCGGGCAGGTGTGCATGAAGGTCGGGAACTGGACATTGCAGTTCTTGCACCTGACCATCGGGGTGTGTGGCCCGTGTGCCGCCGGGTGCTGCGCACCCTTAGGCGGTGCTTGTGCGGGTGCTGCAGGTGGCACGGGTGGCGGTACGTATGGCTGTCCCGGAGCCTGCGCCTGTACTGTCCCTGGAGCGTAGGGCTGGTAGCCTGTCGGTGCCTGGGCAGCGAGTGCGTCTCCCAGCTTGACATACGTGAGTATGAGCAGGATCGACGGCAGTGCGAACCCGAACAGTCCGATCAATATCCATACGAGTGTGTCATTCTTCGCGTCATGGAACCTACCCTGGTCGATCGCGTCGAGCACGGTCTTCTTGAGGAACACCGATGCTATGAAACAGATCACGAGGGCGAAGAAGCCGAATATGCCCGCTGCGAGCTTTCCGGCTCCACCATCTATTGCGTATAGTGTGATATCCACGATTGCGATGATGAACCAAATCAATCCGGCAAGCAGGAACATTATCTGTGCCCACCAGGCGTATCTCCTTCCCTCGGCGACATCTCGCGGGAGCCATGGCGGCGTGTTTCCTGATGCTAGAATCGTGTTCATTGCGTTACTCATTTTGAATGCCTCCTCTAATTCATCCCTTCTGCCGCCCTGTCAGCGGCATCTGAAG
>JACZKW010000001.1:0-1684 GCA_014859835.1 Thermoplasmata archaeon | reverse complement strand
GAGCACACCTTCGACGGTTCCGGCTCATCGGACGATGTCCTCGTCACGAACTATACCTGGACCTTCACTTATGATGAACTGGAGAAGGTGCTGTGGGGCGTTTCGCCGTCCTTCGTGTTCGATGCCGCAGGCGTCTACATCGTCACGCTCACAGTGAGCGATGGGGAAAGCCTCTCGGATACGGACACCGTGACGATCACTGTCGAGGAAGTCGTCGTTGAAAACATCGCGCCAGTTGCAGATGCGGGTGCCGATCAGACAAAGGTCGCGGGTGCGACAGTCGTGTTCGACGGCAGCGGCTCGAGCGACTCGGATGGTACGATCGTCTCGTATGCCTGGAATTTCACCTACGATGGTGAGGAAAAGACAATGTCTGGTGTAGCCCCGTCGTTCGTGTTCGAGACCGCGGGAACCTACATTGTCACACTGACGGTGACAGACAGCGATGGCGACACGGATACGGACACGGTCAAGATAATCGTTGAGGCTGAGGACGACGTGACCGATGACGACGAGAAGACCTTCATCGAGCAGTATGGTCTGCCGATCGGAGTGTTGGCCGCGCTCGCGATAGTAGCTCTTCTCGCCATAATGCTCATGAAGAAGGGCAAGGGCGGCAAGTCGTCCGGTGTGAACGATTCTGATGTCGATGGTATCGCGTTAGAGGAACCAGCGCCTCCGGAAGACCAGAACCTCTGAGTGACGAAGGTCGAAACCACTTACATGAAACCTTTTCCATGATTTTCATTTTTCTTGTTTCTAAGCGGAGCTCCCGCTCATCGAATGAATGTTCAAGGCAAAATCATGAGGCTGGGGGAAAAGGGGTTTCAGATTCCTTCTCTGTCGAGCAAGTCCTCATCATCGAGAGGCGGCCTGTACTCGAGCGCCACCATGGAGATCATGTCGAGCTGCAGGCTCGTGTGGAGGTAATCCAGGTTCTTGTCGACATGTGGGGAGAAGCTCTCCTCCTGAGATGTCTCGATCATCCTGGATAGCATCGAGTCTATCCTGTTCGATGTCCTGTGTTCACGCCTGAGAATCCCTCCGCTGAGGGTGAAGAACGAAGGTCCCAGCGTGTTCTTGCGTCTCTTCGCTGGGTGCCCTAGAACCTCCGTGTGTCTGTCCACAATCGGCTCGTCAAGTTTCGATATAGTCTCCAAATCCCATCCCCTTCCGGAGCTGCTGATGTATCGATGGGTCAATATTTATACGTTTTCTGAAATCCGTCTGGCACAGGTACATTGTTAGAAAGGTCTATGATCGTTCATTCCCGAGTATGTGGATCGCTAGTCGTGTCGCTCCGATGACGTATTTCGTGCACCTCTCTCTGTGACCTGGGCTTGTGAAGTCGCTCTTGTTGAGATCCTTGCATTTGGATGATTCGAACTCCTCAACGAATCTCTTATAGAACTCTCCAGCGGGCCCGTAGCTCCTCGACTTGTCATCTTTGGGATCGGATCTTCCACGCGCAGCACCTATCGCTAGCAGCGCACCAGTCATCGCACCGCAAAGATCTTCTGAACGTCCTATCCCTCCTCCGAATGGCGTGGCCATTCGGAGGCACTGCGCGTTGAGCTCCATATCGAGTGTGTGACAGACTCCTCTGAGGGTTGATTCCGCGCAGTTGCATCCTCGGTTCCAACAGTCCACTGCGTGGTCGACCCCTTCCTCGGATGATCTCGTG
>JACZKW010000038.1:0-6744 GCA_014859835.1 Thermoplasmata archaeon | reverse complement strand
TATGGCTGGAATGCCCACATCGCATCGTAGTACTCCGCGTGCAGGTTTATGTTCCAAGCGACGTCCTCGGCAGTGAACGGGGTTCCATCGTGCCAGATAGCGTTCTGGGTGATATTGTACTGCCAGACTGAGCCACATGGTTCCCCACTCAGGATCATTTCAGAGTCTGTTTCCGGGACTATCCAACAGTCGGTCGCGAGGTTCGGTGTGGCCTCTAGGTCGTTACCCGCACCTAGCAAGGCGTCATAGACTAGTCCATAGAAGATGAATGATGCATCTGTCAGTCCCATAAGGGGGTTCAGGCTATCGATCCGGTCGACGAATCCGATCTTGAGCACGACCTCATCTTCGGCTTGAGCAGTCTTGACACTCAGCTCACCATAGTTCTGAGGGACTATCGACAACAACAGACAAAGGCCTGCGACGAGCGCGAAGGCCGTTGGGCATATGATCTTCATCCGAACCCACTCCAGCTTGGCTGGCTATTCCGCCAATCCCATTCCTTTGAAGGCAATCGCACTATATCAACAGTGCGCTTTGATTGACCGGTCAGCCGACCCGCGCTCATCGTAGCCTCGTCGGATAAGTGTGAGCGGCCCTCACCGGTATCCCTGCAAACCCGTTCAAAAACCCTTACTTCGTTTTCATCTTTCTAACGAACAGGTATCTCGCTGCATCGATCACCGCGGCGGTGCCCGCAATCGCGCCGACGATCGCCCATGGACCGACGGGGCCGTTGAGACTGAACGCGCTCGTCTCGACGGAGAACAGGATTGTAATTGCATGGTAATTGTTCGCCTCATCGTACGCGATTACATAGAGCTGATGAAGTTCATATCTCCGAGATAGTCAACGGCATGTCGACGGGCATGCCTATGGCTTCTCTGCGATTATCCTGTAGCTCGCGATCATGTTGGATAGGTCGGTCCCTTGAGAGACCCTGATGATGTTATCATTAGGAGGTGCCAGGGAGAGCGATGTCTGGACATCCGGAACGTAGGCCCTCATCTGTTCGTAGGTGTAGACGACCTTGTCTTGGACCTTGATGTTGACGAAGCCTGCCTGCTTCATCGCCCCGATATAATCCTCCTCAGATACTGCTCCGCTCACGCAGCTCGACCATGCAGCGAGGTTGGTCCTGAGCTCATCGGGAAGCTCGCGCAACAAGATTATGTCGGATACGGCAAGCCGTCCACCTGATTTGAGTATCCTGAAAGCCTCGTTGAATACTTGCTGCTTGAACGGTGATAGATTGATGACGCAGTTGCTGATCACGACATCCGCGCTCGAATCCTGGAGTGGGATGTGTTCGATCTCTCCCAGCCGGAATTCGACATTATCGAACCCGTTCTCCTTTGCAGTCTTCCGGGCTCTGAGGATCATCTCTGGTGTCGCGTCGATCCCTATCGCCCTTCCAGTCGGACCGACTTTCTTAGCTGACAGGAACACGTCGATGCCTCCACCGCTGCCGAGGTCGACCACGGTCATGCCGGACTTGAGGTCTGCGATCGCGGTCGGATTGCCGCATCCGGCGCTCACCGCAGCCGCATCGGATGGAAGTGATGCGACATCTGAATCCGAATAGATGGTCGAGCAACCGCACATCGTGTTCACCTTCGGGCCGCAGCATGAGGCCTCCTGCTCTGCCAATGCCCGGTATCTCTTCCTCACCGCTTCTCGTATCTGCGATTCCTCGACATCTTCGGACTTCACTTTCTTCTCGTGATCGTTGGACAAAGGAGACACCTCGATGATTACCGTACTCACTAGCTCGTTCATCTGATATATTCCTTCCATATGCGCGATCGCGGGCCAAACTAGCTCCATCACGTACTACTCTCGTAGTACGATTATCGTAACAGCGCTCCGTTTCTCGACAATTAAATATACTCATAATGCTGAATAATGGCGCGTGGGTCGAAAGAATCTGATTCAAACAGAGTAAGCTGGAGAACTGGTATGATGGGAGTATCATCAGGAAAGATAGTCAGAATCGAAATGAAAGACGAAGTCACAATACGCCTGTTCGTGGAAGAGGGTCCGAAGATAACGGATGAATTGACCGATCTGGCAAATTCTATGGCCGAGTCGAATGATAAGATCAAGGTCGACATCGAGTATGTCGACCGTGGCAGGAATGAACTGCTCAAACAATACCACATCGAGCATTGGCCTTGCATTGTGCTTGAGAAGGACGGCGTCTCCAGGATCAGGTATTATGGAGTGCCTTCTGGCTACGAGCTCGTGGCCATGAAGGATGCGATACACGAACTATCGACATCGAGTCCTCGTCTATCCCACATGTCGCTCGAATCGCTGTCGAAGATAAGGCGAAAGGCGAATGTGAAGGTGTTCGTCCTGACGACCTGTCCTTTCTGTCCGAGCGTCGTGAGGCATGCATACAGGGCAGCTATCGTATCAGAGAAAGTCACCACGGAGATCATAGATTTCTCCATGTTCCAGGACCTGGCGCTCAGACACTCGGTCATGGGCGTGCCGAAGATGATCCTGAACAATAATACGGACGTCACCGGCGTGGTAGATGAAGTGGATTTCTTCAAGCGATTGAGGGACGCGGACATGTCCCTCTTGGGCGGTATGTATCAATGATGAGCGTTCATCCATCGATACTGCCGTTCACCATTCCCTGATCGACAAGGTGTAGGTGACGGTGTCGCCCGAGATGCTGTCCACCTTCTCGATCTCCACCATCTTCCCCGTCGCCCTTGCAGCGGCTGTCAGGATGCACGAACACCCGAAGCAGGGCATCTGCCTGCAAGTTTCCGGCCGCTCCTTCCTTATCGCCGTGCATTGCTCCAGCAAGCCAGAGTACTCCACCCTGAGGACAGTCTTGCCGTCGCGCTCCTTGAAATGGAAGTCCCCCATGAGACCATAGCCGTGCTTCAGTATCTGCAGGTACCCTTCCGCCGCTTCCAACCCCGCATCGACGAACCGGACCTCCAGCTTCTGCTCGATGTCGTCGAGGAGTGCCTTTCCGAGAGGTTCCACGAGAAGTCCTGGAGACGATCCGTCCTTTCCCAACAGCAATGTGAGATCGTCGGAAGCAACCACCGGAGGCGTGACTTGTCCCGTCGTCGCCGGCACCAGGACCCTCTCCGATGAGAGGCCGTGCTTGGCCGGAAGGAAGGTGGCGTTTCCTGGCAGCGAAAGTGCGGAGACCACGTCGCCTGAGACCCTCGCGGCAGAACGCATCTGCGACTCTGGAACCGACGAACTCATGTTACTCTCCGTCAACACGATCGCGGAGAAGAGCCCCAGGAAGATCGCACCCGTGGAGCACAGGAGGAATATGTTTCGCTCGTCCTGCAGCTGCGTCACGCGTTCCTGCACGGCAGGGTCCGTCGTCTCGCCTATGGAGTCGATATCGAACTGCGCGGACAGCGCGATGAAAAGGAGGAATGCGCCGATGATGACCATCGCGGCGCCGACCATGTGCGGAGGCGTGACCACTACGGACCGCCCCATCATTTTCAGCCTGAGCTGCATGGTAACCTGTGCAGAGAAGAGCGTACTATGATTTGTAAGTATGCAGGATGGACATGCGGCTCGAGGACATGGATTCTCACTCGGAATCGGATTTCGCATGATCGATAAGTGTTGTCTTCTCCGTCAATTTGCCGAGGAATTCGTTGTGCCGCTTCCTTTCCCGGAGGGCGTGCCTGAGGAGTCCGACCTTCCATTCCGGATGGAGCTCCATCATTTTTGCCAGGAGCTCCTCGACTGTTTCCGGAGCGACGGGCTCAGGTTCTATGACCTTGCGGCCTAGCAGCCGCAGTATTCTTCCCCAGATGCGTCTCATGCCCTGTACGACTGTCCCGACAAGACGGCCTATGTAGTCCGTGGTGACCCACACTAGGAGCACGAATGCCACGATCAGTACGTGGAACTTGTCTGAGTCCGATATCTCGGCCGTGAGCTGCGTAGTCGCGGTTATCGGGTCGAAGTAGTTGCGGTGGCTCTCATCGAAGTAGACGGCTGACCTCAAGCTGCAGATGCTGGTCACGAGGTTATCCGCGAACACCCCGTTGTCCAGCTGGTCTATCATCCCGTTGATGAGTATGCTCGGGTCGGATAGAATCAGTATGCTGCCCGAGCCCATCCGTTCCCGTGCTATCAGCGGGAACGGTCCCTGCGGCTCCCCCAGGTCCCTCGTTCTGTCACCATCGGAGTCGAGCCAGCTGGCCACGCTGGATTCCGCGATGACGGTGGTCCCGGATCCTGATACGGAGATCGAAGTCGGGTAGTTCATCAGGAGTCGGCTCACGTTGATCGTGAGTGGATCTTCTTTCAGATCGAAGCATACGGAGAACTCTGGACTACGGTCGAATGACAGGTCCATCATGAGTTTCCCCGAGAACCTGGAGCTGGCCCCCATGCCTACTAGCAGGCCGTTCCCCGTGCCGAAGTCGTCGGCGAGGACTAGAATTCCTCCGGCCTTCACGAAGGCGCCGACCAATCCGCTCTCGGCTGTGGTGAATGACTTGGTCGGACCGAGGATCATGAGAACATCCGTTGTAGGATCGAGGTCCATCTCGAAGAGGTCGGAGTTGATGATGGTGAGGTCGGTGCCCGTGGCCTCGACGGTGAGCGCGGGAGCGAACCTTCCTAGTTGGTAAGTCGCAACCGCGATGTTGCTCGCGCCGTTCCAGCTGGTGTTGTATATGGAGAAGTCGTTCGTCGATGAGAATATCGGGGTGGCCATTGTGACCGCGAACAACGCGACCACGAGGAGCAGCACCGCTGCGGAGATGTAGGCGCGCTTGACCCTACTACCCTGCATGCGCACCCCACCTCCCCGCTGGTTTCTTGAGTTGGTCGACATGGTAGACCATCACCATCATGTCGGTGTCCGTCACGTTTGTCCCAGAGTATCTTGCCAGCTCGAACAACGAGGTCATCTTTTCGACGAGCGATTCCGAATAGCCCAGGCTCCCCAACAGCCGGGCGATCTCCCAGTGGGTCATGCTGTCTCTGATCCCGACCTTCCGCTCCTGCGATAAGAACCTGAGGAACGAGTTGTAGTTCCACACGATGAGTTCCTTCGGTGTGTTCGGAGGCTCGTCGAATTCGATCGAACGGGCTGGAGCGAGGTCCCTGATATCCATCTCTGTGGCTCTAAGGTCGACCTTCATTTGTTCGAGCGCCTTCTGCTCATTGGTCCTCCTACGAGCCTTCAATTGCTTGTGCATCTGTAGGGCCTTGACCACGGCTCCTATAGTCGCTATGACTAGGAGCCAGAAGTAGTACGCGTACTGTCCGAATAACACGTCGTAAGCAGTAAACGGGACTCCTCCCCAACCCGGAATGATCGGCCAGAACGGGTACTTTTCAGTCCTCTCTACGATGTATATTAGGAACTCCGCCTCGTCATGGGAAGGCCTCCAATATGGATTCGGGGGATTGAAATCAACTCGGATAAGGTGCGATCCTATGGATAGTGCGTCGGCCGGAATGGAGAAGGCGAACGCACCTGTGTCGTTGGTTGTCGCATTGATCAGCACTATGCCATCTATGGATAACGTGACATTCATACCAGGTAGAAGATCGCTCGCATTGCCGACGAGAGTAAGATCGCCCACGACGAAATAGCTCAAGTAGAATGTGTCGGAGAACATGTCCAGAGTCAATGTTGTCGGCACATCGACCGCTACGGTCTGCACCCCGGAAGCACATGACGCATATGGAAGTGAACCGTTGTATTCGGCATGGAGCGTGTGCGTACCGACCTCCAGGGTCCCGGCAGGGAAGACCTGTTCGTACTCACCCGACAAGCTGGTTCTGAACTCTACCAACGCGTCATCCAACGACAGCGTGCAGGTCTTGTTAGCGAGTGATTCGCCATAGACATCGCGCAGTGTTATGGACACCGTCAACGATTCATTTGGAGCCAGGACTGTGCCGCTCAGGACGACCGTCAGCGAGGTCGGGATCAGTGCGATCGAGATTGAGATGGGGTCGGATGTGAGGTTCCCAGATTCGAAGCCCGTTCTAGATATGAGAACATGTCCACCAAGCAACGACTCGTTCAGCGGGATCTCCCAAGAGAAATCGAACCTGCCCAGCGCACCGGTCACGACCTCGGCGATAACAGCACCGCCCATGACTATTTCAACATGGCAGTCAGACCTGAAGCTGCCGTTGAAGAACAAGTAACCTCCACCGACGATCTCGTCTCCCAAGTATAGACTGCTGTCCGATATCCAGAATGTTATGAACGGTTCCACCGATTCCCAGAGGTCGTCATTATCCACCATGAAGTCGTAGATCTCCTCCTCCACTGGTATCAGGAGCTCCCTCAACTTCTCAAGCAGCTCCACTAGACGGTTGTCCGAGAATGGTTTGGATCCCTCCACAGACAGGGCGGTTATCTCATCCGCCATCACGATCAACGAATCGATCGTGTCGTTGAAAGATTCGATCAGGTGCGATGCGCGGTCTATTGCGCTCATCGCGTAGACCGCATCCTCTCCCTCAATGGAAGAGATGTTCGAGAGCGAGGCCACAAGGACCATGGCCTCAAGCAGCTCTTTCTCGGTTTGGATGAGACCCTCCTCGCCGTCAATGTAGTCCGAGAACGGTGGGATCAAGAAGCTGAGGTCGGCATAGCTATCGGCGATATCGGGTGCTTCGTCCAGCAGCTCAGATGCAGGCGTGATTAACGAGGACGCCGTCGCCAGGTCTTGAGCGCCCCCATCTAAGTCCTCGACGCAGAGCAGCTCTAGC
>JACZKW010000005.1:0-43583 GCA_014859835.1 Thermoplasmata archaeon | reverse complement strand
ATAAAGACCAAGGCGTCCGCCAGAGGAACTCAGGATCTGGTTGCAAGGGGCATGGACCTCTCGGTGGCTATCAGAGCGGCAGCGGAAAAAGTGGGTGGTGTTGGAGGCGGGCACAATATCGCTGCTGGCGCAACGATCCCGGCCTCCAGGAAAGAGGATTTCTTGAAGGAGCTGGACACCATCGTAGAGATGCAGCTCACTTCGAAAGTGCGGCCATGAGAAGAGCCTTCTGCGCATGCATCCTGTTCTCCGCCTGGTCGAACACGACGCTGTGAGGTCCGTCGATTATCTCGGCGGACATCTCGTATCCACGGTGTGCAGGTAGACAGTGCATGAATATCCAGTCCTTATTGGCTTTCTCGGCCAGCTTCTCGTTTACCTGATAGGGCAGGAACATCTTCTCACGAGCAGCCTTCTCCGCTTCCTGACCCATGGAAATCCAGGTGTCAGTGTAGATTATGTCCGCGCCCTCGGTCCCTTGGAACGGATTCGACATCAGTTCGATCTTGCACCCGGTCCCATTTGCGATTTCCTCGGCCTTGGAGACGATATCTGCGTTCGGCCGGTAGTCTTTGGGAGTGACCGCGCGCATGTTCATGCCCAATAGGGCAGACCCCAATAGCAGCGAGTTGCATACGTTGTTGCCGTCTCCGATATACACCAGTTGAAGACCCTTGAATTTCTTCTTCTTCTCCAATATCGTCAGCATATCGGCCGCGCACTGGCAGGGATGTTCCAAGTCATCCAGACCATTTATGACCGGGACCTGGGCGTACTCGGCGAGCTCACGCATAATCTTGTTGCTGAATGCCCTGTACATTATGACGTCGACGTATCTGCTGAGTACATTCGCCACATCAGAGACCGTCTCCCGCTTGCCGATCCCGACCTCATCCGGGCCTATGTACATCGACTGTCCACCCAGCTGGGCCATTCCAACCTCGAAGGAGACTCGCGTCCTGAGGCTCGGCTTCTCAAAGACCATGCCAAGCATCTTGCCCTTGAGCGGGTCCTTCTTCTGACCTTTCTTTGGTCCTGATTTCATGTTGAGTGCGTTCTCGAGAATCTTCTCGAAATCGTCTTTCATGTCGAGAACAGAGATGATGTCTCGCTTCAATACAATCACCGCCCTCCGCAAGTGCCAACAACACCTTAAGTCTTTTGAATGTTCAAGATTGGACTTCGATGAAAACCAAAGGGTGGTATATCAGCTGCCGCATCTGGATAGACCACAGAGCAGACATGATACGCAGCCAGATAGATTCACTAATATACCCCCGCATTCGGGGCAACACTGAGGGTCATGGGCGCGTTCGGTGCAAGTGCACGATGGATCCGCAGTCAATACATCCCTCACCGTACATCCAAGAACACATCTATGAGAGATACCATTTGGTCCAGGGGTAGCGCGAAAGTACTATGCATCAACTGGCTAGGGTAGGAACTGGCCCAGACATCGCTGTGACAAGCTTTATGTATGGAAATATCATGGAGGCGAAATATGGCCGGGGTGGGGTAATGGTATCCTTGGGGACTGTGGATCCCTTGACCCGGGTTCAATTCCCGGTCCCGGCCCCACCAATCTCGCCCATTATCCTTCGGAGAATTTCGCCCCGCAGCTAGGGCATTCGTTGTCGTTCGCGGATACAGGTTTCCCACACGCAGGGCATTCGTATTCCATGATGTCTGGTCCCTGGGCCTGCGAGACATCATTCTCGGGACCATCTAGAACGACGGAAGAATTCTCGTCCACTAATTCCGCAAACACAGAGAACTCGGTTCCACAAGCCCCGCATTTTGAGCTGTCCAACAATACCAATTCTCCGCAGAACGGGCATTCGAACCGGACTTCATCAAAAGATGCGCCGCACCTCGGACAGCTCTTCTCAATCCCGGATACAGTCTTTCCACATGCAATGCATGCGAGAATGAACACGGGCGCGGGGTTCTCGGTCATCGATACACCATTAGACTGCAGATATTTAATCCGTTCCCGGACAGCCCGCGATATGACTCAGGGAAGAACCGATAACTTCATCTTCTCTTCGATTTCGTCGGTTTCTTCCTTACCGGTTTCTTCTTCACTGGTTTCTTGGAGACCTTCTTCGCAGGTGCCTTCTTCTTCACGGACTTCTTTGATGATTTCTTCATCGGCTTCACTACAATTCTCTTCGGTCCGGGTTTCTTCTTCTGCTTCGCGCGCTTTGATACGGGTTTCTTGACCGGTTTGACAATCTTCCGTATCTTCTTGGTCGTCCTGACCCTTGGTCTGGGTTTTGCAGGCACAATAGCAGGTGGCGGTTCTTCCACTAGCAACGCATCCAGCGCAGATTGCGCCTCGACGGCTAAAAGTTCCTCCGATAGTGTCTCAAGCACGGGCTTCATTTCTGGAAGCTCCTCGAAGACTGCCTGACAGCCCGAGCATGATTTCGCAGATATGGAGATCTTCTCACCGCACACTGGACAATCCACCTTTGCTTCCTCCAACGGCAGATCGCATCTCGGGCATTTTTCTTCATCCCCTCGGATCATAAGGCCACAGCCCGGACACGCCACTCGACGAATCGTCGATTTGAGCTGCTCAAGCTCTGTGCTGATGATATTGTCAACGAACGAATCCATGTCGAATCCTGAGCTGGTCCTCAATACACTCTCCGAGAATTCGGTCAGATCAATTCCGCAAGCGGAACACTGAGTGGCATTGCGCCAAATCAGGCCCGAGCAGAACGGGCACTCGAAGAGGGTACCAGGTCCGAACTTGAGCCCGCATCGCGGGCACTCGCCGTCTCTGGACCTAACGATCCTTCCGCATTTGAAACAGCTTAGAAAGATGTCCTTTGTCCCCTCGGCCATCATTAACACGAGATAGCATCTCCGTTATTTAATCATTGAATACGGCGTGATTGCGATTATGACGTTAAATCTACGATTTATCTCTTGGCCTTCTAGAGCGATGGCGATACCCCACGACGAACACCATCATCATGAAGAACACGGGCACAACGACCTCCGAGAATTCCGGTATCTTCTCGAATATGACCTCATATGTGCCAGAAGTGTCCTGAGTCCATTGACAGCAGATGTACGATTCGCCAGGGGCACTGTAAATGGATGTCAGGTAGTACTTTGCATAAGAGTTCTGCGAAATAGTCACGAACGACCAAGTGCCGCTTATGTTCTTCTTTATCTGAACCTGGTTGGTCGTGTCTTCGAGCCACATGGCATATAGATTCCCAGTGGTGGAATCCAGCGAGAGGGTGGGACTCATATGAGCATAGGTGCTGGTAACATTCAGAGTAATCGGAGTGGACCAGCTGCTCGCGCTCAGGCTGTATGAATATAGGATATGTCCTTTCCAAGTGCCGCCATACATATTGCCAGAACCGAAGACTGCATGAGCGACCCCGTTTGAGTCAATCAATGCTGAAGGTGGCGAATTGACAGTATTTAGCGTACTTGCTCCAGCAGCATATACCGTTGTTGGCGAAGAAAGCGTTGATCCGTCATGCGTCCTCGCTTCGACAATGCCATCGTAAGAGTAGACAATCCATACGGCAATACCAGAACCAGACTTTCCCGGCACAATCGATGCCATCACTTCAGCAGAGTTCGTTCCCGACCCACTTACGATATTGCCTCTTGCGGTCCAACCTCCATAGAGGCTGTCGATTCCGTTGCTCTGCATCAATCGAGCATTGTATTTGTTGCTCGGGTTGCTCTGAACCAGGGAAACGGATACAACCCAGATGTATCCGCTCGCATCCTTGGAGATGAAGGTGTTCTTGTTGGCGTAAGCCTCAGTTGATATGCCAGCTATCGTGGCTTCAGTATCCCAGGTTATCGTATGAGCTGCTGGAGTGACTGTGCCTCGACGGGCGTAAATATCGGAAGATGCGGTCTGGTTATCCCCTACGACATATACAAGCTGATTCGCACCATCGTACCACAGACTGCACTCACCCACTAGAGCGCGTGTGAATACGCTCCCTGAGTTCGTCCATGTCTGACCGCCGTCGCCACTGTACTCATAGATGGTATTCGAACCATCCCAGTAAAGGCTCCAGAAGTTGGAGCCGTCGTAGAACAGTTTGCGTTGATATGACATCGCCGTCGCAGCAGAGTCAATTGACGATTGAACGACCCAGCTCTTAGTTCCCGCAGTAAGTGCGATACCGCCCGTCAATGCGAGCATCGTATCCGAGTCGAGACCCACGATATCCTGTCTATGGTTCCAATCAGTCGTCTCGATGATGAAATCGAGTCCTTCGCCACCATTGATAACAGATGCGAGCACACCGACTTCGAGCCTCTGGGAATCTATTGCTGCATTCACCGTCGCACCGACAGTCGACCAGCTGTTCGACATGTAACGATAGACAGACTTGGAGGCTATCTCACCAAAGAGCCCTCGGACCTCGATCATGTAATCGGCTCCGATTATCTTTGATTCGACAGACATGAGATATCCAGTGGAAGCGAACAGGTCACTGTCGATGTATATTCGGAGGATGTCCTCGGCAGTCCTTCTTTCAGATGGAACGACCGAACCACTTCCAGGGACAGGCTTTCCGCGTAGCGCGGGCACGTACGCACCTGCGCACATCTCGCCGTCGACTTTGATGTAAAATGATGAAGAAGATGTCGTGTTGAAGACCCCGACTTCAGTCACATCGATGTTGGGGTTCACGATCGGGATTGTGTCCACATCGGATGCAGTCCTCAGGTACCAGTCTCCGAACGCACCATCGATGTACACAACTGATGGCGCAGATCCCACGTATGCCCTCGCAGCATATCCGTTCACTATCACCTTGGAGAACGAGCTCGATATGGCATCGTCCGTCACCATCGCGGACACGAAATGTCCGTCAGACAGTGCGGTCGTGTTCACATATATGTGCTCCACATGGGTCTCACCAGCGGATAGAGAGAATGACGCGATCGATGCTGAAGGCGCTGAGATACCTGTATACACGGGTGTCACCTGCTCGACGACGCCATCTGCACCCTCGCACTCGAATGTAAGCGTCAATAGAGCAGCTGAAGATGACTGGGGCAGTATGCCCGATAGCGAAACAGAGGATGCCAATTCCTGAGTCACGATGAGAACGCCTCCGGATATCGGCACCTGATTGCTGACAGCAGACCTCTCAAGTTGATCCTGCGAGTAGAGCACGAAGGAAGCGCTCTCCGATATCGCAATCTGCAAATCGGCTCCTGCTTCCAGCTCATGACCATTGAGCCGATGAGTCACCCCGCCTTGGGTCACCCAGGAACTCCAATCGTATTGGTCCCCGTTGATGTCGTAGTGCGACAAGAATGACGATTGGACACTGTCATTCCAGCCATCGACTTCGAGGAAGTAGTCTGCGCCAATTCCTTCGACCGAATATCCAGTATCACCGTTCCCGTCGGAGTCCACGAATAGGAATATGCTCTCCACCGCAGTGGTGGACATGATGTCGTTTGATGCGGAGACATAGAAGAATATGCGGGTGCCATCAACCCCTACGGACCAGGCGTCTATGGATGTGAGAGGTGTGGATGTGAGAGTGGTCATGGAGTACAGATTCGAATCATCCCAGTCTCCGAAATCACCGTCTATCTCATAAGGTCCCGAGTCCTTCGCGTATGAGATGTAGATGAATGTCGGGATGATGATAACGAGGGCGACTAGTACTGCAAGGAACTGCCATCTCGCGATGCCTCTAGGCCGCCGTCGGGATGCTGCTGGTGGGTGCGGTTCGGTCTTGTTGCCATTTATCATTCCCGTCCCATTGACGAGACCCGTCCCGTTTATCGCGCCCCGACCGTTCGTCAATCCTCGGCCACCCGACGATGTTTCGTAAGGCACCGCGGTGACTGCACCTGGCGACACCTCGGCAACAACAGGTTCGGGCTCGTCCATCGAGATGGCTTCCGGCCCTTCGATCGGTGCGACAACCGCCTCGGCTCCGACATCAGGTGCCTCCGCGGATTCTCCCACGGGCTCTTCGAACCCGACCCCGCAGCTTGGACACGATGAAATCCCGACAGCCATCTGAGCACCGCATTCAGGGCACTCGATCATCTCTCCTCCAGTCCCAAGAGGTACTCCACATCGAGGACACTTCACTTCAGAACCAGCAAGATCCATACCACATCCAGGACAGGATACCTTGACCTCAGGGATTGGCGCATTCGGGACTTCTGGGGTCATGAGTTCCTCCTTCTGAGCTTTCTTGACCCTGCGCATCACCCTTCGCTCTATGACCCGTTCCAAATTACGTTTGGCCATTATAGTCTCAATCTGCGTGGAACAGGAGGGGCACTTGTCCGCATCAGAAGGCACTTTCTTACCGCATAATGGACAGTGTATCTCTTGTTCTTCGGGCAATCCCCATCACCTCGATCAATTGTAATCGTCAAAGTACCCCCCTTGGAACGGGAGGTCGATGCATGCCAGTCGGAACTGGAATCGATATGACTGTAAGTGCGGTCCAGCATATATATAGCAATCGTCTGATACACGTTCCAGTTCCCAAAAGATCCAACACGGAATGTACATGCGTGCCTCGATGAACGCGACAAACGATTCATGATCGATTAGCAAACTGCAACTCGCAACGTTAATATACGGCGGTCCTTGTGAAAGACCAAGGTGAATCTGAATGCCCTGGACGGGACCAATGATCAAGATAGATGAGTTCAGGTACGAAATCCCCAAGACTTTCAAGCAGTGCATGTCAACCTCCGCGATCATATTCTCGGATGATAAGCTGATAAAATCCGTGACCGCAGACAATGCACTAGAGCAGGCCGCGAATGTGGCCTGTCTTCCAGGAATCGTAGGCAATTCCCTCGCCATGCCGGATATTCATTGGGGATATGGGTTCCCTATCGGCGGGGTCGCGGCATTCGATTCTGAGACGGGCGTGATATCACCTGGAGGCATAGGGTACGATATCAACTGTGGTGTTAAGCTCGTCAGAACGGATCTCAGGTTCGAGGAAATCCGGGACAAGAGGAAGAACCTCATAGACACTATCTTCGACAATGTCCCATCAGGCGTCGGCGAGAAGGGGAAGCTGCGACTGACGGGCAGTCAGATAGATGATGTTCTGGACAATGGTGCAAAATGGGCGGTGTCTCAGGGTTACGGATGGCAAGAGGACCTCGAGACCAGCGAAGAGAACGGCTGCATGAAGACTGCCGACTCATCGAAGGTCGATCAGAAGGCGAAACAGAGGGGTGCACCCCAACTGGGCACGCTGGGGGGAGGCAATCACTTCCTCGAGATACAGAAGGTCGACCAGATCTTCGATGAACAGGCAGCCAGATGCTTCGGAATCGATTCCATTGACCAGATCATGATCAGCATACACTCAGGTTCCAGAGGATGCGGGCATCAGATTGCAAGCGATTACATCCGAGTGATGGAGAGTGCGATCAGAAAATACAATATCGTGGTTCCAGATAGGCAGCTAGCATGCGCCCCCGTGAACTCGCAGGAGGGACGGGATTGCTTCGCGGCCATGAGTGCTGCCGCGAACTACGCCTGGGCGAACCGGCAGCTCATACTCCACTGGCTTAGGGAATCGTTCGAAACATCCCTGGGCAGGAGTGCGGAGGAGATGGGGATGGGATGCGTCTATGATGTCGCCCACAACATATGCAAGCTGGAGGAGCATCAGATCGATGGACGACGAAAAATGGTATATGTCCACCGCAAGGGAGCTACCAGGGCTTTCGATAGCAGTAGAGACGAAGTGCCTGCGAAGTACAGGTCATTCGGGCAGCCAGTTCTTATCCCAGGAGACATGGGAAGCTCGAGCTATGTCCTCGCGGGCACGGCACAGGCTATGGCCGAGACATTCGGGTCGACATGCCACGGGGCTGGCAGGTTGATGTCTAGGAGCGCTGCGACTAGGAAGTTCACATCGAAAGGAGTGATCCAAGAGCTTGAGGACCGAGGGGTATACATCAGAGCCGCCTCGAAGGAAGGCATCATCGAGGAAGCGCCTGGAGCCTATAAGAATGTGGACGACGTGGTCCGCGTGGCCGATGGTGCGGGAATATCAAGACTGGTAGCCCGTCTTCGACCGATTGGCGTGATGAAGGGTTAGAGGCCGAGCACTTTCTGCGCAGCTTTGGACACTTTCGCCTTGTCCTTCTCGGGACACGCCACCATGATTGCCCAGTCATGAGCCCTTCTGAATTGCAGCGAGGAGGCGATCGAACTCATCCGGGGCAGGAGCCGCACACGCTTGCCGTCAAGGATGCGAACATCCATTAGGGATATTCGCGGCTCTGTGAGGGGGAGTTCGGTGGAAGGAACATCCATTATCACATTGCCAGATGGGATCCCAGCCCTTCGAGCTATGTCTGCCTCGACAGCTCTGCGTCGTCCAACGTTGCCCAGTTCATCTATCTTCGACCAATCCTCATCACGCACGTCCGTGACAGCTATCGCATAGGCGCGCTTGTACAGTTTCCGATACTTCAGACAGGTCGCTATCTCGCGTGAATACCCACCTTGCGACTCCAGATATGCGAGCAGTCCAGCATCCGTCTTCCGATGGATGCGATCTATTGCGTCCTTGCCCAAGAGTTCCACAGCTTTCGCGAGCATGAGCTCCGGTATCCTCACGGTCTTATGGTAGTAGACTGACGAAAACATGAGAGCTCGCGCGACCAGCATGCCCTCGACCGCGCTCAGACCGCTCTTATCGATCACCAGATCGCCATTGTATATATCGAAGGTCTCGACGAGCCGGTCGATGTCTATCACGCCGTAAGCCACTCCGGTGTAATGTGCATCGCGTACGAGGTAGTCGAGCTGGTCGGCATCTACTGTTCCACTGACAATCTGCGAAAGGTAACGCTTTGTATTGAAGTGAGCCTGCGATTCGTGTTTCTCGAGAGTCCGTGAAGATTGTTTCAATGCGTGCTGGTCATCCAACAGACCTGCCACATCCTTCGGATTGAGCGACATCGCCTCCAACGCTTCAGGAACTGACGCATGCTTGCCGAGGATGGATCGCTCCTCATCGGCAAGGACGGAATCCTCCCCACGAATGAGCCGCCGGGATATCTCAGCGTGGTCAACACCGAACTGTTCGTGGAGGACCATCTCGAATGTATGTGAATAGGGAAGATGACCAATGTCATGCAGAAGCGCTGCAGCTTGGACCATGAGCGATTCGATACGATCGAGGTTGAGGGACGAACATATCCGTCCAGCCACATGGAATGTTCCCAGCGAGTGCTCGAAACGCGTGTGATTGGCACCAGGATAGACGAGGTATGCTAGGCCGAGCTGGTGGATATTGTGCAATCTCTGAAGCTCTGGTGTCGACGCTAGCGGCAAGAAACAACCGTCGACCTTGATGCTACCATGCACCGAATCCCGGATTATCTTGTATTCGACCACTGTGGCTAACACATCTTCATGAGATATAATGGTTGAGTAGACTAGCAACAATGCCATCAAACCAGTTCACAAGGAAATCAGATATCTGGCGGTTTGTCAACCGATGCACCATTATTAATAATGATATTGAGGGCCAAACTCTTTTAAGAGGGACACACATTTTTAACATGGGCTTTTCGCCGCAAGGAGGCATCGCATATGGAGTTCGGCGCCAACGTTAGTGATGACAGGATTCAGACATACATAGATGGCTTCGACAGCAAGATAGGTGGCGGCATCAAGAAGGGCCATGTGGTTCTGCTGGCGGGCACGCCGGGAACGATGAAATCATCGATTGCGGTGAACCTGCTATACAGCAATGTTCGCAAGAAGGGCGTCAATGTACTCTACATCAGCATCGAAGAGAGCAAGGAGAGTCTCCTGAGCGCGATGGAGATGCTCGGCCTCGGAACCGTCGATGAGAATAAGTTCTTTATAGTTGACATCGGCAAGCTCAGACTGGAACACACCGATGCGGATGTCGGCCGAGATTGGTTCAAGATACTGAAGGAGTACCTGAAGAAGAAGGTCGAGAACGAAGGCGTCGAGATCGTGGTGATCGATTCCCTCACCGCAATATACTCCCTCGCAGCGATACCGAATCCGAGACAAGAGCTGTTCCACTTCTTTGGCTTCCTGAAGAGGTTGGGAGTCACGACCATCCTGATATCGGAGACGCAGCAGAACGGTCTTTCATTCGGACCGTACAACGAGGACTTCCTCGCAGACGGGGCATTCCTTATGAAGTTTGTGGATGTTGGTGAGACCGATGTTCAGCTAAGGATCAGAGCGGTCAAGCTGAGACATTCCAAGATCCATCACGGTTATCTGACGTTGCTGTACAAGGATGGAAGATTCTCGGCTACACCACCCATCAGCGAGTGATGTTGGCCACGAATGACTTGATGAGACTGTACGTTAGCTCCAGCTTAGCTCCAGCACCACGGCTGATCCATTGTGCATCCATCATGTTGAGACTGCAGGTCCGGCTCAGAAACCGCCACGGATCTTATTCCGGTCAATT
Source organism: Thermoplasmata archaeon (assembly GCA_014859835.1). Taxonomy (GTDB): domain Archaea; phylum Thermoplasmatota; class Thermoplasmata; order UBA10834; family UBA10834; genus UBA9653. The sequence goes on along the minus strand of JACZKW010000005.1, from coordinate 33,108 downwards.
TTGATTCCGCGTGGAGTCGCCATGAGCAGGTTCTTACCGACACCGGCCACATCCCCACCGACGTCACGAGAGACGTTCTTCAGCTCGGCCGTGAGGCGCTTCATGGTCAGGTCGTCATTGGCAATCGAGGTGTAGTCTATGATGACTATGTGCCCGGCATAGACCTGACTCGTCAGACTGGACAAATCCTCATATCGGAACATCTCTCCGACCTTGACGAGTGTCTTGGCACCATCAGAATCCATCAATCCCTCGTCCTCGAACACCATCTCAGTGAGATCAATATATTGTTCTGCTCCAATCATCTCCTTCTGCTCTGAGTCCGGAGCGCCGGAGAATGGCTTCTTCTTCAAAATCGTCAAGATGCATCCCTCTAGCGAGTAATCACCTTGTTCGGATATAAAGCTTGCCAGGCATGGCCAGACATCGAGTCTTTGATGTCAATCCTAAAGGGATTGACCGCGTACATGACATATTCATAGAACAATTAAGCAGGCTCGTCCTCGGGCATATCAGCGGTCTCTTCCTTCGGCTCATCCAACGCCCAGAGCTTGTCACCCACATAATGCAGTGATGATGCCACCTTCCCCTTCTCCTTGCGCATGATGGTTTCTGCGGAGACCAACGCCCTGCCGATCGCGAGGGGCAGCTTGTTTCGGATGTCACGTATCCAAACGAAATCCCCTTCAACTATGCCAGGGTCGGCCTCCACGACCCCTGGGCCCATTACATCCGCACCGTTCGCCACGAATTTGACAGCGCCCATATCAACCGTTATGTATCGCTTTGTTGCGGGGTAAACCAGTAATCCCCTTACCGTGAGAAATGGTTCGCCCTGCGAAACGATCGATAAAATCTTGCCGCTCACTAACACCACATCGTATTCCGGACATTCTGCCATGTCAACGGTGTCCAGGGGACCGAAAACCTCTGTGCCCAGAATTTCCTTCAGTCGAGTGGACAAGGACTCGATCTCCTTCAGCCTCATCCTGTGCCTCTTCCTGAAGCGAAGCTCGGTCATCGATTCACCCCCCCTCGGTCGTCGTCCCGTGTGCGGGATTCCGCCTCCGCCAAGGCGACCGCCGCTTTGCCCGTCCGCCCAAGGGCGGCATAGGCTTCAGCCCTTATCCTGTAAGGTTCTGGCTCGTCCCCGTCGATACCCGACGCAATGAGAGAAGCATCAATGGCGGAGTCATAATCCTTGAGGAGAGACGATACACGGGCCAGAGATACCGCGATAACATAATCAGATGGAATCGCATCCAAGGCTTTCGAATAGGACTTCATGGCCATCTGCAGCTTCCCAGAGCGTTCCGCGATCTCCCCGAGCAGCTTATGCATGTCAGGCGAGAGTTCGCTCTCACGGGACAACAGCGAGATCGCATCCGTCGAATCGCCCTCCGCATCGAGTAGCCTCGCACTCAATAGGATATGGTCATGATGAGGCACGTCCATCATTTCAAGCCGCGTCATCACTTCTCTGGCGACTCCCAGTCGCCCTCCACGTATGAAGTAGCTACACAATGCCGTTTGTACAAAGACGTCGTCCACTGACCGGATTGCGGCGTCCACCTCTGCAGGCAGCACGAAGTCATCGAGGAGACAACGCACATCGAGCAATCTTCTAAGCACGGAGGGGTCCCTGATCCCCATCAGAACGGCATCCTCCAGGACGGACAAGGCTTCCTGATACATCCCCAGGCGATTGAGCACCTTGACGCGGGTGATTATCGACGTGATCTCGTTCTGAGACTCCATCGATCTCATCGGCAGGCTCCTCAGAGCGTTCACATATGCCATATTGGCGCCTTCAAGCTCGCCCATGGCTGAGAGAAGGTCGCCCTTTTCGGCCCATCCATCCCCGAAACCAGGATTGACTGATAGGGATTCATCTATCGCCTCGATTGCCTCATCCGATCGTCCAAGGTCCCGAGCCACCTTCGAGAGCGCTTTCCACGCTTCGTCGTAATCTGGATTTATCTCCAATGACGCGGTTATCAAATCGAATCCTTCCTCGGGATGTCCAATCATCGATTTGCACACGCCCTTGGCATAGAGCGCATAATCGAAGCTCGGCCTCAGTTCGAGGGCCCTGTCATGGAAATGGATAGCTTTCTCCCATAAGCCGACCTTCTCGAACGCGTTTCCGATGTTGTTCCACGCGATCTCGTATCCTGGATCCACCCGTATCGCCTCTACGAACTTCGGTATGGACTCCGAGAACCTTCCAAGATTGTATAGAGCATTTCCGAGATTGTTCCACAGCACCCGGTCGTTTGCATCTATCTCGATCGCCCGAGCATAGCACTCGACCGCTTGAGACAACCTATCCGCGCCGTGAAGGGCGTAGCCCTTGTTGTACCAAGCAGGCTTGTAAGTGGGATCGATCTCGATTGCTTTGTCAAAGCATTCTATCGCTCGGGCCAATTGACCTGAGCAGAAGTATGTGTATCCAAGATTGTTCAGCAGTTCCTTGTCATTGGGTGTGCCCTTCAGAGCGGTCTCGAAGGCCCCGATGGCTTTCAAGTACTCGCCCCCCTCATGGTATGCGGAGCCGATGATTGTCATCGCCTTTGATGACCCCTGCTGGACCTGCAGACATCTCTCGCACAATGCGATGGCTTCGTCGTAATTCTCCATATCTACATAGAGTTCGGCTGCGGCCAACAGAGCATCCACGTTGTCATCTGCAAGGGAGACGAGTCGCGCTGACACAGCCCTCGCACGTCGCCTGCGTCCGAGCCGTATGTGCGAGCTCGCCAGACCATAGATGTTCTGCCACCTAGACTTATCAAGAGATGATGCCCGCTCGTAGCATTTTGCAGCTTCGCGATACAGACTCCTCGAATAGAAACAGTTTCCCAGGTTGTGCCATGCAAGCTCATATTCCGGCGCCAGGTGAATGGCATATCTGTAGCTACGAGCAGCGTCCTCACAGCGACCTATCGCATCGAGGGCAGCCCCTCTATTGTTGTAAACCACCTCGGTTTCGAGGCCCGACGAACGCGCCTGCTCGAAGAGCATCAGAGCCTGAGAGTACTCGCCTGCATCGTATGCGGCATTGGCCCGTTCGAACACGTAGGAGGCGGAAAGCCTTCTGGTGGGCTCCAGCGTCCTCTGTATCTCCTGTTTCAAGCACTCTTCCGATTACGTACTTGCTAAATAGCCTTTTTGACATCCGGATTAAAAGGGTTCCCCACCAATCAGGCTTGGAGCGGGACATCAACATCATGGTTGATCATGGGACTGTTCTTCCATCGCTCATCCTCTCGGGCATCGCTGATATGATGTATATCACCCGATTCTAGCACCTCCTCGCAAAACATATCGTCTGTGAGCTTCTGACGATCCTCCAGGCAGAATGGGTTGCCCCTGGTTGCGCTCATGGCAACTGCTTCCACCTCATCCCCGCGCGCACATCATCGGGGCTACGTCAGCATCGAGAAGCATGGCCAATATGTCCGCGATGCTCCGTCACCTCTGAAGGAATTCTGGTGGAGGGGTTCGGTGACCTTCCCCTCCGGTCTCATGACCTCGCCATGAAGATTCTCTCACCCCATCAGGAATAGCACCCTCATAAGAGCGATTCCTCGGGTCCAATCCAAAGACACCACCCTTTGTCATCACATACAACATCAGTTCGTGGATATTCTGTCGGTTCTATACAGTATCGATCGATAGGAGGACAGCATGGCCAAAGCTTATATCAGGAATTGCATATAATTCGCCTGGGTCCAGAGTCCATGCTAGTCTTGTTCCGACAGTCGCCCAGATCAGTCATCACCGCCCATCTGGCGAGCAGGGTCCACAACGCCAAACCGGTTCTGGACGATTCCAGGAAGCAGTTCTTCTTCGAAGAGACTCTGGATGCAGACGCCATCGACTATGACGACCTCTACACGAAATTCAAGGAGAAGTTCGGAGGCTTGGATTTCCTAGAGGATGATAAGCTGTATGAAATCATCGAGGACGAGATCTTCTGGGCAACTCGGTTCAACACGCCAGACAGGTATTTCCTGATATTCAAGATCCTATCCCAGATAGAATCATCCGGGACGAGGGCATACCTATCTCAGAGCTCACCCGAAGCAAAGGAGATGAAGGACCGCATCCGGCGGGTCTCAGGCGAGTTCAGGAGAGCGAGGGGAGTCATATCGTTCGAAGAGGATGAAAAGGCCAAGACCCTCATCGGTCGGGGCAGTTTCGAACATGAGATAACGGATCTTGTACTGAGATATCAAGCGATGAGAAGGCCAGGATACAAGATTGCGATCGTGGGAAAGGAGGATGTCCACATCCTCGTACATGATGACATAGTGATCGATTCGAGGAACAGGTTCCCTGAGAAACAGACAAGGAAGGATGCGAAGAGATACTGGACAATCATTCTCAACCCCAAGAACGTGGAATCTAAGAGGGATCCGCGATATCTGGTCGGTCGACTCCCGAGGAACTACTGGAAATGGGTGTCCGAGGGAACGCAGGAGGCCGAGAGACCTCCAAAGGTCACTTTGGACGATTTCGACCGTGAGAATGCCCCACAATCAAATGAATCGTAAATTGTCACATCATTCTCACTAATCATAGCAACTCACAAACCTTCATAAGGTGCAACACCCTTTTTACCATGCCCAGGGGCTCATTGGAGAGGTTGAACCTTGACCGGAGACGATATTGAGGGGAGTACACGCGATATTGCAATCTTCATGGACCTGCTCGGCCACGATATTCAGAACAGCAACCAGGCAGTCCTGAGTTATCTTGAACTCATCTTATCATCCCCTGCGACCGATGAGAAGACAAAGAAATACGCGGTGAGGGCGGCATCTCAGATAAGGACCTCATCGATTCTTGTCGACAACATGAAGACGCTCATGTCGATCAGGGACATCAGCGAGCGCAAACTACCGGATGTGGATTTGAGGCAGGTCATAGAGCAATCCGCAGTCAAACTCCGGGGATTGTTCTCGGACAGGCGGATCAAGATCGATTCTTCGGGCATTGCAGCGGGCACTATCGTCCCTATAGGAGCGTACGCCGATGAGCTTTTCGACAGCCTGCTTATGAACATCGTGCATCTGAGCAAGAATGAAGAGATATCGATCAAGGTCGATCCACAAAAGGACGTGATGGCAGATATGCCATGCTGGCGTATATGCATTAGAACGTCGGACATGAACATGCCGACGATGTTCGTGAAGGATCTCGCAGACATATCCTCATCAGATGACTTGTCCAAGATCGTGCGCATATCAGGCATCTATTTCGCTGGAACCATGGCAAAGGCACTCGGAGGTCGACTCGAGATGACGGTATCCGAGAATGGATCAGGATGCACTTTCACATTGATCCTGAGGATGAGTGATACTCATGACTAGCGTCATGATCGTTGACGATGAGCTATTCATCGTCGAGTTGTACAGGGACATACTTCAGCTCAGAGGATACAAGGTCATGATTACTGCATTCGACGGTGAGGAGGGCGTCAGAAAATATAGCTCGGCCTCAGAGAAGCCGGATGTGATAATAATGGATCATAGGATGCCGGTGATGAACGGCGTCGAGGCCACAAAGGAGATAATGAGGGAGAATCCCAAGCAGAAGATCGTCTTTGTGAGCGCGGATGTGATGGTTGAGGCGGAGGCGCGGGACGCAGGAGCAGCAGAGTTCTTGCCCAAACCGTTCAGGATGGATGACCTGATCGAGAAGATGGAAAGATTATCGCCCCCATGAACTACCCGACAGGTGCGCGCTTACTGGCATAAATATTCTGGAACACATATACAAACCGATAAGTTGAAGAACAGGACCGACATATTAGGAGAAGGTTGTGCGCAAGGATGTTGGAATGCTTTACCAAGGCAAGGGCAATGAACTTTCCCCGGCAGGTGCTCGCTGGCCACGGTGTGGTGGAAGAGATAGGTACCATGTGCGAAGGGTTCGAGCTCAAAGACACTGCGCTCATAGTCACGGGTCAGACCACGGGCGCCATAGCAGCCAAGCAGGTCGAGGACATCCTGTCATCTGCTAAGTATGAAGTGCACAGGATCGTCACAGGTGAGGCAAGCCGGACGAACATCGTGAAGGTCGAGGAAGTGGCCAAGGATGTCAAAGCAGGCTTCCTTCTCGGAGTCGGTGGCGGGAGCAAGATCGACCTAGCGAAGATCGCATCGTTCAACCTTAAAGTGCCGTTTCTCAGTGTTCCGACGTCCGCCTCCCACGACGGCATCGCAAGTCCTAGAGCGTCGATCAAGGACGACGGGAATTCGCTATCATTGAACGCCAGCGTCCCTATGGGAGTCGTTGCCGATACTTCATTGATCTTCAGAGCGCCCTACAGACTCTTGGCATCCGGATGTGCGGATGTCATATCGAACACCGCTGCGATCCTGGACTGGGAGCTCGCGCAGAGGCTCAGAAGCGAGAGCTTCAGCTCAAGCGCGGCCAATCTCGCCAAATACGCTGCAGAATCAATCATCGAGAACGCAGCAATGATCAAACCCAACCTCGAAGAGAGCGTGTGGATTGCCATCAGGCCAATCATAATCTCTGGCGTTTCGATGTCCGTAGCGGGTTCGTCCAGACCCACCAGCGGGTCAGAGCACATGTTCTCACACGTTCTCGATAAAATCGCGCCGGGCAAGGCTCTCCACGGGGAGCAGTGCGGTGTCGGGTCAATCATGATGATGTACCTTCATGGAGGGAATTGGCAGAGAACACGAGACGCCCTCCTGAGCATAGGTGCTCCCACCAACGCTAAGGATCTGGGGGTAACCAGCGAGCAGATAATAGAAGCTCTCGTGCACGCGCACGAGATAAGGAAGGACAGGTACACCATTCTCGGAGATAGGGGATTGACACCCGACGCGGCGGAACGCCTCGCGTCAATAACTAAAGTGATATGATGGAAGGGTGTCGGATATGGTACTGGTCACAGTTGTCGGAGAGCATCAATGCAAGAGAGGTTTCGAATTCGTCTTCGGTGGTTCCCTTGCCGAGTGCAGGGATTGCAAAGTGAAGAATGTCTGTTTCCACCTCGATGAAAACAGATGGTACAGGATAACGAACATCAGGAATGTCCGCCATGAGTGCAAGGTCCACGAGGGAGGCGTCCGTGTTGTCGAAGTCGAGAGGATACCATCCAGAGCTGCGATACCATCCAGAGCTGCGCTGCAAGGGTCTACGGTGACCTACGAAACGGTCGATTGCAACCGGGTCGGATGCCCCAGCTATAGGATGTGCAGACCACCGGGTACAGTGGATGGCACAAGGTTCAAGATAATCTCGATCGACGGTGACCTCGAATGCCCCTTGGGGAAGAGCCTCAAGGCCGTCTCGCTCGAATGATCACGAATAGAACGACGATTGCAAGCACGGGCACGAGAATCGTGGAGAATTCAGGGATTGCTTCCGTCGATACGGTAATCGTGACCGAATCCAAATCATAGCTGCCGGACTCGTCTGTCACGTTCAGCACGACGATATATGCCCCTTCAGACCAGAAACGGAATGTGGGTGACTCTCCAGTAAGTACGACTTCTGAGCCATTGTATGTGAAAGTCCACGTGTAGCTCGTGATCAGCTCATCGCTGATGGAGCCAGAGGCGTCGAGTGTAACCATCGCGCCGATGGAGACCATCTGGTCAGTGCCCGCATCCGCCACTGGAGGATCAGATGATGGAAGCACGCTGAATGAATACACATCATATGGAGAGTAGCGAGGACTCATCAACTCCACACCACCGAGGTCGGACGCCGATATGTAATATTCGACTTCGCTTCCGGAGGTCTGAGATGGGATGCTGCCTAGATACCTGTAGATCGGATCCGAACTGGTCATCGGAATGGCAGTCCATGCTCCACCGTCCACCCTGTAAACCAATTCTACCGCATCCGAACCGAGTCCTCTGTCTGCAGTGATCTCAGCAGTGACGACAAAACCATAGGGATCGGATACTGAATCCGTGAGAGATGAATGGACGATACTGAACGCCCGCTCCTCCCGATCGCCTGCAATCTCAATGCCCAATAAGGTAGGTGGCACATTCTCGCTCAGTATGCCCAGGACATCGCTCTCCAAGTCAGGGTTGAATTGATGACCTATTTCGAATAGGAATGGATAGACGTCCGCGCCGCCATACAGCCAATCAAGCGAGTCGCCAGTAGTAGGGTATATCTCAGAGGATTGAACCGCATCATATCCATTGAGGGTTGCTAGCTCGATTCCTATCCGCTCAAGGTCGTCATCATCCTCAGCTGGATCCAGAGTATAACCCCATGGCCACGCCACATCATCGCCATAGGAGTGGAAATCGAATGCGATTTGGAAATCATGAGAGAGCGCTAAATCTCGTATCGCCTGCGTCTCCGGCTCGGAGAAAGCATATTCGCCGCAATATAGGTCGTTTGAGGTGTCGGACGAGGTTCCCACGCCACCCCAGGCACCTAGAGGATCGCCGTTCTCGGAACCAGGGTAATTCCTGTTCAGGTCGACTCCGTAGGTGCCATCGAGGTTATTTCGACGGTTCTTCCGCCACATGTCATCGTTCAGGAGGGAGTAGTCCAGTCCATCAGGGTTCACGACTGGAATAATCCATATCTCCCTGTTGTCCACAAGCCAGCTGATGCGAGTGTCTGAACCGTACTCATCTGTGAGGTTCTCGATTATGGCCAATGTGGTCTCATGTGTCGACCATTCCCTGGCGTGGTGAAGCGACAGTATCAAGACTTCGGGTTCATTCTCATTGACCGCTACGTTGTCTGAGATCTTGATAGCGAGTATGTCTCTATCAGCGATACCCTCCATCTTCTCCCACGAATCACCGATATCGACAACCATTGCGATTTCAGAATGGTCCGATTCCGTACCCTCGAGGATTGCTTTGACTTCAGTGTAATTCCTATAATCATAGTACAGGGGCGGTCCAGCAGCCAATGAGTCGTTGATTGAGGCTTTGGCTGGTTCGGGTACAAGTGCGATGAATGCACCCACGATCATGAATGAAATCGACAGCAACGATATGGAGAGGGCCAATCCTCCTTTCAGTGCCATGCAGATATCTCCTCATCGAGAGTTCGCCAGTACGATGTATTCGAGTTGCTAGGACATGATTACGGAATGGTATATATGCTGATTCCCTTAAACCAAAACGACTACTGACTAGCCTCCACTTACGGGCGGAAGGAATGAGACTTCATCTCCCTCACTCAGGACCTTTGCAGGGGCGCCATATTCTTTGTTCACTGAGAGGATGATATGCTCCCTGTAGCGCTCAAGCTTAGGGAATCTAGCGATATATGTATCGAGGAGGTCCTTGACAGTTGCCCCTTCAGGAACTTCGATGTCCTCATCCTTAGATCCGACAATCTCCCTGAAGGACGCAAATAACTTCACCTTGATTTTCATTGAGTCAACCTCGAATGTTTGCCGACGCAAGCGACGTAAACGAGATATTCATATTCAAACCATCGGAATCGCACGAATGTACATGAGAGATCATCGTGAGCAGTTCACTGGAAATCACGGATTCACCCTGTTATTACAATTATGGAGAAATTTCCACAATGATTCAGTGATTCAAAGACAACTGGTGCAGAGCATTGATAACACACCTGATAACACATCCGGTCATGATACGCAGAGTCTGGAGTGGAACCAGTGGGAAATATGTTATCAAGTCGTGTTTGAAAACTTCTTTAAATCATGTTAGCAGATTGCCTAGTCTGCACGCAGCAGCAAGGCTTTTCGCCTCTCGTAAATAATCATTGAGGAGAAAGGCGTCGCCTTCTCTTCATATAGTGAGGGGCAAGGCTATCAATCGGTGCATTCCACATTCAGACACAGCAGACAGAGAGTGGTAATTCAAGAGAGGGACCGGATGTCAAGTACACCCACGCATCAACAAGGAGATTCTACCGTATTGTCCGTGAACAGACGACTGTCGACAGACTCAGGATGGGATCTCGAACCACAGATAACCTCCAATGCAAAAACTGTTCTCGAAAGGAGATATCTGCGCAAGGATGACAAGGGTAATACAATAGAGACTCCCAGAGGATTGTTCGAAAGAGTTGCTAGAGCCATCGCCTCAGCAGAGAAGAATTATGGCAAGAGCGATGCAGAGGTCGACAAGATAGCATCAAAATTCTACGAGATGATGGCCAAGCTAGAGTTCGTACCCAACAGCCCGACACTCATGAACGCGGGAAGGGATCTCGGCCAGTTATCTGCGTGCTTCGTCCTCCCGATAGGAGATTCGATGGAGGAGATCTTCGATGCGATTAAATACACCGCCTTAATCCACAAATGCCTCGTTCCAGAAACGCTCGTCATGACAGACGCAGGGTGCAGGATGCTCGGAACCATCGAGCCTGGCACCTGGATTGAGACGCACGAGGGCATGGACCTTGTAGAATCCAGGCATTCCAATGGCGTTCAGGAGACATTCACATTAGAAACTGAAGAGGGTTACTGCATAACAGGCACTGCACTTCATAAAATCATGGTGAAAACCGACGAAGGGGATTTCCACTGGCGAAAGATCGGCCAGATATCAGAAGGGACCAACGCAGTTATGAAACTGGGTGGATGGCTCGGTGGAATCGAGGTCGAAGTACCACCGGACATCCTGCAGCTTGCAAAATTCGGTGTTGATGAACAAGCAGTCAAGGCAGATGAGGCTGCGATGTGCGAGTTCCTCAGCCGCACTTTCAGCGAACGAGGATGGATATCTCCCAGCGGTGTGATCAGTGTCGATCTCATCTCACACAAGCTCGCATCACAGATCCAGGTCATCCTGTTCTACATAGGCGTCCCTACAATAGGGAAGAACGAACGATTGACGATATGCACCAAATCCGGCCTTGAGGTTTTCAAGGAGAAGATTGGCTTCGATTCCATGGTTTTGACGAAGAGGCTCAACGAGATTGATCCGGAAAACATGGAGAAAGAGCTCGGCAGCATGAATTGCAGCCACGAGGAGCCGGACGACCAAGGATACTTCCTCGTGAAGGTGAAGGACATCGTTCCTGCCGGGAAGAGGGGAGTCGTCGATCTGACCGTTCCAGGAAGGCACTCATATCTTGCCAATGGGTTCGTCTCACATAACAGCGGTGGAGGAACGGGATTCAGTTTCTCGAGATTGAGACCCGCCAGTGACTCGGTCAAGAGCACCGCGGGTGTCTCCAGCGGTCCGATATCGTTCATGGAAGTGTTCAATGCCGCTACCGAGACCATAAAGCAGGGAGGCACCCGACGCGGAGCCAACATGGGGATTCTCCGCGTAGACCATCCGGACGTACTCTCATTCATAACCAGCAAGAAAGACAGTACCAAACTCACGAACTTCAACATCTCGGTCGCCCTGACAGACAAGTTCATGGATGCGGTGGTGAAGGACACCGACTACGACCTCCTGAACCCTAGGACAAAAGAGGTCGTTTCCAGGATCAGAGCGAGGAAGATATTCGATATGATAGTCAACATGGCCTGGAGGAATGGAGAACCAGGCATCGTGTTCATAGACAGGATGAACAGGGACAATCCCACACCGGACATTGGGGAGATAGAGAGCACGAACCCTTGCGGGGAACAACCATTGCTGCCCTACGAATCGTGCAATCTCGGGTCGATCAACCTTGCCAGGATCATCGCCACCAAGGATGGAAGACAGGTGGTTGATTTCGAGAAACTCAGAGACCTGGTCCACTGGTCAGCCCGATTCCTCGACGATGTCATAGATGTGAACAAGTATCCGCTCCCACAGATAGCGGATATGACGAAAGGGAACAGGAAGATCGGCCTGGGAGTCATGGGATTCGCGGACATGCTCCTGATAATGGGCATACCCTACGACTCGAATGAGGCACTCGATCTAGGGCGAAAGATAATGAAATTCATCAATGATGAAGGACACAAGGCCTCGGTCGTCCTCGCCGTCGAAAGGGGGAGCTTCCCGAACTTCCCAGGGAGCACATTGAAGCAGAGATATGAAAGGATCAGGAACGCGACAGTGACGACCATCGCTCCGACTGGCACGATAAGCATCATATCAGGAGCATCGAGCGGTGTCGAGCCGATCTTCGCCGTGGCATATGTGCGCAATGTGATGGACAAAGACATACTGCCGGAAGTGAACCCGATATTCGAAGCGATGGCCCAGGGAAGAGGATTCTACTCTGAAGATCTCATGAAGGAGATCGCCGCGAAAGGGTCCCTGAAGGACGTGCGTGGCGTGCCCGAAGATGTTCAGAGGGTGTTCGTGACCGCATTGGATATCTCCCCAGAATGGCACATCAAGATGCAGGGCGCGTTCCAGGACCACACCGACAACGCAGTATCCAAGACAGTCAACTTCCCAGCCGAGGCAACGCCCAAGGACGTCGAGAACGTCTATATGCGAGCCTACGAGCTCGGATGCAAAGGTGTCACCGTATACAGGTATGGCAGCAGGGAAGACCAGGTTCTGAGCGTGGGTGGCGATGGGACCACGGACACGATCGAGAACGATGGACTCGGAGACGATCAATCGAAGGTGCCGCGGGCCAGACCATCTGTGACCCGGGGGACCACCCAGAGGATGGAGACCGGCTGTGGCCACCTGTACATCACGATCAATGTCGACGAGAATGGATTATGTGAGGTATTCACACAGATGGGCAAATCTGGGGGTTGTACCGCATCCCAATCGGAGGCGATAGGGAGATTGATCTCCCTTGCCCTCCGCTCTGGCATAGATCCGGAGTCGATAATAAAGCAGCTCAGGGGGATAAGGTGCCCTTCCCCGCTATGGCAGCCCGGAGGGATGGTGCTGTCATGCAGCGATGCGGTCGCTAAATCGCTTGAGAGGTTCGTCAAGGACCTCGAGGTGTCGAAGGTCGACCAGCAGATTGCTTTGGCACAACAACCTGAAACGGGCAAGCAGAATCATGTGGACAAGGGTGATGTCTGTCCTGAATGCCCTGAGTGCGGGAGCATGGTGGAATATGTCGAGGGATGCGTCGTATGCAGGACCTGCGGCTATTCCCGATGCTGGTGAGTACAGAAAGAGGGAACAGAAACATCTTGCGCTCGGTCTCTGGGGGTGAGGGGCCAGTGCGCATCAATTTTTTCCGATCCGAGAAACACAATTCTGCATGGTACCTTACAGGTAATGCCAACCGGGTTGAACCACGCAATGATTGCATAGAGTGTGTGGCGTCGACAGCTCTGTCCTGTCACGGGCATGATGGATGCGGGGACGGCGATTGAGCATACTGCAATCTGTCAGCTCAGGGGCAGGGCTTTCGGCCCATCATTCATGAAAAGGGTATACACCCCGATGCCCATAACCCAAGAAGACCGAAGGAAGCGGGAAACCATGGATAAGCAGAGCAAGAGGATGATCAAGGAGCTTAAGCCGGGCGAGAAGGTCGAGAGCTACTTTTCTGTGGCGTACAAGAAACCAGTCACCGAGTACAGATATGGCAACATGTTCGAGTTCAGGGCAGCGGACAGGACGGGCCAGATAACGATCAAGTATTGGGGGGACGATGACAAAGGTTCTGTGCAGAAGCTGCACGAATCCTTTGACAGAGATGATGTGGTCAGCATATCCGGCGAGGTCTCGGATTATAGGGGTCAGGTCGAGATATCGGTGAGCAAGAAGAACGGGGGCAGCATAGCTGTTCTGGCAGAGGACAAGTATGAGATATCGTCTCTCATACCGACCATCGACGGAATCGAGGAGTTGAATACCAGATTGTTCACAATCGTCCTCCAAGTCGAGGAACCGCACATGAGGGAGTTGCTGCAATCATTCTTTCAGGAGCCCGCGTTCATGAAGGAATTCTCCGCATGTCCCGCATCGATCCAGCTTCACTCGGCGGCATTCGGAGGACTGCTCCATCACACTCTGAATGTCACCGAAACCTGCATTCATCTCGCGCGGCAACACCCTGAGCTGGACAAGGACCTAGTCATAACAGGCGCTCTGCTCCACGACATCGGAAAGGTCAGGAGTTTCAAGACCACGACCCATATCAACCAGACCCACGAAGGCAACCTGCTCGGACATATCGCCATCGGCGATGAAGAGCTGGTTTCGCACATATCGAAGATGGATGGGTTCCCAAATGATCTCCGCATGAAACTGCGACATGTCCTGCTATCCCACCACGGGAAGAAGGAGTGGGGTTCGCCCGTGGATCCGATGATGCCTGAGGCGTTGGTGGTCCATGAAGCTGACGATACCGATGCCAAGATAGATTATATGATATCCAGACGGCGCGACGCTCAGACGGAAGACGATTGGATATGGGACCACAGGCTCGGGAGATTGGTTTATCTCAAGTGACCGTGAGAGATACAATCCTGGCACATATATGTACATTGATGCGCGCAAAAGATATATAGTGTACGGACACTCCAATCCCATGTACGGAGGGGTACCTTGAGACCTGTGAGGACTGAACTAACACCCGAAGAGATGCCTAAGAAATGGTACAACATATTGCCAGACCTGCCGGAGCCGCTAGCTCCGCCATTGAACCCTGCCACCAAGCAGCCAATCAAGCCATCGGATTTGGAACCGATCTTCCCGAAAGCACTCATAGCGCAGGAGATGTCATCCGAGAGATACATCGACATCCCCGATGAGGTGCTGCAATCATACATGCACATAAACCGGCCGAGCCCACTCCAGAGAGCTATCAGACTGGAGGAGGCACTGAAGACCCCGGCCAAGATATACTTCAAGAGAGAGGATCTAAGCCCTGCCGGCAGTCATAAGACCAATACCGCCTTCGCGCAGGTCTACTACAACATGAAGGAAGGCGTAACGAAACTCACTACCGAGACGGGCGCTGGCCAATGGGGTACCGCGCTTGCGATGGCCACCAACTACTTCGGACTCGAGTGCGAAGTCTTCATGGTCAGGGCCAGCTACGATCAGAAGCCATACAGGCGAGAGATGATACGAATGTTCGGTGCGGATGTGCATCCTTCGCCCAGCACCTTGACTGAGTTCGGTAAAAAGCTCCTCGGCCAGGACCCGAATCATCCAGGATCCCTCGGGGTCGCGATCAGCGAGGCGCTCGAGACATGTGTGAAGGACGGAAAGGCGAAGTACAGCCTTGGAAGCGTTCTGAACCACGTGATGCTCCACCAGACTATAATCGGACAGGAAGCGATTCTTCAATTCCAGAAGCTCGGAGAGAAACCAGACTACCTCATCGGGTGCGTTGGAGGAGGATCGAACTTCGCAGGGTTCACATTCCCGTTCATCGCACAGAAACTGAAAGGGAAGATGGACACCGAATTCATCGCAGTGGAACCGACGGTCGTACCGACACTCACTAGCGGTAAGTTCGAATACGATTTCGGCGACACCGCTGGAATGACGCCGCTTCTCCTGATGTACACGCTGGGTCACGATTTCGTGCCATCGCCCATCCATGCTGGAGGATTGAGATACCATGGTGCGGCACCCACAGTGAGCGCGCTGGTGAAATCGAAGGTGGTGAAACCGGTCGCCTACCAGCAGAAGGAAGTGTTCGATGCAGCGGCTATGTTTGCTAGGGCAGAAGGCATCATACCCGCGCCCGAGGCAAGTCACGCTATCAAGGCGGCCATCGACCTTGCCCTCGAGGCAAAGAAGAACAACGAGGAGAAGGTCATAGCGTTCAATCTGTCAGGCCACGGCCTCATGGATCTGGGCGGATACCAGCAATACCTCGATGGGAAGATGACGTAAATCAAAAACCTATGCCGCTCAAACGAGCGGTTAAACTCCATTTTACTATTTTCAATCGAAGTTGATGAGATAGCTGGATTTACCACACCTAGGCAAAATAGGAATCCCGATCGCGACGCATGCTCCTGTACACGGATTTGTACTCGGGACGTTGCAACAGATTCCTGACGCTGTGGTCCAGCTCCGCCTTCAAATCATCCTGCTTTGACCCATAATACTCACGACGGAAGACATCGGTTATGTCCGAGGAGTACTGCTGCATCCCGAACATGATTACTGCAGATGCGTTCTGCGCCCTCGATATGACATTGAGAGGCACGGGTGCACCACCTTGGATCATCTCGACCATGTCTGGGGATGCTCCGCCGACCTCGCGCGCGATCGCGACCGTGTCCTTGGAGGAAATCTCCTTCGACTTTATCTGGAAGATCGTCTGGTCAGTCAGGATGAAGGTGTCGTAATTGGATGAAACATGGTCCCGGCCACTGAGTGCACGCCACTCATTCTTGCGTTCGCTATCGTCATATTTTGCCTTCAGATAACGCATGAACTCATCTATGCCTTGGACATCCATCTCAGAACACCTCAAAATGCCAGACAACCGATAAGTCGCCTGTCACATACATGCGACCACTACCTGTAGCTCTCGCCAGTAATCCTCTCAAACATATCGATGTAGAGCTCAGATATCGCCTTTATCTTCTCTGCGGGCAGCGAAGGCATCTTCGGCTCTGGCTTGCCGAGTTTCCTCGCCTCGATGAGCTTCGGATAATACCCCTTCTCGCGATAGTATTGACGGACGTTCTCCTTGCTGAGTTCGATGAACTCACCTTTGGAGTAATCGTTCCAATCCCACCAGCGGTCCTCATCGGCGGTGCCGTATGAATCTATAACCATGAGTTCGCGATTCTCGTCGAATGCGTACTCCTTCTTGCCATCCACATGAATGAGGTCCCTCTTCTCGACCTCTTCCGCGATCCGCTCATCTAGCAACAGGGCGGATTCGACGATCCGTGCGTATTCCCTGGTCGATATGCTCGCGATCTTCATCGCGTCCTTCTTCGTTAGCAACCTATCGACCTTCTCGAGCTTCGTGGTGACTTCCACATATGGTTCTGGCAACTTGTCGCCGTACTTGATCTCCTTGTTGCCTTTGAACCCGAGCTTGCTGGGCTTGATCTCGCCGCTGCGGATCCTGTCCCACATGGATCCAGCCACGTAGTATCTGCAGATCACCTCGAGGGGTATCAGACAGTTTGTCGTCTTCCTGGTGAGCTTCGATGGCTGAAGGATCCGGACCTGCTGAACACGCATCCTGTTGGGCGGTATGAGCTCCCTGAAATGGGTCTTGACCCCGCACGAACGTGCTATCTGGAACCAGAAGGCGCTCGTCCTGCAGAGTGTCTCACCCTTCTGAGGTATAAGAGATGGAATGATCTTATCGAACACGCTGATCTTGTCTGAGAATACGAACTCGAGCGTATGCGCATCGACTTCGTAGACATCTTTCACCTTTCCTTGACGTATCAGCTTCATGTTGGCCAAGTGCGTTGTAGGGAATAGTTGTTTTTAATGCTTGTGGTACCATATTGCGATACTGACGTGGAAGATTCGATGGAAGGAAGGGGGCAGACTCATGCTTCCGAGAGGATTATGTGACGGACCAGCTCATCTTGTGCTCACTTGTCGGTGGAAAATGATACCACCCCCTTTCAAGTCCATCTTCTTCAGTTTGTTCCCTATCAGATGCTCGTGCATGATGCGTCCATCGAAAGTTGTGGTCAGCTATGATGATTCCGAGGACTATGATGGGAGCGCACATGGCGGTCCACAGCGAAACCACCTTTGCTCTTAAGATCCACTCGAATAGGGCAGTGAAGACGGGCATCAGATACGTGTAGAAGACAATCCGAGACACCTCTCTGCACTCAAGAGACATGAGATACAATATCGATGCCATCCCTCCACAGAGCAGACCCAAGATTGCCACAATGAGCCAAGCATGAGCATTCATGTCGACTCTGAGGGGCGCCTCGATAAGAACCATTGGCCCCATAGCCAATGTGCCCAAGGGGAGGGACAAACCAATCACCAGCAACGGCGGGTTCCTATCAAGCATCCGTTTGGCGAAGACCCACGCGAGGCCGAATGAAATCGCGGATGCCATAACGAGCAGGCTGCTTGACAGGCGCACTCCTCCAGTCATGATACCATCCTGCAAGATAGCCAATATCGTCCCCGTCAGGGCAATTGTGATACCAATTGCCTTCATCCGAGTCATCCTCTCATTCAGAACAAGTGATGCGAACAGAAGGGTTATGACCGGCCCTGCAGACTGAATCACTGAGCATAATGATGAGCTTGAGTTCTGCAACGCCAGATTCTGAGCCGCATTCGGAACTGCGACGTAAAGGACCCCGAACACCAGAAGTTCCTTCCATTCCCGACGGAGTGTCGTTAGAATCGTATCAGTGCGATAGCGAATGCACAACAGTCCGACCATGAGAAGAGAAGCCAACGCATATCTTGCGAATCCGAGAAACACAGGTGGGCAACTCAGAAGACCTTCCTGAATCAGAGGCAGGGCGAGCGCCCATAACGCAACAGCGGACAACGCCAAGATCGGCCCTGCCTTTACAGCCTTCGTGCACTTCAACCGCTCAATAGATGACCGTACGAATGAAGCTCTTGGTGACTCGGAGACGCTTTCTGAACATAGAGAACCCTCCCGGTCCCTGGAACCCGAAAAAAGAATCCCTTCTAATCTCTAGGGATATAATTGTGAAAATGACTTTCGACAAGGAAGGAGAGCCAGACCTATGCCGTGCACATGACGCGCGCCGAGAGACCTTGAGGTTCTCGGCTACCAAAAAATAGATCCCTCCTAATCATGGACACAGTGCCGGGTAAAGAGTCGATCATACTTAGCTCTTCTTGCCCTGCGATGATCACCGATCCATGAGTATGATACAGTCCCTGCCCAAAAGAAGAAAATAGCGACCAAAACTCAATCAGACTGTATTTTGAAAAACATTAAGGGCCAATGAACCATTGTGTACACCAACGGGGCAATTAGGATGACTACTGATTTCTCACACCACTTCTCCGAGCGAGCTAGACAGATGAAGGCATCCGATGTGAGGGAACTGCTGAAACTACTCCAGATGCCAGATATGATCTCATTTGCCGGGGGTCTTCCGAGCGCTGAGACATTCCCTGTGGAGATCATCAAGGATATCGTCAAAGACGTTCTGGAAAGGAACGGTGACCAGATCCTCCAATATGGAATAACCGAAGGATACGCGCCCTTGAGAGAATCCATCGCCAGCAGAATGGCCTCCAAGGGGATGGATGTGACCACGGACAATATCCTGGTTGTCAGTGGATCCCAGCAGGTGATCGATCTAGCCGGCAAGGTGTTCATCAATCCCAAGGATACGATTGTCGTCTCTGCACCGACCTACCTTGCTGCACTCACAGGGTTCAACACCTACCAGGCATCGTATGAGGCAATACCGATCGATGATCAGAACATGCGCATGGACATCTTCGAGGAAAGGATGAAGAAGTTGGCGGGAGAGGGCAATCACCCAAAACTGGTCTACGTCCTCCCGAACTTCCAGAACCCGTCAGGGGTCACGATGCCCACGAGGAACAGGAAGAGGCTCGTAGACATGGCTTCCGAATACGATTTCGTGATATTGGAGGACGACCCATATGGCGAGCTGAGGTACGTCGGTGACCATCTACCGGCTCTGAAGACCTTCGACGATGAGGGCAGAGTCATATTCACGAGCACTTTCTCCAAGGTCCTCGCACCTGGGCTGAGGGTTGGCTGGGCCGTGGCTGATCCGGGCATACTCAAAAAGATGATCATAGCCAAGCAATCGACCGATGTGTGCACGAGCGTCCTGGGCCAAGCCATAGCTCATGAGTATATGGTCCGCAAACACATGGACAGACAAATCGAGCACATAAAGAAGGTCTACGGAGAGAAGCTGCGATTGATGCTTGACGCCATGCACGAGTTCGTGCCCGACAGCATCAGGTGGACGAAGCCTGAAGGCGGCATGTTCCTGTGGGCCACACTTCCTGACGGCATGCAATCACCCGATCTCTTGGAAAAGGCTCTGAAAAGGAAGATCGCGTTCGTTTCCGGGAAGGCGTTCTTCCCGAACCCCAGTGACGGATTCAGCACGATGAGGTTGAACTTCACGTACCCGTCGAACGAAAAGATAACCGAGGGAATACGACGGCTGGGCGAAGTCATACACGGCGAGCTGGGCCATCGATGAGCTGGGTCTAGAAGACGTCCGCTCCGGCGTGCACAGTTATGCCCTTGTCAGATATCGAATAAGGCTTCACACGTCGGGAATGGCTCGTCCGGCGCATCTTGAGCACCCTGATCGTGAGCTGCACCTCTCCGCCGTCTCTGTTCTCGTCCGATTGCAGCAGAACCACGCCGTCCGCTGTGTACTCCGCGAGACCGTCCCTCGATGAGCGAGGGTTGTCGTCCCGGACCTCAGCGGTCAATAGGGCGGTCGCGCCCGTGCTCCTGAGGAGTTGGCAGAGGTTGAAGAGGTTGGAGCGACGCTCCGTATCGTCTGTGAACATCATGTTGAGCAGTGAGACGGAATCTATCACGACCCTCTTCGCACCGAAGGTCTTGATGAACTTCGGGAGGTCGCTCTTGATCCGTGTGACCGTCGTCTTGGCATCCGAAGGCTCGAGCTTGAACAGGCCCAACTTCTTCGTCTCGATGGCCTTCTCCAGGTCCCAGCCATACGATGCCGCGTTCTTTGTTATGGATTCCCGGTCCTCCTCGAGTGAGATGAACATGCAGGACTCACCGTTCTTGAGGCCCTCGATCAGATACTGGAGACCGAATGTGGTCTTCCCGGTCCCGAAGGAACCCATGAGTACGACTATGTGATTCTCTGGGAAGCCACCCTGCAACATCTCATCGAGCCCATCTACACCAGTCTTAACCCTGTTATCAGACATCCGGATCACCCGACTCGTTCAGTATTTATCACGACGAAGCCACTCTGCGAAGTTATGAGCGTCGCAAACCTGGCAATCCTCTCCTGGTCCAGGTGCGCTAGCACACTCGTGAATTTCTCCACATACAAGTACCTCTGTCGCTTGGATGTATGATGGTACTTCGACCATTCGAACTTGAGTACACCATCGACGCTGTCGATCACCATCTGCTGGCGGCGTTTGTCGAGTATCTCATCTGTGAGGATGATGTAGAAGACGGCCTCCCACTTCTTCGCCATCCTCTGTATCCCTTTCAACAATGACACGACATCTTCGAACTTGATCGTCTCTGAAACGATCAGGTCTGTCAAAGAATCGATGATGACGAGGCTATTGGGAGCGTTGGAATCCAGGAAGTTGACCAACGATTCCAGCAAGTTGTCGACCTTCAACTCGGAGAAGAGGTCCCCGTCCTCGGAGCCGGTCCATGCTGTGGGAACGACAGTCCTCATGAAATAGCCCTTTGAAAAATCCTTGAACATCAGGCCTGATGA
This sequence comes from Thermoplasmata archaeon, assembly GCA_014859835.1. Lineage (GTDB taxonomy): Archaea > Thermoplasmatota > Thermoplasmata > UBA10834 > UBA10834 > UBA9653. The sequence continues at coordinate 11,840 of JACZKW010000005.1, read as the reverse complement.
CAGAGACTCGAAGAAATCCCTGTTGAATGATAGTTTGACCTCTCGCAGGATGTCTTCCTTGGACCGAGAGAATGTTATGTAGTTCAACTTCTCCGGAAGTACGCCTGCCTTTCCAGCGTGCCCAAGCATGAACGACCGCGTCTCGGGAAACTCCTTCACGATCCCGATTTTTGCGGCGGATGTGAGCGCGAATTCATGACCGCCACCGCCAACATCGCTCAGCAACAGTACTACTGAGCCTGCTGGAAGACCGCCGCCGAGTATCGAGTCGAAATCGGCAACACCCGTAGGTATCCTCTGCACATCCCCTTCTGACATGAGAACGAATCATCGCATGCATGTTTGCGATAATGAAGCTTTTGGAGATGTCGACATATGCCAGCAGACTCTGGAGTCATACACTCTACCGCGCGTGCACATGCAGTCTAGTGGTGCGCGCACACGAACTCAAGGGTCATCCTGAGAGCGGCCTCTGTGGACTGGACCCGTACATCCTCGCGATCTCCGAGGAATAAGTTGCGAGTGCACACCGAGGCCTTGTCCGAGCACACGCATATGAATACCAGACCCACGGGCTTCGTCGGCGTCCCGCCCGTCGGGCCAGCGATCCCGGTCGTCGATATTGCCACATTCGAGGAGAATCTTTCCATGCAACCTCGAGCCATCTGCACGGCGACCTCATCGCTGACAGCGCCCTTCGAGACGATCAATTCCGAATCGACAGACAGGATGCTCGCCTTCGCATCGTCGCTGTATGATATGACGCCACCGAGGTAGTAATCGCTACTTCCAGGTACAGCGGTTATCATGTCACCCATCTTCCCGCCAGTGCACGATTCAGCAGTGGACAACGTGAGTCCCTTTGATCTCAGCACTTGGCCAAGTTCTTCAGCGAGCATTCCCACCGCCCCGGGGCCTCTTACGCGTGCACATTCCGGCATCGAGCAACCTCTGGTGACCGTCGAGCCCCTCTATCATCTGCGCCACGGGCGATGGGACCAGATGGTTCCATTTCTCACCTGCGGCGATCCTCCGGCGTATCTCCGTCCCAGAATAGTGCTTCGAGTTGTAACTCTTGGTCTTTCTCGACTCATACCCCGCCGCCGAGAACAGAGACCTTGTGAGTTCACTGTTGGAGAGCACGAAGTCGAACGGAGGAACATATGATTCCACATGGTTGACCCATGTGGCATACCTGTTCACATCCCGAACAGGTATGATATGGATTCGGGGACGTTCCTCGTCGGTGAAAGAGGATATGAGCATCTGATATCTTTCTCCTGCCGTGAACGGATTCTCGGATGTGTGTGACAATTCCGCGCTGCCGATCACGACAATGAGATCGTCACACTTGGTCAACGCTTCGCGAATCGCTGCCTGATGGCCCTTGTGAAACGGCTGAAATCGCCCTATCACAAGCCCCCGCACGGTAAAGAACCTCCATCAATTGACTACGGGCCGATCGGAGACGGCCACGCTAGCGGCTTTCGGGCCGTGTTTTCCTGCGACCAGCAATGCTAGTTTCTTGAGCAGGCCTTCCTTCCTTGCGCCCACCAACGCATGGACCAAGACATCGTTCAGGACGCGTACAGGGATGACTTCGATCTTGTCGATGTATCTGTCCTCGAGCAGCACATCTCGCATGTTCTGCTCAGGTATCAGGACCTTCTTCAGACCCATCTCGGCAGCCGCCTCTATCTTCGCAGTGACTCCACCGACTGGAAGGACCTGACCTCTTACGCTCAGGCTCCCGGTCATAGCTACGGTCTGGTCGACCTCGATTTCCTCGAACGCGGATATCACTGCGGTAGCCACGGCTATCGACGCGCTATCGCCCTCTATGCCATCATATGTGCCTATGAACTGGACATGAATGTCATGATTGCTGATGTCCTCGCCAGTGTACTTCTTGATGAGGGCGGAAACGTTCTGTACCGATTCCCGGGCTATCTCGCCGAGCTTTCCTGTCGCTATGATCTTGCCACCCTCCCTGTTCTGGGCGGGCGTCACCTCGGCCACGATCGGAGTGACGATACCGGAATACTCCGCCAAGGAGGAATCCGAGTTCAATACAGCCAATCCATTGACTATTCCGACCACCGACCCCTCCGTGAGAGAGGTCTTGTAGTCCTTTCTGCGTTCGACGGCCCTGTCGGTGACCTGCTGCTCCAGGGAGCGTGCGATGTTCTTCGCTTCGGACACGTGGAGTGCCTCGACTACGCTGTCTCCGCGTTCAGTCGCAATGTCACCTGCAACTCTGACGAGACCCCCGAGCTCCCTCAACCTCAATGTCAGCATGCCTCTTCTGCCTGCACGCCTCTGCGCCTCGCGAATGATCTCCGCGACGGCTCCTTTGCTGAAGTGAGGTATCTTCTTGTCCTTGGTGACCTCCTGCGCAACGAACCTGAGAAGATTATCGCGATTCGCCTCAGTATCGGACATGGTGCTGCGCATGTAAACCTCATAACCGTAACCTCGTATCCTCGACCGGAGAGCTGGATGCATTCCGGACACCGCGTCGAGGTTCCCTGCTGCCACCAGAATGAAATCGCAAGGGGCGGGCTCACTCTTGACCATCGCGCCTGAGCTCCTCTCGCTCTGTCCGAGTATGCTGAACTCGCCCTCTTGCAGGGCGGTCAGAAGGCTCTGCTGGCTCTCTATCCTCAACAGGTTAATCTCGTCAATGAACAGGACACCTTTGCTCGCCTTGTGGATGGCGCCCGGCTCAAGTCTTTCGTGCGCAGGGGTCTCGAGCCCGCCACTCTGGAACGGATCGTGTTTCACATCTCCAAGTAGCGAACCCGCATGTGCACCCGTCGCATCTATGAACGGCGGCGGCTCATCTGGCCGATGAGATATCAGGAGTTTTGGAACCATCAGCATTTCCTTTCGCTGACCAGTGTATCTGAATATCATGAAGAGCAGGAAAGCGCCGATCATACCGATCAACAGGAGCGTCGCGTCCTTGGTCCAGAGCCACATGACCGCGGACATCGCCACGAACATGAACATCAAGCCGAATATCCATGAACTCTTCTGCGCCTTCTTCTGTTCCGCCTCGAGTTTCTGTGCCTGGACGATCTCTCTACCCTTCCCCGCGGGCACCAGTCGTATCTTCGGTTCGTTGGGGTCTTCGGGGTTGTGATACCCTATGACGTCCTGCAGTTCCCCCTTGGGAAGGAAATCGACCATCGAACGCGCGAGCATGGATTTGCCCGTGCCGGGATCGCCGATCAGGATAACATGCCGCTTCTGCTCAGCGGCCTTTCGGATTATCTTAACCGCATCCTCTTGCCCGAGTACCTGATCCACGAGCTTCGGAGGTATCTTTATATCGGCTGTGGTCTCGAAGGTCTGAGATTTGACCCAATCTTCAATATCAGGAAGGCCCAGCTCTGAGCTCTTAGAATTTCGGTCTGCCATCGGCTGCACCAGTATCAGTCAAAGCTATTAGGTCGGTGCTAAATAAGCGTTGCGCCGTGAGTCCTGAGGTTGTTGCGCAAGCCAGTACATCGGAACCATTAGCAGCACTGAAGGCCGCATGCACTTACGATAGGGCGTGCCATAAGTATATAAAACCTGGAATCAAGAGGGTCCGGATCTGGGGCCTGGAAGGCAACATAGAATGATGATAGAAGAGCTGGGTTTGGACCCGAGGATAACTAAGAAACTCCAAGAGCAGGGGATCACAGAGCTGTATCCACCACAAGAAGAGGCCATGGCCCCGGCTCTCAGAGGAGACAATCTAGTACTTGCCATGCCGACAGCGTCTGGAAAGAGCCTCGTCGCGTACCTGGCCATACTGCAGGCCATTCTGAAAGGAGGCAAGGCCTTGTACATAGTGCCGCTCAAGGCGCTCGCTTCCGAGAAGTACGACGACCTGTCGAAGTTCTCTGACCTTGGGATAACCGTGGCTGAATCGACCGGCGATTATGATGAGGTTGACCCCAAGCTCCAGAGGTATGACATAGTGATCGCAACCTCGGAGAAGGCTGACTCCTTGCTCAGACACAGGACGAAGTGGATCGACCAGTTGTCGGTGGTCGTGGCAGACGAGGTACATCTACTGAACGACCCTGAGAGAGGGCCGACGTTGGAGGTCATCCTCGCAAAGTTCAGGACATTCAACTCAAAGGCCCAGCTGATTGCTCTATCTGCAACCATAAAGAACGCCGATGAACTCTCAGATTGGCTCGATGCCAAGCTAGTGACCAGCGATTGGAGACCTGTGCCTCTCAGAGAGGGGGTCTACGTCGATGGTGAGATATTCTTCACGGACAATTCCAAGAGGAATCTCGAAAAGGATGAGTCCCCCGTCAAAGAGATAGTCAAGGACGCAATCAAAGGCGGAGGACAATGCCTGGTGTTCGTCAACACCAGGAGATCATGCGAGTCGCTCGCGCTCGAGCTAGGCAAGCTCACCAAAGTCCTCAGACCACGGGTCGCTGACGGGCTATTGCAGATATCCAGGAGGATGGTGGGTGAACAAGAAGAGCCCACGACGATGGGAACCAGGCTCGGAAGGTGCATACGTAACGGATGTTCGTTCCATCATGCAGGGCTGACTTCGTCCCAGAGACGGGTCGTCGAATCCGCATTCAGGGAAGGTCTGCTAGGGTGCATAGTCGCCACCCCGACACTCGCCGCAGGCATCAATCTGCCCGCAAGGACCGTCGTTGTGAGGGACCTGCGTAGGTTCGATGCCAATGTGGGATATGCCTCGCTCCCAGTCCTCGAGGTCAGACAGATGTGCGGAAGGGCCGGGCGGCCCAGGTTCGACCCTTATGGTGAGGCCATCCTCATCGCAAGGGACGAGGAAGAACGATACTTGCTCATGGACAATTACCTCCTGGGCGAGAGCGAGAGCATATTCTCGAAGCTCGGGACCGAGCCCGCTATGCGGTCTCATTTGCTCGCGCTCATCGCTACCAGCGATGTGAGGACGCTCGAGGAGCTGGAGTCGTTCTTCGGCAGAACATTCCTATCACATCAGATGGATACGCCGTACTTGAGCGAGACCATCGAACTAATCCTCGAGTTCCTGAAGGAGGAGGGAATGGTCGCGGATGAGGACGGGATCCTCAGAGCGACCCAGTTCGGAAAGAGGGTCAGCGACCTCTATATAGACCCGAAGTCGGCGATAATAATGCGGGATGCGCTGGAGAAGTACAAAGGGGGACCGACCTTCGGACTCCTGCACGCCATATGCTCCGTGCCGGATATGCCTCTACTGTATCTCAGGAAATCCGATTATGAATGGACGGAGGAGTTACTAAACGAGGTCCAGGACCAGCTGATATTCGATCCGCCCACCGACCTCTCCCTGTACGAGGGCTTCCTCTCGGAGCTCAAAACCGCGAAACTCATCCTCGACTGGTCATCCGAGGTCCACGAAAACGAGATAGCGGACAAGTTCGGGATCGGGCCCGGGGACATAAGGAACAAGGTCGAGATGGCGGAATGGCTCGCTCACTCCATGAGAAGATTATCAGAGCTGTTCAATAAGGACGCGCGGAGGCAATGCGAGGAGATCGTCGTGAGGATCAAGTACGGCATCCTCCCTGAACTGCTGGACCTCGTCCACCTCAGAGGGCTGGGACGGGTCCGCGCCCGCGCTCTCCACGCACGAGGTATCGAATCAATCGAGGATATTAGGAACACGAGCTACGACAGGCTTAAGCAGATACCGACGATTGGGGAAGCTGTCGCGAGGGCAATCAAGGATCAGCTGGGACAGACGGATCCCACCATGCCCGCGCTGGTCGAGGACGGACAGCGCTCCCTCGTGGACTTCAGATAGATGATAAGGCAGGGCGATTATGCGCAAGACCATGGAGACCTCCGTTTGGGTCGCCAAGACCGAGCTAGGACGGGCCAAGGGGGATATGGGAATGATTCTCGAGAAGGCCAGATCGATAGGGGCTGAGGTGCTCGTCTTAGATGCGGACATGGTCTTCGGGAAAGACCACGTGAGTAGCGCTGCATATCATGCTCGGAAGGCTATCGATGAGAAAAGGAACTCCGCGGGTTCGCTCGCCATGGAGACATTGCTATATGCTTCTGGTCAGAGACAGCTAAACGGTGCGATTGACAAGATGTCGGTGACTGAGGATACGACAAGAATCGTGATCGCGCAACTATCAGGACCAGAGATCACATCCGAAAAGGGCTGGGAACCAATGGAACCTCTCGCGAAGGGCGTCTCACCAGAAAGGCTCGTCAAGTATGGGGTCTCCGAGCGGGAACAGGCAACCATAGGCAGCAGGAACCCATCGGAGATCATACTCGAGAGGGTCGCTGCAGTGGACATTCTGAAAAAGTGAAAGCCGCCTGAAACGAACGATGGTGTATTATAAAAGCTACCTAGTCAATTCACATGAACGGTCCGATTGACATGGCATCCATCATAGAATGCGTCCCTAACTTCAGCGAAGGACGCAGGAAGAGAGTTGTCGACAACATAGTCCATTCAATCCGTTCTGTTCCAGGGACCAAGGTTCTCGATGTGGAGATGGACACTGACCACAATAGGAGCGTAGTCACATTCACGGGCAACAAGGAGAGTGTCCAGGAGAGCTCATTCAGGGCGGCTAGGGCCGCATCCGAGCATATAGACCTCACCAAGCACAAAGGAGAGCACCCGAGGATGGGTGCATTGGATGTGCTTCCGTTCGTCCCGATCTCAGGAGCCACTATCGAGGACTGCGTTGAGGTGGCGAACATTGTGGGCGCGCGCATCGGCAAGGACCTGCAGATACCGGTATATATGTACGAGGCCGCGGCCAAACGCCCTGAGAGGACCAACCTGGAGAATGTCAGGAGAGGGCAGTTCGAGGGCTTGAAGGAGGCCATACTCACGGACGATTCAAGGTATCCAGACTACGGCCCCAGAAAGGTGCATCCGACGGCAGGTGCGACGGCAATAGGGGCGCGCATGCCCCTCATAGCGTTCAATGTGAACCTCAAGACGGAGGACATAGAAGTCGCGAAGGCCATCGCGAAGAAGATCAGGGCAAGCAGCGGGGGCATACCCCATGTCAAGGCACTCGGATTCATGCTCAAGGAGAAGAAGATGGTGCAGGTATCCATGAACCTCACAGACTATACTGTCACCCCGATATCGAAGGTGTTCATGGAAGTCAAGAAGGAAGCGGAAGCGCACGGCGTCGAGGTGGAAGAGAGTGAGATAATCGGCCTGATACCGCTCGATGCCGTCTGCGACCTTGCCGCAAGGTTCCTGAAGATAGGCAATTTCGCCAGCAACCAGGTTCTTGAAAGGAGGATCTGGGGTTGAATACTCTGGAAGAGCTGAGGGCGTTCTGCAACGACCTATCCTCGGATCGGCCAGCGCCAGGAGGTGGCACCGCATCCGCCGCGGCGGGATCCATGAGCGCCTCGCTGCTGGTCATGGTCTGTGGGATCAGCCTTAAGAGTCGGAAGCTGGAGGACCACTGGCCAGCGCTACTGGAGGAGAAGACCAATGCGGAACACCTCAGAGACAAGCTCTTGGACCTCTGTGCCAAGGACTCTGAGGCATATTCTGAACTGGCGGCCGTCTTCAGACGAACGAGGGAGATGACAGATGACAAAGAAGTTCTTGCGGCCCGCGATCCTGCCGTCAGGAATGCCACTGACATACCCCTGGAAACTGCTAGGAACTGCCTCCAGCTCCTGAGGATATCGAAGATGGTCGCCCAGATTGGGATCAGGAACGCATCCTCCGATGTGGAGGTCGCCATAGAGCTCGCGGAAGCCGGTCTGAGAGGCGCAGCAGCCAATGTCCGGATCAACCTGACATCATGCGAGGACGGCGAGTACAGATCACGGATGGGGACCGAGATCTCGTCACTTCTGAGAGCCGCCGAGGACATGCGTGAGAGCGCCCTCAAGAGACTCCGACCTCAGAGCCTTTAAGCTTGCTGGTCTTAGAAATCCGTACGGACGTATCATTATTGATAGAGGCAGCGATACCTTTAAGACCGTCAAATAAAATGTGAACATGTCATATAGGCCGTGCCAGCAAAGCCCCCGTCCATGCTAGGTACGAGGAGCCCGGTTCATCGTGGCAGGTAACTATCTCAAGAGTCTCCAGCTAGCAAAGCAACTGGAGGAACGAGCAAAGGAGGCGACCCGAAATCGAGGGAGAGCTGAAAAGGATTTCGAGAAGCTCCAATCATTCTTAGAACTCTGTCAGGAGAACGACGCAGATCTATCAGAAGCCAACAAGGTATTGGCACAGTACAATGCCGCGATGGATTCCAAGGAGTACGAATCAGCACTCGGATACATACAGAAAGCAACTGAGGAGTCCAAGACAGCTTTTGTTAAGCGAATAGGTGAGGTGGCTGATTCAGCAGAATCGCTTGTCACCGTTGGCCAGATACCAGTATCCGAAGCGAAGGGCGCTCTGGATATGCTCGAGGAGAGCAAGAAGTTCGTTATGAAGGACGACCTTGAAAACGCAATGAAGGGCGCCAAGAACGCATATTATGCCGCTGAAAGGTCGCTACATGAGCATTTCTCAGGGCTACTCTCACGGGCACAGGAGATCATAATCCAATCCAAAGAGATGGGCGATGATGTCAGTCTGTTCGAAGATCTTCTCGCTCAGGGTAAGAGCGCTCTCGAGAAGCAGGATTACGAACAGGGATTGATGAACGTCCGCGAGGCACTTGAGGGAGCTGGAGATAGCATCAGGGCACAGATCAACGCGACTATAGCGAGGGGCGAGGAGCTGGTCACGGCTGGGGAGGAACTGAAGGCGGATATGTCCAGGGTCACCAGCCACATTGAGAAATCGAAAACCGCCCTAGAATCGCTGCGGTTCAAAGATTCACTATCATACGCCAAGAGGGCGGAGTCCGAGGGCGAGAATGCTATGAGCGCCAAGTTCCAGGACATCATCAAAGAAGTCAGGGAAGGCATCAAGACGCTCAAGGGCGTGGGCGAGGACGTCGAAGTCCCTCAGGACATCCTCGACCAAGCTCACATTGCGATGAAGGACAAGAAGTACATCGAGGCGCTCAACGCCTTGACCTCGGCAAATGAAAAGGTCAGGGACATGCAGTTCAAGTCAGTCCTCGATGTCATAGCCAAGGCAAAGGACCGATTCGTCCTCGCCAAAAAGATCGGCGTGGACATGAGCAAGCCATTCACGCTCCTCAACACGGCTAGGGACAACCTGAGACAGCGCAAATTCGAGGATGCCATGAAATACGCGCAGCAGAGCGAGAAGGAGATCGACACCGCTCTCGAGGTATTCACCGACGCCAGAGACGAATTGGTCGAGCTGACAAAGGAGATCAAATTCGCAGAGGACATAGGTTCGGAAGTCTTGTCAGTCAAAGAGGTCCTCGCCGAAACAAAAAGATCATTCGAGTCAAGGGACTTCGATAGGACATTGGAACTCGCCAAGCGAGGATTGACCGAGGCCAGGAAAGCGGCCTACGACAGGGCCCTGGACACGATCGATAAGACGGACAAGACGGTCAAGCTGGGAAAGCAAATGGGCGCCGATATCACGGAGGCTGAGGGGTTGCTCCAGAGAGCGTTGTCCTCCATGGCTAACGAGGAAATCCCAGAGAGCGTGAGACTTTCCAACTTGAGCATCGAAGCTGCCAGCGCCGCAATCACGAGGGTATTGAGTGACAGATTACACAACATCGACGAATTCGTCAAGAGCGTCTCAGACGGAGAGGCGGTCGCGGATGTCGTAGAGACAATCTCCGATGCACGCCTCAGACTATCGGAGCAATCATTCGAAAGATCATACGAACTCCTCAAAGAGGCACAACAGAAGATAGAGACTGTGGGGAAAGAGGTGTGTGACAGACTGATTGCGGTTGCGGCTGAGACGATGAACAAGGTCAGACAGTTCGGAGGAGACCCCTCGGACCTGGAGATTCTCATCACGAGGGCTAAGGGATCCATCGAGAAGAAAGTGTACGAGGATGCTTCTGCGACCGCGAGGGAAGTCATCTCGAATGCAGATGACATGATCACTAGACTACTGCGAGCAAAATTCTCGGGCATCAAAGACTTTCTCGAAGAGGCAAAGTCGATAGGAATCAGCGTCAACGAAGCGAAAACCGCAGTAAAAGATGCTCGTGCCAAGTTCGAAGAGAAGGATTATGACAGGGCCAATTCCCTGATTTCAGAGACCAGGTCGTCCCTGGAGGATAAGATCAGGAGATATGACGGAATAAAGGAGAAGATACGAGGAGCCGAGGACCTCGTCGAGGAGGCGCAGAGGAGCAAGGCCGATGTCACTGATCAAGCCAAGGACCTCGGGCTCGCGAAGAGATACTTCCAGGATAGCGATTTCGACGCATCAGAGAAGCTGCTTGATTCGCTGACCGAGGAGGCCGAGAAGAAGCTGGCCATGTACCTAGCCGCCAAGTTCATACTCACCTCCAAGGAGAGCATCGAACTCGCCCAGTCATATGAGATCGACATGTCCGAAGGCCAAGAGACGCTGAGACAAGCCAAGGACCTGATGAAGAAGAAAGAATATGATCAGGCACTCGCCGTTGCGAAACGGTGTGAAGACATTGTCCGCCAGAAGACGGCAGATGGCGTATCAGAGATGATCAAGGAACTCCAGAGGTTGCTTACTGATGCCAAGAATGTCGGAGTGGACACTAAGGATCCAGAGACGCTCGCAGAGAAGGCGGTCATCCTATGGAAGACAGGAGATTATGCCGAGGCGCTCAGGTGCATCGATTCGGCCATGAACGACATTGACCAGATAAAGAACTTAAGCTCCAAGGCAGCGGTCGAGATCAAGGTTGCACGAGGCAACCTCAAGAACGCTGAGACACTCGACATGGATGTAGGCCAGGCCAGGGAACTCCTGGATCAGGCCGTCGAGGCATTGACCCGTCATCAATATGCGATTGCTCTCGAGCTCGCAAAGAAATCATCTGAATCGTCGACCGAAGTCACTAGGAACACAATCTGGAACACCCTCGAGAGGTTCAAGGACCGTGTGGAAAAGGCTGCGAACGAAGGCGTCTCTGTCGGGATGGCAGAACGATGTGTCGCCGATGGGATCCATGCTTTCAACGAGGACCGGTTCCAGGATGCGCTGAAGCTTGCGATGAATTGCGAGGCCGAGATGGAGAAGGCTGAGCTGCAGAAGGAGATCAGCACCAGGGCAGTCGAAATGGCACGCGTGAAGCTTTTGGAGGCGGCCGAAGACGGAATAAGCGCCCCCGAGATAGAGCAACTTGTGAAGGAGGCGGAAACGCTGCTCTCTGAGGGCAAGTATGTCGACGCTCTAGGGAAGTCGATCGAGAGCGGCGACGAGATCCATCTGATCAGGGAGAACATGGACAGTTCGAGGATCGAACTGAGCTCGGTCAGAGAACAGGTCGACCGACTGAAGAAGGTCGGCATCGACACAGGTGAGTGCGAAAGAATCCTCACCGAAGCGCAGGGATATCTGGTCGCGCACGATTTCAAGAGATGCATGGGAGCCTTGACGAGATGCTCAGAAATGGCTCTGCAATTATTCGAGGGCTCAATAAACAACGTAATGGAAGAGAACAACGATTTGATATTCAAGGCGAAGTCGATGGGCCTCAGCGTCAAGTCTTGCGAGGATTTGATGGAAGTCGCCAAAACATCGTTCTCAGAGAAATTGTGGGACTTCGCGTTTCAGCAGGCAATCTCATGCAGGACCACGGCTGAAGGACTCATCGAGAAGAAGCTCGCAAACCTTGTGTCAGATGTCCGCGAGAGGCTCCAGCCTTTGAGGGATTCAGGAGCCTCCGTGCGTTCGATCGAGGAACTCCTGGACCAGGCACAGCAAGCTACGGGTGAGAACAACACCTCGGAGG